>NZ_JBEOKT010000016.1:0-100329 GCF_040278685.1 Pontibacter populi
ATAAAAAAAACGCCCCACAACAACAGCTAAGCGCCAGCATCGGCCGACGGCCTCCGCCGTCTTTTAGCCCAACCGTTAGGCAAAATTTAAGGACTTATGAAAATATTTCTTTTTCTCCTGCTTTGTTACAGCTCTGGATTAGGTAATGAAATAAAGTATAACCTTTATTTGAAGAATCCTTGTTTGAATGAAGTTGAGATTAGCTTTAACTATTATCTGGAAAAAGATGGAAAGCAATATCACATATCCGACTTCAAGACTGGGACTGTACTGCTTCCCAAGAAAGGTCAGTATATTTTGGTCTCTACGGGAACTGGTGACATTCAAAACATTCAACTCAATGAAGAGGTAAATTCAGACACCTTAACGATTCCCCGAATCCAAGAATATTTGGTTACCCATGATAAACACGGCTACATTTTTAGAAATTGTGACAAACCTTCTGATGGACTACAAAAAAGTTATTATTCAGACGGTTCAATTAAACTTATTGGTGAATTCAAAGAAGGATTAGTAGTCGGAGTCTTAAAGGAGTTTTATCATAACGGTAAAATCAAGCAAATATCTAATTATACTAAAGATGGTTTTTTAACTAAAACTACTCGATTTGATGAAAATGGTAAAATTATAAAAGAATAAAAAAAACTGTGCCTAACCAAGCACATGAGCAAAGCTGCGGCTGCGCCTGGTTCACCTCATATACAAGCCGTTAGCACAAATAAAGAATGAATAAAGACGAACAAATTTGGCGAGGCATCTTCTTAGTAGTCCCCGCGATTTTGGGATACAATATGGCAGACGCCATGGCGGCAGATGATAAAATGGAAATACTTTATGCCGCACTTTTTGGCGGTGTTGGGGCATTGGTGGGAGCGGGTATTTATTATTTAGTAAAAGAAAAAGGTAAAGGATTAAAAACTGCCTCAGCAGCTGGGCTTTTCGCTGTTGGCATACTTGCTCTATACTTGGTAACATCACAGCCGACTGACGAGGAGATACTGAAAGGGGAATGGGTAACGCAGACTATTGGTGAAGTGCAGTTCGACAGCCCTGAGAAACTGACTTTGCGGACTTCAGAAATTCCAGAGTCCACAAGGTGGTTCTACAAACAACTAAAGATGTACTCGGACGGAAACAATGACAGACTTACTGCCTTCATGGACTCCAGAATCAAAGCAGACACACTCTCTATAGTGGACGCGTATGCAAGCGCGTTGGAAGGCTTGCTAAAGAAACATAACGTCAGTCCAGAAAGGCTAAAGCTTGAGACTTTCTCATCCGATGAGGAGGAAATCTCGGCGATGTACACTTTTGACCTTAAAGGCGAGAGGGTTAACGGTTACGGGCACATGTTCAAGAAAGGAGAAGTACTGGAATCAATATGGCTCATGCCCATAACAAGAGGCTTCTCAAGAGAATACATCGAGGAGTTTGAAGCAGGTATCTTTCCAAACTATAAATAAAATTAATTGTGCTAACAAGGTACAGCTTTAACCCTTGCTACGCTACGGGCTTCGGCTGCACGAGTAACGTTAAAAACCAAAAAACTTGCACAAACCAATACATAATCAGAACTTCGTAGTTCTTACTTTAAATAGATGATTCAGGAAAGATTAAAAGGTACGGGCGTAGCGTTGGTAACGCCTTTTACAAAAGACCTGGCTGTAGATTATAACGGCCTAAAAAAGCTTCTGGACTTTGTGCTGGATGGCGGCGTAGATTACCTGGTAATTAATGGCACCACTGCCGAGTCGGTTACCACAACTGCCGAAGAGAAAAAGCAGATACTGCAAACTATAAAACAACACGTAAACGGACGCGTGCCGCTGGTTTACGGACTTGGCGGCAATAATACCCAGGAACTGCTGAATAGCTTCGCAACTACCGACCTGAATGGCATTGATGCCATACTTTCGGTGAGCCCATACTATAACAAGCCGTCGCAGCAGGGCATTTACCAGCACTATGTAGCTGTAGCCGAAGCATCGCCTGTGCCGGTTATACTTTACAACGTGCCGGGCCGCACAGGCAGCAACGTAACTGCCGAGACAACTATAAAACTGGCTGCACACCCTAACATTATCGGAATTAAAGAAGCATCAGGTAACCTGGAGCAATGCATGGCCATTGCCAAACACAAACCAGCCGACTTTATGCTGATCTCGGGTGATGATGTACTGACCTTGCCAATGATCTCGATTGGTGCTGTTGGCGTTATCTCGGTTCTGGCAAATGCCTTCCCTGAGAAGTTCAGCAACATGATACGCCTTGGCCTGAACTATGATTTCGCTAAAGCATCACAGCTACTTTACGACTTTATAGACATAAACCCGCTGATGTACGAAGAAGGTAACCCTGTTGGCGTTAAAGCCCTGCTGGAGCGTTTCGGAGTGTGCGAGCCTGCTGTGCGTATGCCATTGGTAGAAGCCTCTGCCGGCCTCCGCGACAGGCTATATAAACTGATCTAACCTATAGTATCAACTATAAAACAGAAAAGCCAGGCGATAAACCTGGCTTTTCTGTTTTATAATGTCATAGTATTAATGTCCATGCCCTGCGTGCGCATCATCCTGAACTACAGGCTGCGCTTCCAGTATCTGCTTCATATTATTCAGGCCGCGCTCGAAATCTGCCCCTACATATTTATCAAGGAACAGAATACCGAAATACTTATCTACCGGGTTCATGCCCAGTTCTGACTCCATTGACCAGGTAATGCGGGTGCCCTTTGCAGTTTCTTCAAAACTATAGTTAGTGTTGGCTTTATTGCTTGGGCCAAATTGCATTTCTGCATCAATGGCTTTATAAGGATCTGTTTTAACGATCTTGAATTCGCCATCGCCTACGTTAGGGTCTTTGCTGAACCAATTGTAGCTCGAGCCTGGTCCGCCATCGGGGCCGCTATATGTTAAGATCATATGCGGGTCAATTTTGTGCCACGGCGACCATTGCTCCCAGTTACGGAGCGTGTTTACCTGCTCAAATGCAGCATTGGCCGGTGCTGCTACTTCTATAGAGCGTTCAACCTTTAATTTAGATGAGATAAGCAACGAGCCGGCAGCCAGCAATAAAACCAGCGCAAGCAGTCCGAATCCGATCCTTTTTAACAATTTCATGGGTGTAGAGTGTTTAGGTGTATAGCCAAATATATTTATACTTATCTGGATATACAATACACGGCAGGCACAATAAAAAAGCCGCAGCATGTGCCGCGGCCTTTTCTCAGATGGAAATTTAATACTAATGTACAGGCATCTATACGTTAAAGTTTCGCTTTGGTAGCTTAGTACCTGTCGTAATCGGTGTAACGGTCATCAGAAGGCCTGTTTGTATAATCGCTGCTTCCGTAACGGTCGTTTCCAAAATCCCTGAACTCGTCTTCGTTGCCATATGATGCATCGTGGCGGTAACCGTGGTTGCCCCGGCTGTCGAAGTTGCGGTACATGTCGCCTTCTTCCGGGTTATCGAAGTTCGGGTTGTAGCCTAAACTATAGTTGTAATGGCGGTGGCGGTTATAGGGTCCTTCCTGCAACGGCATTGGCTTCATGTTCATCAATTCATCTTCTGGGCCGTGCGGCAAACCATAATTTTCGTCGCGCGGCATACCGGAATAGTTGGCAATGTCATACATCTGGTTATAGTAATCTTCGCGGGTTGGCTCGTAATCTCCTCTCCTCCTGTTATCCTGGTTTCGCGGAGAACGGTATTGCTCGCCTTCCTCATGATAATTTCCCCGCTGCCGGTTATAGTTCTGTCCGTAGCGGCTATCATCATACTCACGGCTATAGTTATCCTCAAAGTTTCCGGAATACATATCGTTGTTTCGTCTCATAGCTTTATTGTTTAAAAGGCAGCAAAAACACTTCACTTGCATTTGTGCCGCTGTTTAAAAGATTATTTTCTAGATCTGGTTCTTTTGCCACTCTGCGGCTGGTTCTGGGCCTGTTCTCCTCTCCAGCGGTCTATGTTACTGTAGTAACTGCCTTCGCCGTAGTGGGTTTCGCCTTCGGAGTAGTTACGGCCTGCAAAACCGCCACTATAGTCGTTATCGTAGCGTGGGTCGAAGTGTTCGTATCTTCTGTAAGATTCATAATCTCCCATAGACGCATGGCCTAAATATTCGCCTCTGTCTCCACGGCTTAATTCATGTCCAAAGCGCTCGTCGCGTTCACGGCTCAGGTCACGTGGCTCATTTTGCCGGCCAAAGTCGCTGTAATCTGAATTTCTGTAGTTGGCACGCGGGTCATAGTGGCGGCCGGAATTATAACCATCGTCTTTGGTGTAGCTCATGCCATACATATTATCTTTCCTTTGGCGACGACGCTGGTTGGTAAAATCTTCGCCGGCATATTGTGCCCCACCAACCTGGTAGCGACCTTCGGGAGATGAACCGCGATGATCGTCGTTTGTATTAAATGAGGACCTGTCAAGGAAATCTTCATCATACTCGCCTCTTCCGCGGTTAAAATGAGAGTCAATCCTATAGTTTCCCCGGTCCGAATTGTTACCGTGGTTACCGTGTAGCCAACGTGGTTCTACATCGTTTCGGGTTTCGCTCTGGTCATTTTCTCGTCTGTTTCTCATAGTTGTAGATTAATTTGTTCGTTTAGTTTTACGGCAGGTCAACGGGTTTAGATTAATTAGCTCTACATCCATAGTTATATAAATACCTTAACCATAGGCGTTTTCAGCCGTTATAAATAGTATCACTAAAGAATTAAAATGCTATGGAAGGAAACGATTGGTATAATACAGGATACACTGACTACAGAAATAATTACCGCGGCGATGACCGCCCGATAGACCAGAGCGTGTTCAGGGTAGCCTACCGTTTGGATAATGATAGTCCTTATCACGATGAAACCACTTACGACGGGTTTGACAGGCGCGGCGAACGACACGAAAGCTCCAGAACGTATGATCGCAGACCAGAGTATCAGAGCCGTGAGCAACGCTTTTACTATAACGAAAACCAGCCCCGACGCCGGGATCATGACCGTGACAGGGACCGGAACCGTTTTAACTATGGCAGCCGCAACTCACAGGGCTACTGGCATGATGAAGAAACGCAACAGCCGGAGAGCATGTACCGCTCCAGAAGCGTGTTCGCAAACTTTGAAGGAAACTATGATCCGGACCGTTTCAGAACCCGTGGCCGCGACGAAAGCTATGGCAACATGGCTGGCTCGCTAAGTGTGGGCTATGACGGAGACTGGAACGCAGACTGGGAAGAGCATCGTTACTATAACCCGCTTACTGGCCACAGACGCAGCTATCATGGCAACTATACAAGCCGCCATCCTGAGCCCGGCAACGAGCGTCGCGACCAGGATTATAACAGAAACGAACGAAACAGATACAACCGATTTTAACACCAGGCACTAATGCCTAAACCATAACTGAAAATAAAGAAGACTATGAACGATAAAAATAAGAAGAACCAGGACCAGAATAAACCAGATGGCAAAGGCAACAAAGTGCCTAACATAAACCCGACAGGAAAGAAGGTTGATGTTAACAACGAAAAGATCATGAAAGGCAAAGTTGGCGGTGCGCCATCGCAGAAAAGCGGTAGCCGCGGCAGTGCCGATGTACAGGACGGCGGTTCCGATATAGGCAGCAGCGCCGGCAGTCATTAAGCACACACTACAAACAGAAGGCCGGGACATAGTTCCGGCCTTTTTTTGTTGGCTAAAGGTTCCTCAAACTATAATTTACTACCAAGATGGCGCCAACCCATATAACCTTCCGTAGTTTCTTCTGTTGATCATCAGCCCCCTTACAGCATTTTAAACTATATTTGATCTGAGTAGCAGTATTACAACTATAAACCTAAACCGGAAATAAAGTACATGCAGCAAAATAATCATGTGGTAGTGATCGGGAACGGAATAGCCGGAATTACGCTGGCGCAGCGACTTCGTGCCCATTCTGATTGCCGCATTACTGTTATTTCTGCTGAAGCTCCAACGCACTTTTCACGCCCGGCATTGATGTATGTGTACATGGGCCACATGCGCTACCAGGACATTATACCTTACCCCGACTGGTATTACGAAGAACAAAAAATTGAGCAGTTGCAGGATTCTGTAGAGTCCGTAGATTTTGAAACGAAGACCCTGAAACTGCAAAGATCCCAACCGATAACATACGACCAGCTTGTATTGGCTACCGGATCTTCGGCGGTATACTATAACTGGCCGGGATTACAGCTAAAAGGCGTGCAGGCGCTTATAAGCCTGCAGGACCTTGAACTGATGCAGCAGACGACGAAAGGTATTAAACAAACAGTTATAGTTGGCGGCGGACTGATAGGAATAGAGATGGCCGAAATGCTGCAGAGCAAGGGCATAAACGTAACTATACTGGTCCGGGAAAATCTTTACTGGCGTAGTAACCTGCCTGAGCAGGAAGCTAAACTGGTAACGAAACACATCCTGGACTGCGGTATAGAATTGCAACTACAGGATGAATTGGCTGAGATACTTGGTGACGAAACCGGTAAGGTCAGAGCCGTTAAGACTAAAAGTGGTAAAGAGATTCCATGCCAGTTTGTAGGTATAGCTACGGGGGTTAAACCATGCATAGATTTTATAAAACCAACTGGTATTGAAACAGATAAAGGAGTTCTTATAAACCATTACTTCGAGACAAGCATAAAGAACGTTTACGCCATCGGGGATTGTGCCCAGTTTAAAGATCCGGCTCCCGGCGAGCCTGCATTGGAGCAACTCTGGTACACCGGCCGGCAACACGGCGAATCCCTGGCAGCCATACTCACAGGTAACCGGGAACCATATACCCGCGGCCCCTGGTTTAATTCCGCCAAGTTCCTGAACATCGAATACCAGACCTATGGTTTTGTTCCACGCAACTGGGACGAGCAACACTATAGTTCGCTTTACTGGGAACACCCGGTTAAGACCAAAGCCATGCGTTTACTTTATGAGCGAGAGAGCGGCAAACTGATGGGTGTGAACCTGCTCGGCATCCGCTTCCGCCACGACCTGTGCCATTACTGGCTGAAAGAGAACTATACCATACACCAGGTAATGGAGCAGCTGCCAGCCGTAAACTTCGATTCAGAATTTTTCCAGCGGTACGAGCCCGAACTTTTAAAACAGTATTACCAGCAGTTCCCGGAAAAACAGGCCCCGGTAAAACAGCATAGTTGGTGGAACCTTCGTCAGCGCTTATCCCTCTTTGCAGAAACACCCGACAACTGTTAAAGTATGCACAAAACTCCTACCAATAACTTATATAATTACTTTAAATACATTGGCTATACACTATTGGCCATCAGCACACTATGCTTGCTTGTTACTTTAATTGGTGGAGCTAATATTGATGCTGTTACCTGGGGATTAAGTGGATTAGGTCTGCTAACTACAGGCAGCCTGATAACTATAGTTTGCTCCCGTTTACCCAAACATGTATCGCATCAGAACAACGGACTCTGGCAACAGGATGCTACGTCACGCGGTATGTCAGCCTGGGTGTTAGGCATCGTACTTACCGGCTTTTACATCCTGCTTTACTGGTTTCCGGATACGCTGCATGGACTTATAGTTGCCGTAGAGCCACTCAGCCAGGGACTGCGAAATAAACCTTCAGACCAGTGGTTCCTGTATGGCACATTCTATACATTGGCGGTTATAGTGATGGGCGTGTACGCCCTGCTTAAATACCGGAACAATCCCTATCACCTGATCCGGACCTGTTCGGTCATCTTCTTCCAGTTGGGTTTCGCCTTTCTGTTGCCCGGCCTGTTACTGGCCTTTAACCAACCCGAATTCTACTTCAGTTATTTCTGGCCGCTTAAATATGATTACCTTTTTCCGGGTACTGTTGGCTACCTGGTTGATAATGGGCAGGCGCTGGGTGTATTTATGGTGTTCTGGGGTGCTGTGTTCACTTTTCTGGCAACACCTGTACTAACTTACTTTTATGGCAAACGCTGGTACTGTTCGTGGGTATGTGGCTGCGGTGGACTCGCCGAAACCGCCGGCGACCCCTACCGCCACCTCTCCGACAAAAGCAAAAAAGCCTGGCAATGGGAAGTCGCTATCATCTATCCTATTCTTGGCTTTGTGATCGTCACTACTATTCTGCTTTGGGTCAATTCCTGGTCAGGCGGTACTTTACTTGGAGACTTGTCAGGTGGTTTTTCAAGGAGTTACGGTTTCTTTATCGGTTCCCTGTTTTCAGGTGTAGTGGGCGTAGGTTTCTACCCGATCCTGGGTAACCGAGTGTGGTGCCGTTTTGGCTGCCCGATGGCCGCGTATTTAGGCCTTCTGCAAAAACATCTTTCGCGCTTCCGTATCACGACCAACGGCGGCCAATGTATTTCCTGCGGCAACTGCTCTACTTACTGCGAAATGGGCATTGATGTTCGGTGGTACGCCCAGCAAGGTAAGCCCATCATCCGCTCGTCGTGTGTGGGATGCGGAGTTTGTGCCCATGTTTGCCCCAGAGGCGTTTTAAAACTTGAGAATGGTCCGAGAGATGGACGGTATGATGGATCTACACTTATCCAAAGAGATTCTTTAAAGATCTTATCGTAACTGTCATTCTGAACGTCAGCCGAAGGATCTTATGTGTCTTATAGTTACTTCTTGTCATTTCGAACAGCGTGAGAAATCTGAGTTCTATAGTTGTAAACCCTGCTCTTCGCACCAAGCTATAGTTTCAAACCCCTTCCAATCCAGGGAGCTTTACTTATCTATCGTTTCAATCAGGCTTTGGTGCCCTCACGGCCGGGAGGCCCCGTCTTCGGGCATCGCGCTGTGCGAATCTCTTTTGCTCGTTCCTCGCAATGCCTTTCGGCACCAGATATTCACAAGGCGCTCAACCCAAAGACTGTGAAGTTTCGCATCATAACCGCCTATTAATAGTTTGAACGGTAAGCTTCGAGCTTTATCGTGGCTATAGTTCCGTAGGGACAGGTCGCGACCTGTCCGCTCGATAGGCTGTAACTATAGAACTAAAAAGTAAACTATAGGAATAGCAGAAACTGTCCCCTTGAGGGGACTATAGGGGTGTTAAATCACCAACTATAAAACCATAAATTAAACTGTAGCAAAGGCAGAAAAACTCCCCGCCTTAGACTACCGAGAACGAGAGTTCGAAGGTAGCGAGCATAGCTCAGAGGGGCTGGAGGTGGTTGGACCACGTTAACTATACAACTACACTTACCAACCAAATACCCTTTACCACAAAAAAAGCGACAGCTTTTGGGCTGTCGCTTTGATGTCTTTTATAAAACTAACTTGTAGAGTTAACTATGTGCGTGGTAACTAAAAGCTTCTGTTATTGTAATTCTTCCTGCTCCATGTATTCCCACATGGCATCTTCGTTGGCACCTGTCTTTGCAGCATAGATCAGCATGGTAGTATAAACACCTATCAGCAAAAAGCTAAGCGGTATAGAAAACACGAATGATACGACCAGGGTCTTAACCGGATCTGCTTTCGATTTCATCTTCGTTGATGCGTACCAGAAGAACAGAACATTAAAAACACCAGACAGGGCAACAAAATTAATGAGGTCTAACATTGGCTAAAAGTTAAGTTTATACTGATTGAACCAAGAAGTATGCCAGTCTAAACCTGCCTTTTGCAAGTATAATTCCAACATAGCAAAACTTCTTTCAGGGCTTAAAATCACTTTGAATAATTTAATTTTTCTCGGAAGATGTACTGCAATTTAAAAGGCTGTATTTTAAAACGCAAGTATTCATATTAAAATAATTACAAACATTAGCAACAAACTATATTACAAAACAGCTATATCTTAAGTGTTTACAATTCACTCAATTCACTGCTTAAAGGTATAATACATAATAATCCATCTGCGTAAAATCAACTCTTTAAATACAGCCGTATAGTTTACAGCAGGTTTTTATAATTATTTTTGACTGAGAATAACCGTAGTATAATTTTATTTGAATGAAGAAGAAACTGGTTGTACTTACAGGAGCTGGCATCAGTGCCGAAAGCGGAATTGCTACGTTCAGGGATGCGGACGGACTTTGGGAAGGGCACGATGTGATGGAAGTTGCCACACCACAGGGCTGGCGCAAAAACCCGGAACTGGTACTGGAGTTCTATAATCAGCGTCGTAAAAATGCCCATACTGTTAAGCCCAACCAAGGCCACACCATACTTGCCGACCTTGAAGAACACTTTGATGTGCACATTATAACCCAGAATGTAGATGACCTGCACGAGCGGGCCGGCTCAACCAATGTACTGCACCTGCATGGAAAATTGTTTGAAAGCCGAAGCACGCTGGATGAAAAGCTGGTTTATAAGATAGAAGGCTGGCAACTGAACAAAGGCGACAAATGCGAACGTGGCTCACAGCTGCGTCCGAACATTGTCTGGTTTGGTGAGCCTGTGCCGATGATGGAAAATGCCGTACAGGAAACGCTACAGGCTGATATTTTCCTGGTAGTAGGTACATCGCTGGTCGTTTACCCGGCTGCTGGCCTGGTGGACCTGGTACCGGAAGATGTGCCTGTTATAGTGGTAGACCCCAAATTGCCTACCGTAAGGAAACGCCCGAACCTGCTCCTTCTGGAAGACAAAGCCAGCACCGGCATGGAAAAAGTAAAGCAACTGCTGCTGGAGAAATATCTATAGTTTATAGCTTGCCCCACTCCTGCAGCATGCTGTACCATAGTTTGCCTTGTTCTATCTGTAACGGCGATGCAATGTTATTATGGTATAGTTGCCCGGTTCCCAGCCCCTGCGGCATAGTAATATTATAGTTTGCTGTAAAATGGCTTATCGCATTCAACCCGATATTCGATTCCAGAGCCGAGGTAATCCACCAGCCTATGTTACTCTTTTCTGCTAACTCAATCCAGGTAGCGCTAGCTTTCAGGCCACCTACCAGTGTTGGTTTTAAGATGATGTATTGTGGGTTTATCGTATCCAGCAGTTCAGTTTGTTTATCAGCCAACTGCACACCAATTAGTTCTTCATCCAGGGCAATTGGTACAGGTGTGTAGGCACATAGTTCCGCCATCGCTTTCCACTGTCCTTGTTTTATAGGTTGCTCTATACTATGGATGTTAAATTTTGCCAGTCGTTCCAGTTTCTTAAAAGCTTGGTCAGGGGCAAAAGCGCCGTTGGCATCTACGCGTATCGTTAATTCGCTTTCTGAGGCGGTTTCGCGTATGCTTTGCAGTATTTCCAGTTCGGTCGTAAAGTCAAGTCCGCCAATTTTAAGTTTCAGGCAACTATAGCCCTGAGCCAGTTTTTGTGTGATCTGCTGTTGCATAAACTCCTTATCCCCCATCCAAACCAGTCCGTTTATAGAGATACCTGCTTCACCATTGCTGAATGCGTTTTTGTAGATCAACCGCTTTCCGCCGTTTTGAAGATCCTGCAATGCAGTTTCGAGCGCAAAAAGTAAGGCCGGCCATTCCTGTAATTCCAGCATATCCATGTCTAACGTATCGGCTTTCCCTGAATTTATAGTCTGGCAAACTTCTGAAAGCTTCTGCTCTATATCCGGCCGGTGATCGATGCTTAAGCCGGCCAGTGGTGCGCATTCACCAATACCAATTATAGTTGGGTCAGCAGCATCCCAAAGTTTAATATAAAAAACCTGGTGCTGCGAAATAGCGCCTCTCGATGTGCGGGCATCAAACTTAAAATCAAGCGTATAAGGAATATAAGTACATTGTAGAGCCATGGTCCTGCTACTGAATTGTCATGCAAATTAAATCAAAGCAGCCTTAATAAACGTAAGTACCGCCATAACAATAAGAGATCGCGTTGGTTTTCTTAATAGTCAGTCACTTACCGGCCACGAAATTAACCTGATATAACACGCTTAAACTATGAAAACCCTCGCTACTAATTTAACGGATACTGCAACCCGGCTTCAGAAGATTAGATCCCAGACAGAATTTATCTGTAAACCGCTGGAGCCTGAAGATACCGTAGTACAGCCGATGGTTGATGTGAGTCCGCCCAAGTGGCACATGGCCCATACCACCTGGTTTTTCGAAGAGTTTGTGCTGAAGCCTTACCTGCCAAATTATACAGTTTTTCACCCGAGCTATAGTTACCTGTTCAACTCATACTACAATAGCGTCGGTAACCGGGTACAACGCGCTGAACGCAGCACCTTAACCCGTCCGCCACTTCGCGATGTCTATAGTTATCGCAACCATGTAAATGAACACCTGGCAAAACTCCTGGAGAACCCGGATGATCGTTTTCTGAGCGAAATGATGCCGGTGCTGGAACTTGGCCTGCAACACGAACAACAACACCAGGAACTGCTTCTTACCGACATAAAATACATCCTCAGCACAAACCCCTTATTGCCTGTTTATACGCCTGCTAAAACCAGCGGAAAAACGGAACATGTACCGGCCACTTTCCTGGATGTGCCGGGAGGAATTTACAAAATAGGTTACCAGGGCAATGGCTTCTGCTTCGATAATGAACTGGGTGTGCACGAGGTACTGATTCACGATTTACAGGTAATGAACAGGCTGGTGACCAACGGCGAATACCTGGAATTTATGGAATCTGGAGGCTATAAAGATTTCAGATTCTGGTTAGATGAAGGCTTTACCTTAGCTAAAACATCAAACTGGGAATCACCACTTTACTGGATGAAACAGGATAACAAATGGTTCCGCTATAGTTTGCACGGACCTGAAGAACTTGACCTGAACAAGCCGGTTACGCACATCAGTTTTTACGAAGCCAGTGCCTACGCCAACTGGGCCGGCAAACAATTGTTAACCGAGTTTGAATGGGAAGCGGCTTCGCAGGCGTATCCACCACAGCAGGGCAATTTCTCGGACTCCGGCATATTCGAACCAACAGCTGTTAAGACCGATCAAAGTAACATGCTGCAACTATACGGCGATGCCTGGGAATGGACCTATAGTGCCTACCATCCGTACCCGGGTTTCTCAACAGCACCTGGCGCTTTGGGCGAGTACAACGGCAAATTCATGATTAACCAGATGGTGCTCCGCGGTGGCTCCTGCGCTACACCTGCAGATCATATCCGAACTACATACCGAAACTTTTTTCACCCTGACAAACGCTGGCAGTTTACCGGAATCAGGCTGGCAAACAAATAAAACTACATGAAAGATAACCTCACCACTTTGCAGATAACAGATCTGAGCACACCTGAATCGGGTACAAGCGCCAGGGCAAGATTTGCAGCAGACGTAAAAAAAGGACTGAGCCAGCACGACAAACAGCTATCGTCGCGGTATTTTTATGATGGCGAAGGCAGCCGCCTGTTCCAGAAGATCATGCATGTGCCCGAATACTACCTTACCAGTAGCGAACACGATGTATTTACCACACACCGGCAGACTATAGCCCGGCAAATGGCATCACAGGGAGACTTCCATCTGATAGACCTGGGCGCCGGCGATGCCACCAAGACCAGGATCATCCTGGAAGAACTGCTGGAGCAAAATGCTGCATTCGACTATGTGCCGGTTGATATTTCAGGTGATGCCATGGCCGAACTTTGTGAGAATTTACAGCAGGCTTTACCAGAGTTACATTCACACGCAGTAGTAGGTGATTATTTTGATGCCCTCGATTGGCTGGATGAGCACAAGCCTGGTCGGAGGGTTTTACTATTCCTGGGGTCTAATATCGGTAATTTTAACCCTGAAGAGCGACAGTCTTTTTTGCAAAAAGTGCGATCTCACATGAGATCTGGTGATATGCTGTTAGTGGGCATGGACCTTTGCAAAGAACCGGAAACTATACTCCGGGCTTACGACGATGCCGCAGGCGTGACGGCTGCTTTTAACTTGAACCTGTTGCACCGTATTAACCGCGAACTTGGTGGCAATTTTATAGTTGAGCAGTTCAAACATTTTGCTCTTTACAACCCCCAGAAAGGCGTTATGAAAAGCTTTATCATCAGCCAGCAAGACCAGGAAGTAACGGTACAGGCCACTGGCCAAACCTTTCAATTTAAAGCCTGGGAAGCAATCCATACCGAAAATTCCTACAAATTTACCTTAGCGCTTGCTGAAACAATAGGCCAGGAAAATGGATTTGAAGTGAAGCAGGTATTTCAGGATAAAAACCAGTATTTTGCCGACGTTTTATACGCCGTAACCTAATATGACCGAATTGAACCTGGCCTCCGGGGCAAGTTATTTCCGAAGCCCTGATATAGCCATAACTGCTGCCACAAATGCTTTAAACGCTGGATTAACCTACTATGGGCCCGCCGAAGGTACCGCCGGCTTACGCCAGGCTTTAGTTGAGCGGTATCAGCAGGATGGCATCACTATAAAACCGGAACAAGTACTGGTAACTCCCGGCACCAAGCAGGCACTTTTTAATCTGTTCTCGGTGTTGCTGCGCGATGGTGACGAAGTGGTAATTCCAACTCCAGCCTGGTTTGGGTTTAACGAGCTCCTGAAATACAGTAAAGGCAAACTGGTAACCGTACCAACCACTTTAGAAGACAACTATAGTTTAGACGTAGAAACACTGCGAAATAAGCTTACAACGAAGAGCCGACTGCTGCTGTTAACCAACCCTGCCAACCCGACCGGCCGTATCTATAGCAAGCACGAACTCGAAACTATAGTTGCGCTGCTAAAAGATTATCCAGACTTATACCTGATCAGCGATGAGATTTATGACCTTGATACTTACGGCAACCCTGTTACTTCTGCCCTTAGCTGCGAAGGGGCAGACGAAAGAATAATCGTCGTTAACGGCTTCTCTAAAAACTTTGCGATGTCGGGCTGGCGCATCGGGTACATGGTGGCTCCGGAAGAGGTCATCAAACAAAGTACAGATTTCCAGTCTAATACCTTTTCGGGCGTGAGCATGTTTATACAAGAAGCTGCTCTGGCAACAATAACCCATAAATCCGAATCGTTGAAACCTATGCTGGAGGTGCTGCAGGAACACCGCCAGGTAATGTTGCAAGGCCTGGAAGCCATACCGCATGTTTCATTCTACGTGCCCGATGGCGCCTATTATTTTTTCCCGTACCTGGGCCATTATATTGGAACTACAACACCTACAGGCGCAACTATAAACTCCACAGAAGAGCTTTGCAATTACCTTCAAAACGAATATAAGCTTATAGTTGTGAACGGCGATAAGTTTGGCGGCATAGGCCATGTTCGCATGTCGTTTGCAGTGGAAAGACAGGTGCTGGACCAGGCTATGAGTCGATTAAAAGAGGCACTGCTGCAGCTTAAACCTGCCCCGGCAACTATAGGTAAACTATAAATTAACATAACGTATAGCTTACCGTAAAAAGCGCTAATTTTGCAGGCCTTTCCGGAGTAGCTATGCAGATCAATACCTATAAAGAACATTTTTCCAAGAACTTCTCACTCGCTTACCCGGTGGTGCTCAGCCAGTTGGGCCACATTATGGTTAGCGTGTTCGATAGTTTGATGGTAGGCCAGATCGGTACGGTACAGCTGGCAGCGGCTTCTCTAGCCGGTAGTATCTTCATGATCGTGATGGTGTTCGGGATGGGCGTTTCGTTCAGTATCACCCCCCTTATTGCCGCCGCCGAAGGCCGTAAAAACTATACCCGTATCTCGCTGCTGCTGCTCAACGGGCTTATCTCTAATCTAATACTTGGGGTACTCCTGTTTATAGTTGGCTATTTTTTATCTCCTTACATCACGCACTTAACCCAACCTGAGGAGGTGGTAGCGCTGGCAATTCCGTTCATAAACGTGCTCTTCCTGTCAATGGTGCCCCTCATGCTTTTCCAGGCGTTTAAGCAGTTCGCCGAAGGGCTGTCGTTCACCAAACAGTCGATGTACATTACGATAGTTGCCAACACACTCAACATTATTCTAAACTACCTTTTGATCTGGGGTAAACTGGGCTTCCCGGAAATGGGCATGATGGGGGCTGCCTGGGCTACGTTAATTTCAAGGATCGTGATGGCGCTGATGATGGCGGGCTGGGTAATGTATGCCAAACGTTTCGAGATTTTCCGCCATTTTCTGAAGCTGCGTCACCTTTCGTTTATACACATGTACCGCATCTTTAAGCTGGGCTTACCTATATCCGGCCAGATGATCTTTGAGATGGGCGCTTTCAGTTTCTCGGCAATTATGATCGGCTGGCTGGGCACCAAGCAACTGGCAGCCCACCAGATAGCCATAAACGTGGCATCGGTTACGTACATGATGGCCAGTGGCATAGCAGCAGCGGCAACTATACGGGTAGGCAACCAGAAAGGACTGGGCAACTATAGAAGCATGCAGATGGCAGGCAACAGCAGTTTTGCGATGGGTGTACTGTTCATGCTGGCCAGCGGCCTGCTGATGATCGCCGGTAATAAACTGATACCCATGCTTTATATTGATGACCCGGAAGTGATTCAGATCGCTTCTACCCTGCTCATAATTGCGGCATTGTTCCAGATCTCGGATGGCGTGCAGGTGGTAGGGCTGGGTGCCTTGCGTGGCCTGGAAGATGTACGGGTGCCCGGTGTGATCTCGCTTATCGCATACTGGGTGATCGGGTTGCCGGTGGGTTACGTGCTGGGCTTTAAATTAGGATTTGGAGTAAACGGAGTCTGGCTTGGTTTGCTGGCCGGCTTGTCTGTTGCCGCTTTATTGCTATTTTTACGCTTTAAGAAGCTTAGCAATCAGTTAGTTACAACTTAAAATGCAATTAAGGGCACTATTTTAGCAATAACTGCTGTTAAGCGGTAAATATAAATCTTTTAGCCAAGATGTTTTTTTTCTCTCTACTTTTGTCGCTGGTAACAGGTTACCTGGCGCCAGCTCCTGCCGCAGCCATGCCTGTTGCAGCAGACAAGAACACCGTTTCCGGTCAGATCTCCTGGTCTGCAGACCGACGCTTGTCCTGGGACGATTTTAAAGCCCTGCCCGATACACTAAACCCGCACCATGCCGTTACTGCCGCCAACCTTGCCGTAGATGCAAACTGCGCTGCCAATAAATTCAACTATACCGTAAAGTGCGTATTTGTGGCTACAGAATCATGGTCTAAAAACAAGCAATCTCAAAAATTACTGCATCACGAACAACTGCATTTTGACCTGACCGAAGTACATGCCCGCATGCTGCGTAAAAAACTACTAGCCCTGGGTACCTCCTGCACATCAGCCAATGCAAAACTCACCGAAACCGTAAATAAAGCCTTCACCAACTGGAAAGCCGAACAGGATAAATTTGACGAACTATCACGCCATGGCTTAGACGCCAACGTAACTGCCACCTGGGAAGCCAGCATCAATCAGCGCCTGAAACAACTGGAAAAGTTTGGAAGTTAGAAGGTTAAAAAGTTAGAAAGTTTAAAGGGTATCTTCTGATAAAAATAGAAAGAGCAACTATAGAAACAGATCTATAGTTGCTCTTTTGGTTTAAAGTTTAAAGTTTATAGTTCACAGAAGCAGATTCACGAAAACTTCATAATTCATCAACTTCCAAACTTTCTAACTTCTCAACTTTCTAACTTACTTGGGCGGTTCCAGGTCTTTGGTTGCGGGGCCTGTGATCACTTTCCCAAACGGGTCGAAACGGGAACCGTGGCACGGGCAATCCCAGGAGCTTTCTACGTTATTCCAACTTACTACGCAACCTAAGTGTGTACAGATAGCTGAACATTCGTGGCGGACACCTTCCTGATCGCAGTAAACAGCGATTTTGGTAGCACCTTTGCGCATGATCTTTCCTGTACCCGGCATAACCTCCGATGGATCACTCACTTCACCACCTGTCAGGTAATCCTTAAACTGGGCAGCCACATTCATGTTTTCTTTCAGGAACTCTCCGGAAGTTTTGAGGCTTACCCTTGCCGGATCGTAAATAGTAGCCCACTCATTTTTGCGGCCCATGATCAGGTCCGTAATTAAAATACCAGCTATAGTTCCGTGGGTCATGCCGTGGCCAGAGTCACCGGTGGCAATGTACACGTTCTCGGCATCTCCCGGGTTCCGACCAATAAAAGCAAGGCTGTCAACTGGCTCCAGCACCTGACCCGACCAACGGTACACGATCTCACCCGCCATCGGAAATTTCATCCGCATCCAGTGCTCCAGGTTCTGGAAGCGCAATGCCGGATGGTCGTCCTGCCCTGTTTTGTGGTCTTCGCCACCAACTATAAGCAGGTCATCTGCTCCTTCAGGTGCATCCTTATCAGCTTCCTGGATACGCACATAATGGTAAGGGTCTTTCATATCCCAGTACAAGGCATCGGGTACAGCGCCTTTTGGCACAGTGGCACCAATTACATACGTGCGGTAAGGTGCCTGCTTGGTATGCATGGTTACCATGTCGTTTACCGGCGTATTGGTAGCTACTACCAGGTGGTTTGCCGATACAGAGTTTCCATTTTCGGTTACCACAGTGGCAATTGCCCCCGTTCTAAATTCTACAGCCTTACTTGAAGTATAGATTCGTACATCCTTATCGATCAGCACATTGGTGAGGCTTGACAGATACTTGAGTACATGAAAGCGGCCCTGGTTCGGGAAGTGCAGGCAAGGCAGATCGGTAAGCGTTTCGACCGGGCAGGTTTTACGAAGCACTACATCGCGCCAGCCTATTTTCTGTACTGCTTCCAGTTCTTTCGTAAGCTGCTCCTCTTCCTTCTGGTCGTTGGCAAACATGTACCCATCCACCCTTTTAAAGTCGCAGTTTATCTTTTCCTCTTTAATTATCTCTTCAATTTTATCGATCGCTGCCATGTGGCTTTGCGTGGCCAGGCGTGTACCATCCACTCCAAACAAACGTATCAGTTCCGGGAAACCATCGTCGAGGGCGCTTGCCAGGTGGGCAGTAGTACGGTTGGTTTCGCCGCCGCAAATGGTGTCTTTTGCTTCTATTACCACCACGCTTCTGCCTTCTTTAGCCAGCAGGTAGGCGGTTGTTAATCCGGCGATGCCGGCACCAACTATACAAACATCACAGGTAGTATTTTCTTGCAGCGGATGTGTGGCCGGCATAGAAATGCCTTCAATCCAAACAGATTTGCTTGCTCCGGATTCTTTCTTCATAGTTTTATTGTGTGAGCGCGTGATTATAAAGCAGCCTGAACTGCCTGATTTTTACATAAGTAAAGTTGCATAGGAGTACGAAGTGCAGTGCCTTATGTTGCTTTTAGAACGCCCAGGCTATGTCAGGAGGGAATATCTTGTTTTCTGGAGTGCCTAACTATAGTTCACTTTTCAGCTTTATAGTATATTTGAGAAAATCAGAAACTATAAGCAGGACATGTACGCACCCGAAGAAGCTAAAGAAACAATAACCTGGCAGCAATTTGAGCAAACCGATATACGGGTAGGAACTATAGTGGAAGTGAACGAATTTCCGGAAGCGCGCAAGCCGGCCTATAAACTGACCGTGGATCTGGGCCCTTTAGGAATAAAAAGATCGAGCGCACAGATCACCAAACACTATACTCCTGAAGAACTGATCGGGCAACAGGTGCTTTGCGTAGTTAATCTGGGCAAAAAACAGATCGGAAAATATATTTCGGAAGTGCTGGTAACCGGTTTTGAGGATGAGAACAAGGATATTGTGCTGGCACAACCCGCCTCTAAAGTTCCGAACGGAAGCAAGCTTATTTAAAGTACCTGCTCTCCCGATTTTGCATCAGCAGGTCGGCGGAGGGTATTCTTTAACCTGCCTGGCATTTCTTCAATAGCTTCTTCTTCCTCTGGTAACAGCGTATCACCTTCGGCGGCTCCTCTACTCTTTTTAGCCACATACTTAGCTTCACGGGCCGAAAGCGTATCCAGTATTATCTCGTATAACCTGTCCATTTCCTGCAGGTTAGCGCCATAATAGTTATAGGTCTTCCTGAAAGCTGCTTGTTCTACGCCATACTTTTCCAGTATCTTTTTGTGTTCCCTGTTATACACCATCATGGCCGTATCAGGATAATTTATAGTTGCTTCTATCAGGGATTCCATGACATGCACATCTGCCAGTATCTGCACCATTTTAGCTTCCGGTACCATGCCTGCAGGCTTTGCGGTTTCTTCCTGCTGCTGGCAACCCAGTAGTACAAGATAAAAAAGTATATAGAAAAGTCGTTTCACGGATGTAAATTACGGGAATATGTCCTAATTTTAAAATCTCACACCAGGACAACAAGAGTATGAAAGAGCTTGTTCAAAAGCTACGAAAGTACGAGATCCGGATAAGAAAGGCAATCACTACCCAGATGCAAGGCGATTTCCACTCTGTGTTTAAAGGCTCAGGGCTGGAATTTGACGACGTGCGCGCTTACCAGTATGGGGACGATGTTCGCGCTATTGACTGGAATGTGAGTGCAAAAGGCCATGGCACCTTTGTTAAAACGTATCGCGAAGAAAAAGAGCAATCTGTGTTTCTGATGCTGGATGTGAGTGCTTCGCAAACGATTGGTACCGGTAAACAACATAAATTAGACGTTGGCAAAGAAATCTGCGGCGTACTTTCTCTTTCGGCAGCGCGGCAGCAAAGCCAGATCGGTATTATCTGCTTCTCAAACCAGAAAGAAAAGTATATTAAACCCGCAAAAGGCATTGAGCAGGCTTACACCATCATAAAAGCGCTCGACGAACTGCAACCCAAATCTGCCAAAACCAACCTGGCTGCAGGCATAAAACTTACCCTCGACATCATTAAGCGTCGCAGCATTATTCTGCTTATTTCCGACTTTATAGATGTGAATTATGAAAAGGAACTGCAGATGCTGGCCCGCCGACACGACCTGATAGTGATTCATTTAGTGGATGTGCGCGAACGGAAGATGCCGGGAATGGGCATTGTGCCTGTGTTGGATAAGGAAACCGGTAAAACCGTATGGTTAAATACCTCAGGCGTAGAATTCCAGAAAAAGTATTTTGCGCAGTACAAAGAGAACCAGGAAAATGTAATGCGCATCTGCCACAAATACCAGGCAAATTACCTGGCTATACAGGCTAACGAAGATTACGTGCCGCAACTGGTAAACCTTTTCAGGCTCCGCAACAAAACCACCAAACGAAGTGCTTAAGTATCTGCTATTTATAGTATTATTTGCTTTACCCGGTCTGGTAGCTGGTCAGCAGGTGCTGCGCCCTGTCGGCACTTTTAACAGCGACACTATCCGTATCGGAGCGCCCTTGCAATTTACTTTAGTACATCGTCACCCCGAAAAACTGGAAGTTATCTTACCAGGCACCAACTATAACTTCTCCCCTTTCGAGCTGGTACGGAAAGATTTTTTTGCGACTAAAACCAAAAACGGGATCAGTACAGATAGTGCGGTTTATACCCTGAGAACATTTGATACCAAAGCTGTACAATCGCTGGCCTTGCCGGTTTTTGTGCTGCAGGGCAAAGATACGATAAGGGTAAACAGCGACAGCAGCCGGGTAATACTGCAGGAACTGGTAACTAGAGTAAATGAGCCACTAAAGTTCAGATTCGAAACCGAACTGGTACCTGTTGAGGAACGCTTTGACTGGCCGATCCTGCTGCTCTGGATCTCTTTTATCTCACTTGTGTCGAGTTTGGTCTGGCTCATTTTCGGGCAAACTATAAAAACCAAGTATAAACTATACCGCCTTCGCAAAGACCATTTATATTTTGCTTCGCGCTACAATGCACACATAGATCGCTTTGTAAAAACAGGTGTATCGCAAAGTATGGAGAAGGCCGTATCGCTCTGGAAGAATTACCTGACCAAACTGGAACGAAGCGCTATTAACTCATTCACAACCAAAGAGATAGTTGAATTTTACAACGATAACGAAGAAGTAAACAATGCCCTGCGCCATTGCGACAAAGCCATTTATGGTAACCTGATTACAGAAGCCGACGCTGAGACAAAAGAAGCCTTACTGATGCTGCGCCGGTTTGCCAAAAGCCGTTACAGAGCCAACCGTGAGATCATAAAAAATGCTAAAAATAACAGACAACATGCTGGAGTGGCTGAGCCTGGATTGGTTTAGCTGGGACACGCTCCGCTCTTACGACTGGGTTTTTCCGTTGGTGCTATATGCGCTGCCGCTGGTGCCGTTGTTGTTCCTGCTGAAGTGGCTGTTCACGTTAAACTCGCGCAATAAGCTGAACGTGGCCATGTTCGATGGCAAACTTCACTGGCAATGGACCAGCTTACTACGCTTTGTGCCTGATATCCTGTTTATCCTTTTTATTATGCTGGTACTAGTGGCACTGGCACGGCCGCAACGCATAAACGAACAGGTAGAACAAACTGCAGAAGGCATTGACATTATACTTGCCCTGGATGTATCAGGCTCGATGGAGCTGCAGGATATACAACCAAACCGCCTGGACGCTGCCAAAGAAGTAGCCCTGGAGTTTATAGATGGCCGTGTGCAGGACAGGATTGGTTTGGTGGTATTTGCCGGCGATGCCTACTCGTTATCTCCGCTAACTACCGATTACCAGATGTTGCGCGAAAGCATTAACTCTATTGGCTTTAAGATGATCGAGAATGACGGAACCGCTATAGGTAGTGCTTTGGCTGTAGCTACTAACCGCATGCGTGACTCACAAGCCAAAAGCAAAGTTGTTATCCTGATAAGTGACGGGGAAAACACTGCCGGAAGCCTGGATCCGCAAATGGCTGCGCAACTGGCCAATAACTATAACATAAAACTTTATAGTATCGGGATAGGTAAAGACGGGCAGGTTCCTTATGCTGTAGATGACAACGGCAAAACGCTTTTTGTAGAAACTAACCTCGACGAAAGCAGCCTGCGCGATGTAGCCGAGATCGGAAGCGGACGGTTTTTCAGGGCTGATAGTAAAGATGCCTTGCAGGAAGTTTTCAAAAGTATAAACACCCTGGAAAAGACCGAAGTAAATGAAAAGCGCTTCCGGGACACCAAAGACTATTACCAGGTATACTTAAAGTGGGCCCTGCTCCTGCTGCTCTGCTGGATGTTGCTCAAAAACACCTTTGTAACAAATGTATTGGAAGACTAATTTAAAGTTAGAGAGTTTAGGAGTTAGAGAGTTTAAGAGTTATTGAGTTAAAGATTTGGGGAAATGTACAGACGCAATACATTGCTTCTGTACCATAGCTGATCCAACAATTCAACCATCCAACAATTAAAAATAAACTATGAGCAACATTGCAGATAACATACGATATTTTGATGAGCAGCTTAAGAATACTCCTGCCCGCCTGGTAGCTGTAACCAAAACGCACGCCGTAGAAACTATAAAAGAGGCCTACGATGCCGGGCACCGCATTTTTGGAGAGAACAAAGTGCAGGAACTGGTAGATAAATACGCCCTGCTGCCCCACGATATTGAATGGCACCTGATCGGGCATCTGCAAACCAATAAGGTAAAGTATATCTCCGATTTTATTAATACCATAGAGTCAGTAGACAGCCTGAAACTGCTCATGGAGATAAACAAACGGGCAGAGCAGCGCAACCGCACAACGCCTATTAACTGCATGCTGCAACTCTCTATTGCCGACGAGGAAACAAAGTACGGCATGACTTACGATGAAGCCGTGGCGCTGCTGCAAACTGATGAGTACCGAAACATGCATTATATCCGTATTACGGGGGTAATGGGCATTGCTACTAACACAGATGATCAGGATAAATTAAGAAACGAATTCCGGCAGCTTCGCTCCTATTTTGAGCAATTAAAAGAAACGTTCTTCTTCGCCAACCCCGATTTTAAAGAGATATCGATGGGCATGACCTCAGACTGGCAGCTGGCTTTAGAAGAAGGAAGCACCATGATTCGGGTAGGAAGTGGTATCTTCGGCTCACGAAACTATACAAAATAAGAAACACTAACATACACTATAATGCAAGACCAAAACGCAAACCAGGAAGCCAATTATCGCAAATTCGTACAGCAGGTAGCAGATACCGAACAAGTATGGGGTTTATCGGAAGGTGATATCTGGGCTACTTCCAGCTCAAATGAGTACGAAGACACGGAAGTTATTCTTTTCTGGTCGGATGCAGAAAACGCCAAAGCCTGTGCCGCAGACGAATGGGCAAACTATAAAGCTGAAGCATTACCTGTAGCCGAATTCCTGGAGAACTGGTGTGTAGGCATGTACGACGACGAACTGCTTGTAGGCGCCAACTGGACCGCTGATATGCAGGGTCGTGAGGTTGACCCTTTAGTAATTGCACTAGATGTAGTAAAGGAATTAAAAAGCCGAGGTAAAGAGATCAACCTGGAGCAATACGACAGCCTGAGTGAATTTGAAGAGCAGGTAATTGATGCCCTGGAAGGTGACGAAGAATAAACTATAGCTCAGCTTTTAGCCATGACACAAAAAACGATACTATTAATTGCCAGCGCATTCGGAGCTTTAACTGTAATGATCGGGGCGTTCGGAGCACATGCACTGGGGCCTATGTTACAAGCCACTAACCGCACCGATACATTCGAGACTGCCGTTAAATACCAGATGTACCACACACTGGCTTTGCTGGCTGTTGGCCTGTTGTTATTTAAAGTGGAGAGTCCGGCGTTGCAAGTGGCAGCCTGGGCATTTTTTATAGGTATCCTTGTCTTTTCGGGCTCACTTTACACGCTTTGTTTAACAGGCATAACCTGGCTGGGAGCCATAACACCAATTGGTGGCACTGCACTTATAGTTGGCTGGGGAGCGCTGTTCTATGCTATCCTGAAATCGCTATAGTTATAAATAAACATACTGCTATAAAACAACAAAAGCCATCCCGTTCGGATGGCTTTTGTATTAGAGAAAGAAGGTGACTTAGTTTTTAGCGCTGCCAGTCTGCTTCTCTTTGATGTTTGTTACGATATACACGCTTGTAGGCTCGCCTGCATTAGAGTGTACTGTAATAGCTTTTTTCTGGTTACCCAGCTTACCGGCACTGTTAAATTTAGCAACTACAGTTCCTGTTTTACCTGGAAGAATAGGCTCTTTTGTCCAGGTTGGAGTAGTGCAACCACAGGTAACATCAATACGATCGATCACGAGCGGCTGTGTACCGGTGTTCTTAAACTTGAACGTATGTTCTACTACATCACCCTGCGTAATGTCGCCGAAGTTATATTCCGCTTCTTCGAACGAGATAACAGGACCCGCTTTGGCTTGTGCCTGCGGTGCAGTAGGTTGTTTTTTAGGCTGCTGCTGTGCCACAGCGCCACCTGCAGTTATAGCTGCAATTGCGAACGATAGGAGAATTTTTTTCATGATGATATAAAGGATTATTTGAATTCGTACGGGTTAGATAGCGAATTTGTTTTTACAACGAAGCAAGATAACGTTTTAGTTCGTTAAGTGGCTAATAATTGAGCGTTAAAGTTTAAAAGGTATAGCTCTTCTGATGAGCGGGTTAGCGCTGTATATAACCATCTGGCAAATTCCTGGTTCACCATATCGTCTTTCAGGTAGCCCTGCTCTACAAAAACGGCCTGCCACTGCCCACCTTGCGCTTTGTGACAGGTTAGCGCATAGGCAAACTTTACCTGCAACGCATTCAGGTATGGGTTCTTTTTCAGTTCCTTTGCCCGCTCGCGTTTATTGGCAATGTCCATATAGTCCTGCAGCACGGCTTCGTATAGTTGCTTGTTTTGGTCGGCAGGCAATGCCGGGGCATCGCTGTGAAGCGTATCGAGCATTATCTTTGTTTCCAGTTCTTCAGCATCCGGGTAATCTACAAAGCGTACACGTACATCCGCAAAACGGAAACCATACAAATCTTCGTACTTGATGATCTTGGTAACTTCCACAAAGTCGCCGTTGGCCATAAACCCGATCTCCGAATCTTTTGGCAGCCAGAAATAGTTGTTCCGCACGATCATCAGGTAATCGCCTACTCCTATCTCATCTTCTGCAAAGAAAATACTGCGCCGGATGTGCTGGTTATACATATTGGCCACTTTGTTAGACCTACAGATAACGATGGCATTCTCCACACCAAACTTATCATAAGCATAACGCAGGCCATCTTCCAGCTTCTCACCAGTCATTTTAAAAATGTCTTTCCAGCCTTTGGTAAACAGTTTTATATCCGGTTGCTCCAGGTTAAGCTGCGAGCGCAGTTGCGTGGCATTCATCAGTATACCGGAAGCCTCGGCCTGTCGCATTACCTGTTTCAGTTCAATCTGATGTACCTCGCACCGGAAATTATGCTTTATGTAATCTGCATCAAGTGACGGGCTGAGGGTCTGGCCTACTGGTGGCAACTGGGCTGTATCACCGATCAGGAGCAGTTTATTGCTTTTCTTCTCAAACACATAGTTCATCAGGTCCAGCAGCAAACCATTCTGCCCAAAACCACTGTCGTCTGAGATCATGGAGGCCTCATCAACTATAAAAACAGTGTTTTCGAGCTTGTTTGGCATGCGCGTAAAAGCTAGCCCTTCAGAGTATGGATTGGCCGTCTGGCGGTAGATCTTTTTATGGATGGTAAAAGCTTTTTTTCCGCTGTAGGTACTCATTACTTTGGCTGCACGACCTGTCGGAGCCATCAGCACATACTTATAGTTAAACTTGTTCAGGATCTTTACCAACGATGTAACCACCGTAGTTTTACCTGTACCGGCATAACCTTTCAGCATGAAAACCTGCCGCTCATCTGACTTGGAAAGTATAAACTCATCCAGCTTGGCAAACAGCTTCGCCTGATCCTCGGTAGGCTCAAACGGAAAATTCTGACGCAGTACTTCTACCGGACGCATTTTTTATAATGGATAATGATGAATTAATAATTATGAATGGCTCAGCTAACTAACTCCCCTCCTTGGAGGGGTTAGGGGTGGGTTTACATTAGCTGAGTTCATACTTTACAGATGCTATACAACAATTATAAGCACAGCTATAGTTTAACTTTCTAACCTGTTAACTTCCAAACTTTCTAACTCTTACCTTCTCTAACTCTAAGGTCTTCCGGTGTTATAGTTGCCATACTTGTTGAGGCTTTAGCAATAAGCAACGGTTCAGCTTCGTCTTTCACCACATATACTTCGGCTTCGCAGAAATTGAGTTTGCGGCCCTGCTTAAGCACATACCCTTTTGCCAGTAATTTGTCGCCCACACCCGGATGGAAGTATGATACTTTAATTTCGGCGGTAACTACATGATGATCTTTAGGTACAAGGCTTACAGCAGCGAATCCGGCAACTATATCGGCAAGCGTGGCAATAACGCCGCCGTGGGTAAAACCTTTATGCTGCTTGTGGCGCTTCTCTAGTTTTAGCTCGCCTTCTATCCTTCCTGCTTCTATTTTCGTAACTTCGAAGCCCATCAGTTTCATGAACTCCTGGCGATCCAGTTTTTCGCGGATGTCAGCTTCGAAATCGGGATTAAATGTTTGAATCATATTTTACAAAAATACCACCAATACCACGCCTAAACAAACTATGTCAGTTTTAAACCCAAATGCTGCTGCCTACGCCGATAAAGTTCGGGTGCGGGTGTGTGGCATCTGCATACAGGATGATAAAATGCTACTGGTTCGCCATCAGTCAACTATTAAAAACAAGGCTTTCTGGGCGCCACCTGGCGGCGGTTTGCAGGTTGGCGAAACTATAGAAACCTGCCTGAAACGCGAAGTGCAGGAAGAGACAGGCCTGGAAGTAGAAGTAGTTCGTTTTCTGTTTGTGAATGAGTTTTTGCAGCCACCTTTGCAGGCAGTAGAGCTATTTTTTGAAGTAAAGCCAGTTGCCGGAACTATAACCAAAGGCACAGACCCCGAGGCTACTCCTGATATGCAGCTGATAGAAGAAGTAACCTGGAAAACAAAGCACGAAGTAAGGGAAATTCCGTTGGCGGATAAACACAGCATTCTGCACCACCTTTATTCTTTCAACGACCTGATGAGTTTGCCGCATCATTTCGTGAAGTAGAAATGCCATCTTTTTACTATACTTGCATAGCACTATAAACGGCCAACTATTCAGCACTTTTACAATTGAACACGACCAGCACCAACTTCCGGCTATCGCACAAAATTCAGGACGAAGCATTTGCGCTGTCTGCTGCCAGCAACTGCAATTTATACTTATCTATCTCCCAGAAAAGTATACGCCTGGCTATAGTAGACGTAGAGCGCAATAAGTTTGTAGTGCTGGAAGATTATGAGCTGATCACGGTATTTACGCCTGCACAGGTGGCCGAACAGCTACAGCTAATTGCCCGTGAAAACCCGCTATTGCAGGAACAGAACTGGAAAACCATTCGTGTAGCGGTAAGCAACCAGCATTTTACATTAGTACCCGAAACGCTTTTTGACCCTACTCACCAACAGGATTACCTGCGCCTGCACAGCAACCTGAACCCAAATCTGGACGATGTGCTATCCTACCACCACAGCAACCTGGAAGCAGTTAACATCTTTGCAGTGGCGCATGTTATTCGTGCTACTGTTCAGGAGATTTTCCCTGAGCGCAACATTCAGTTTGTGCACCAGACAAGCTCACTTATCAAAAGTATACTGCACCAGACCGGGCGAAGTGCTACTCGTAGCATGTATGTTTTTGTGGAGCGTAGCTTTGTAACGATCCTGGTAGTAGATGCCCACGGACTCCAGTTCTGCAATATTTTCCAGTACCACAGCCCCGAAGACTTTATTTATTACATCATCTTCGTGATGCAGGAACAGAAAATGAACCCTGAACAGGAAACCATCACTGTTTGGGGCGATATTACGCACGATGCCACGCTGTTCACGATCATGCAGAAGTATATCCGCCAGGTTAAGTTCGGGAAGAAACCACAGGATATTGGCTATTCTTACAAATTCGACGACCTGTTCGAGCACCGATATTTCGAGCTCTATAGTTTACACTTGTGTGAATGAGACTAATTTTGATTGATGAATGTGTAATGAATAATTACTTTCCATTTGTCTTTCAAAGTAAGGAGAAACCTGAATCAACTATAGTTTGCAAACTATAAATCTTACCCGCAGTACAAGCAAAAAATCAAAATTCAAAATTAAATGACAAAGCGCATAGCTCTCTTTCCCGGCTCATTCGATCCTTTCACAAACGGACACCTGGATGTGGTAATGCGCGGTACACGGTTGTTTGATGAGATCATTATCGCGATCGGGAACAACAGCAGCAAACAGCGCTATATTCCGGTCGAGCAGATGGTGGAAATTATTACCGGAATTTTTAAGGACGTGCCAAATGTGTCAGCTACCTCTTACAAAGGCCTGACTGCGGAATACGCGCGCGAAGTAGGTGCCAACTTCCTATTGCGCGGCCTGCGCAACACTACCGACTTCGAATACGAGAATACTATAGCTCAGGCTAACCGCCACGTAAACACCGACTTGGAAACAGTTTTCCTGATCACTTCCCCGCCACTGGCTGCCATCAGTTCCTCTATCATCCGCGAAATTCACCGGTTTGGCGGCGATGTAAGCGATTTTATACCTTTCCCGACGGCAGCGATTGCAGGTAGTGGCGAACAATAAAAGCTATGGAAGTATAAGCCTTTGGTAGCACTTCTATGGCTTCTTCAGGAGTCATCCAGCGCACTTCTTCAATAAACTCCTCGGCCTGTGGCTTCATCAGGCTATCGTCGGTGCAGTTCATCACATACCATGATGTCTTCTTCAGAATCTTTTTGCCTTTGTAAGCATACGAGTGCCAGGTTTTAGGCAGCTTTTCCGCCAGCTCTACCGAAATATTACATTCCTCCTCTACTTCGCGCAGCGCGCCCTCTTTGGCACCCTCTTTCTTGTTCAGCTTGCCTTTAGGCAGGTCCCAAACGCCCAAACGGTATATCATCAGTAGTTTTCCATCCTTCAGCACCAATCCGCCGGCAGCTTTCACAATTTTAAACTGGTCTTTCAGGTGCTCGATCAGGCGCTTCTTTTTATTAGTTACCAGCGTCAGTGAGTTCAGCTTTTTCAGCTTTTTCACTTCCATCAGGCGCACCAATCGGTCAATCAGCATCAGGTCGGCATCTTTTATGAGCACATCGCCCAACAGGTCTTTCGAAGTAAAATGATCGTCGGCATCTAAAACAAGGTCGTAGTGGTGCCTGTAAACCTTTTCGTTCGATCTTTTAAGTATAAGCGGTATATCGTTAATAAAAACGTTCATGGGGAAGCGGCTCTTGTGAAGCGTTAATTTACACAAATGAATAAATAAATCAGTTTAAAGAAAATACAGCGCCACAAAAAGCTAAATATTTCTGTAATTTCGAGTCATGGATACTACGACGACAGCACACCAGGTAGCTTCTTTCCTGCTGGAAACGGAAGCCGTTAAGTTAAGCCCAGAGAAACCTTTTAAGTGGAGCTCTGGCTGGAACTCGCCCATTTACTGCGACAACCGTGTTACCCTTTCTTTTCCGCATATACGCAGCTTTATTAAACAACAGCTAGCGGAACTGATCAAAAAACATTATCCAGGAGCCGAAGCCATTGCCGGCGTAGCCACTGCAGGCATAGCCCAGGGCGCTTTAGTAGCCGATCTACTGGAGATGCCTTTCCTTTACGTACGCCCTGAACCTAAGAAACATGGCATGGGTAACCAGATAGAAGGCAAGCTGTTACCGGGCCAGAAGGTGGTACTGGTAGAAGATCTGATCTCGACAGGTGGCAGCTCTTTAAAATCTGCAGAAGCCGTGCGTGCCGCAGGTGGCGAAGTAGTTGGTATGGTTGCCATCTTTACCTATGGTTTTGCTTTGGCTGATGAGAATTTCAGAGAAGCTGGCATACCACTGCATTGCCTCAGCAACTATAGTGCTTTAACAGAAGTCGCCATTGCTAATGGTTATATCCAGGAATCAGCAATGGATGCTTTAGCCGAATGGCGAAAATCTCCGGAAACGTGGGGAAATTAATGACTAATAATTAATAAAGAATGAAAAATGAAGGAGATGGGGCTTAGGCTTTGTCTCCTTTTTTGTTTAACCTCACCTCAACCCTCTCCTGAAAATGGAGAGGGGGCTTTGTGTTTTTGCTATAGTTAGTACTATCGTTCTATAGTTTCAATCCACGGGCGGACAGGTCGCGACCTGTCCCTACAGAAATACAACCACGATAAATGTCGAAGCTCATAGGTTCGACTATAGATAGGTGGTAACTATGAGAAAGATTTCAGTCTTTGGGTTGAGCGCCTTTGATTTGTTGCGGTGGCGCAGCCAACCCGAGGTAACGAGGGTAGCAAGAAAGCAGCAGCGCGATGCCCGAAGACGGGGCCTCCCGGCCGTGAGGGCACCAAAGCCGGATTAAAACGATAGGCAATTATAGCTCCCAGGATTGAAAGTAATTTGAAAGTATAGCATGGTTCTAGTTGGAAGAGATTTATCTATAGGCCATATAAGATCCTTCGGCTTCGCTCAGGATGACATTATACAACTTTAATTTCAACTATATTTTCACAAAATCTATCGTAAACCCTAACTTCACATAAATCAAACTCCTCATGAACCTAACAAATCACTAATGAAAATAGGCTTGCTCTCTGATACTCACTCCTACATCGATGACCAGATCATCCGGCTTTTAACAGGTTGCGATGAAATTTGGCATGCGGGTGACTTTGGAACAATAGAAGTATCGGACAGGCTAAACCAGATTGCACCTTTGAGGGGAGTTTATGGCAACATTGATGATGCAACTATAAGACAGGTTCACCCGAAAGTAAACCGGTTTAAAGTGGAAGGGCTGGACGTGATGATGACGCATATTGGTGGCTACCCGGGCAAGTATCACCCAGATGTGAGAAACGAGATCAAAGCAAACCCGCCGCAGCTATACATTACCGGCCACTCACATATACTTAAGGTGATGACCGACAAAAGCCTGAACAATTTACTGCACTTAAACCCGGGAGCTGCCGGCAAACATGGCTTCCATACGATGCGCACCATGATGCGATTTGATATTACCGACGGAAAGCTGGAGAACCTGCAGGTGATAGAGCTTGGCAAAAGGGCATAAAAAAAGCGTGCCTGCGGTGCAAGCACACTTTGAAGTCTTTCGAAAACCCGCCAACCGAAGCTTTCACAGCGTTGGCAGGCAGATGGTTTTACTTTGCCGTAAAAAGACTACTCAGCTGAAGTTTCTTCAGTTGTTTCTTTTTTGTTTTTCGGAGCTTCACCGAACTGAGCGCGAAGCTCGTCCATGTCAACGTTCTTGATAACTGGTGTTAACAACAGCTGCTTAATTCTGGCAACCTTGTTGTTTGCTCTTGCCTTATTTTTACGGTCTTTTCTTTTAAGTCTAGTAACTCCCATCGTTGCAATTATTAAATTTGAAGGGCAAAAGTAAGTTATTATTTTTACAAAGTAAAGTATTTGTCTTATCAAATTCAGGATTACCTATACAAACCTCATGATAGAAATAACTGACCTTCGTTCTGATACCGTTACAAAACCTACTCCGGAAATGCTACAGGCCATGTTTGCGGCACCAGTAGGCGACGACGTGTACGAAGAGGACCCAACTATAAATACCCTGGAAGCCAAAGCTGCTGCCATGTTTGGCATGGAAGCAGGCCTCTTCTGCCCTTCCGGCACCATGACTAACCAGATCGCTATAAAAGCTCACACCGAGCCGCTAACGGAAGTAATATGTGACATCACCTCACATATTTACCAGTATGAGGGCGGCGGCATAATGTTTAATTCGGGTGCATCGGTAGCGCTGGTACACGGCGAGCGCGGTAAAATGACACCGGCACAGGTAGAGGCTCACATCCGTCCCGACAATATACACTATCCTCCAACCCGCCTGGTTTCGCTGGAGAATACCTGCAACAAAGGCGGCGGCGCTTTTTATACTATAGATGAGATAGCGGCTATTTCGGAAGTCTGCAAACAAAATGATCTGGCCCTGCACCTGGATGGCGCCCGCGTTTTTAATGCGCTTGTTGCTTCCGGAGATGATGCCAAAGACTACGGCCTGTATTTCGATAGCATTTCGGTTTGTCTGAGTAAAGGATTAGGTGCGCCGGTTGGCTCGGTGTTGTTAGGTAATAAGGCTTTTATTAAAAAGAGTCGGCGCATTCGTAAAGTACTGGGTGGCGGTATGCGACAGGCCGGTTACCTGGCTGCAGCATGCATTTATGCCTTGGATAACAACATTAAAAGACTGGCCGAAGACCAGCGCAAAGCGAAACTGCTGGAAGAAGCGCTGCTGCAAACCAATTATGTAGAGAGTGTGCTGCCCGTACAGACCAACATCGTTATCTTTAAACTGAATCAGAAATACAATGATGCCGCTTTCCTGCAGGCCCTGGCAGAGCAAAATATTAAAGCATCGGCTTTCGGACCGCAGATGATACGTTTTGTTACGCACCTGGATGTAACTGATGAAATGCTGGCACATACTATAAATGTGCTGAAATCGCTGTAAAAATCTTATTAGCCCTAACCCGCCTTAGACAAGGCGAGGCTAAAGGGGTGGTTGAACCACACAAACAATAAAACTATGACTAACTCCTCTCCCATTTATACTTTCCCGGAAGTGATGGCAGTGCTGGGCAAAGACCAGGTATTGGCAACTATAATCGAGCAGGGCCGACCACTGACTTCTTCCAGGTCTGAAGACCTGTACTATAAACTACTCAGCGCTATAGTTTCACAGCAGCTTTCTACGAAGGCGGCAGCAACTATATTTAAACGCTTTACAGAGTTTTTCCCTGAAAACTACCCGCACCCCGAACTGGTATTGGCCACCACCGACGAAATGCTGCGTAGCGTAGGCTTATCTTTCCAGAAAATAGGGTATGTGCGAAATGTAGCAGCTTTTGCAGCAGACGGTAACCTGGAGCACGCAACTATAGATGCCCTGGAAGACGAAGCGCTGATACTGCACCTGACCCAGATAAAAGGCGTTGGCCGCTGGACCGTAGAAATGTTGCTGATGTTTGCCCTGGAACGCCCAGATGTTTTCCCGGTAGATGACCTGGGGATACAGAATGCCATGAAAAGACACTATAGTTTGGAAGAAACCGGTAAACCACTTCGCCTGCGCATGCAGCAAATAGCTGAAAACTGGCGCCCCTACCGCACCATAGCCAGCAAGTACTTATGGCAGTCGCTGGACAATATGCCGAAGTAAAAGTTTATAGTTATATTGAGTGAGACTTAAACTAAAACAACTACATACATAGTACAGATAAACGTCATAGTGACGTATATCCAGTAGTTGGCAGTAATTAAAACTAAGAATAAAGCCGTGAGAAAAATACTATTAGGGGTAATTATTGGTATTGGACTTACCGTTTTCTTCTTTTTGTTTAAGGAACTATTCATTTATAATATTGAAATTCCAAAAAATCACGTTACGGTTCGTCTTTTAATAAAATCTGAGAAAGAAATTGAAAAATTAACTTTAACTTCTTCAAGTTCAACCCAAACAATTGACCTAAAAGGACAAACAGAAACTGTTTTAATATTTCCAAATCCAGGAGAAGGCTCTTTTAAAGTCTGTTGTATTTTCAAGGATGGAAAAGAAGTTTGCAGTAAAGGTGGATATGTAGAAAGTGGATATTCGCCAAAACTTGAAATTACTGATAGCGAAATAAAAACTGTTGAACATTATTGATTACAGTTTAAGGGCCTTGATTTAAAAAGAAACAAACTTTTAGGAAAAATAACAATTGCCAACAAAAGCTAAAAATCATTAAAACGTTTTTTAGCCCAGACGTTGGCTAGAAGGTAAAATGAATAAAAATCTCTATATCGTAACAATGATACTCATCTTCTGTTCCAGCACAAACTCATTTGGGCAGAATAAGATTATCAGTGGTAGAATTATTGACGAGCATCTAAATCCGTTAGCTGACGCAGTAATACAAACTTTGGATTCTACATATGCTGCAAGAGCAGATAAAGATGGATACTATGTGCTTAAGGTTCCGGAAGAAACAAAAAGAATAAAAGCTTGGGCTGTTGGAATGGAGACAGAAACATTCAATCTATCCAATAACTGTGAATTTAATCTTATCTTATTTGATAACATCATTGCCGAATTTGAAACGAAAGCAGAGCATCAAGAACGATACAAAAACCGGAAACGTGAATTGCCAAGACTGTGTAAAGAAGCAATCAACAAAGGTATAATTGATAAAAACAAACCCTGTAGCTAACAATACCTTTACGGTAGCTACGCCACCACAAAGCCTCTAGCCGTTAACCCTCATACATACTCAAATATGCCTAACTCCACCATTCAACAAACTATAGAAAACTACATTAAAGCCTATAACAACTTTGATGTTGACGGAATGGTAGAACAGATACATCCGGATGTACAATTCGATAATGTATCAAACAACGAAAAAATGCTAAGTATAAAAGGATTAGAAGCCTTTAAAGCACAAGCACTGAAAGCCACACAATTGTTTACCGAGCGGGAGCAAAAAATCAGGCAATTAACTATAACAGATAATACTGCAGAAGCGGAAATAGATTATACAGCTATACTTGCTATAGATCTCCCAAATGGAATGAAAGCCGGCGATAAACTGGAATTAGAAGTTAAATCTGTGTTTACTATTCAGGATGATAAGATAATCAAGCTGCAGGATTATAGTTAGAGCTACCGCACCTTCGCCCGCTTTACCAGGTAACTATATAGCACCTTATCAAAAGGCTCGCTGATATCTACTGGCACGAAATCAATTTTATACTGGCCGCATTTTAGTGCAAGCTCTCGTTTATAGTTCTCTACTGAAGCTTTATAGTTCTCACGCACCTGCGATGGTTGCAGCTTTAGCTCCTGCCCTGTCTCTACATCCACGAAAATGTAAGGCCGCTCTGCAAAGTCAAATTCTTCTTCTGTTTTGCGGTCCATCACATGGAAGATCAGTACTTCGTGCTTCTGGTGTTTCAGGTGCTGCAACGCAGAAAAAGTTGTGTCCATATCCTCGTTACGTCCCAGCATATCACTGAAAATAATAACCAGCGACCGTTTTGGTATTTGTTGTGCAATCTGGTGAATTACTCCCGGAACTTCGGTGCCCGAACGTACAGGCTTGGCCTCTAACTGCTGTTGCAAGAGCAATAAAAGTGTATGCAGATGTGAGGCTGTTGAGCGAACAGGTGTTTGAAGTTGGATGGTGTCTGAGAAAGTAACAAGCCCTACTGCATCGCGCTGTTTACGCAAAAGCGTGGCAATAGCTGCCGCACAAAGTATGCTGAATTTTATTTTGCCATGTGTATCTATGGGGTAGTACATTGACGGCGATACATCCAGCAAAAGGTGGCAGCGCAGGTTGGTTTCTTCTTCGTAACGCTTTACAAAAAGCTTGTCGGTGCGGGCAAAAACCTTCCAATCTATATGGCGGGTGCTTTCGCCGCTGTTGTACAGGCGGTGTTCCGAAAACTCAACCGAAAAACCGTGATAAGGGGATTGATGCAAGCCTGTGATAAAGCCCTCCACCAACTGCTTTGCCAGAAACTCCATGTTCTCGAACTTCTGAACATCGGCAAGTGTGATGGGTTGCTTCATGGGCTACATGCTATTTTGTCTTCTCTGATTTTGTATCTGAAACGACGAATGGCACATCTTGTTGCTTTTCCTCAGGTATAACTTCCTTAATAGTTACCCTACTAACACCGGCACGAATCATATCAATTTCTTTTGCAGCAGCCTTAGACAGATCGATAATGCGGCTGCCTTTCGGCATACGGTCGTTTATCTTAACTATAACTGATTTGCCATTGGCCAGATTAGTTACTTCCACTAAAGTGTTGAACGGAAGTGTGGAATGCGCTGCCGTAAGCTGGTTTTTGTCGTAACGTTCGCCATTAGCGGTGCGTTGTCCCTGCATGCGGTCGGCATAGTACGATGCTTTGCCGTTGGCAGTATAGGCAGTGTTACCAGACGAAAAAGAGAGAAGGAATACTAGTAAAATTGAACATAAATTCATGATTTACTATTTTGGTCCGGGGCCAAATATAACAGAAAAATTTAATATCGATTTTAAATTCAAAAATTTTTATATATCAATTCTATATGTTACTTTTAGGTTCATTAAGTTGAATTTAACGTCTTATAAACGGTGGAAGAGAACAACGAAAAAGCAGAAATTTATTCCCAAAGAGTAAGAGCCGGGAAGAGAACGTATTTCTTTGATGTGAAATCAACTCGCTCAAATGACTTCTATGTGACCATTACGGAGAGCAAGAGAAAGTTTAAAGACGAGACCTTCTCGTATGAAAAACACAAGATCTTCCTTTATAAAGAAGACTTTGTGAAATTCATGGAGGCACTGCAAGGAACCATAGAGCACGTTAAATCAGAGCTGCTAACCGAAGAAGCACTGGCCGCCCTGGAAGCACCTGAAACTGTAGAATCTGCAGAACCTTTGACTGTATCAGCTGATGCAACGTTTGACGAAGAATTGAAGTGGGAGTAATTATTTTTTCCGCTTTATAATATATTTAAGAGCCTGTAGCTAACGCTGCAGGCTCTTTTGTTTTACCTCTCCCTAACCTTCCCTTAACTACGGGGGAAGCACTAAACCCACCCCTGCCCCTCCCGAGAGGGGAATTTCTGCTACAGTTATAGTTTGCCTTATAGTTCTATAGTTGTTAATTAACACCCCTATAATCACCTCAAAAAGATACTTCTGCTGAAAGTATAGTTGAGGTTATAGTTCTATAGTTACAGCCTATTAAGCGGACAGGTTGCGACCTGTCCCTACGGAACTATGACCACGTTAAATTTCGAAGCTTACCGGTTTAAACAATAGATAGGCGGTTGCTATGAGAAGCGTATCAGTCTTTGGGTTGAGCGCCTTGTAGATTTCCGGTGCCGAAAGGCATTGCGACGCAGGAGCAAAGGAAATGTACACCGCGCGATGCCCGAAGACGGGGCCTCCCGGCCGTGAGGGCACCAAAGCCAACAATAAACTATGGGATAATAAAGCTCCCAGGATTAAAAGTGATTTGCAACTATGGCTTGGTTCAGGTTAGAAGAATACCTAACTATAAGCTTGGATAGATTTCTCCTTGCGTCGAAATGACAAAGAAAATAGGACATATAAGATCCTTCGGCTATCGCTCAGGATGACAGAAGAACAACTATAGGATACATCAAATCTTTTAGTTAACACTCGTAATGACAGATTAAAAACCAACTATAAACCAATCAACAAAAAACCTTATCTTTGCACCCTGAAATTAACTACTAAAGATACATGGGATTAAGATGCGGCATCGTGGGCTTGCCAAACGTAGGTAAGTCAACTTTATTTAACGCTATTTCTAACGCCAAGGCAGAATCTGCTAATTACCCTTTCTGTACCATTGAGCCAAACGTGGGTATAATTACAGTGCCCGACGAGCGCCTGCAGATACTGGAAGAACTGGTTCACCCGGAGCGTGTACTGCCAACGGTTATCGAGTTCGTAGACATTGCCGGCCTGGTAAAAGGTGCGAGCAAAGGTGAAGGCCTGGGTAACAAATTCCTGGCAAATATCCGTGAAGTAGATGCCATTATACACGTGGTTCGTTGCTTCGAGGACCCTAACATTGTACACGTATCCGGTAAAGTAGACCCGATCTCTGATAAAGAAATTATTGATACAGAACTGCAGCTGAAAGACCTGGAGTCTATTGATAAGATGATGCTGAAAGTGCAGCGCTCTGCCAAAGCCGGTGATGCAAAAGCAAAGAAAGAACTGGCGGCACTTGAACGGTATAAAGCCCATTTGGAACAGGGCCAAAATGCTCGCAGCTTAGATGCAACGGATGATGAAAAGGAAACTGTTAAAGACCTGAATCTGCTGACTGAAAAGCCGGTAGTTTATGCTGCTAACGTAGACGAGGAATCTGTAAACACAGGCAACCAATTCTCTAAAGCTCTGGAAGAGCATGTAAAAGCTGAAAATGCACAGGTTGTGTTAATTTCTGCTTCTATTGAGGCGCAAATTGCTGAACTTACCGACGAAGAAGAAAAGGAAATGTTCCTGGCGGAGTATAACCTGAAAGAGTCTGGACTGAGCAAGCTGATAAAAGCATCTTATAGTTTACTGAACCTGATCACCTACTTTACGGCCGGTGTGAAAGAAGTACGCGCCTGGACTATCGGTAAAGGCTGGAAGGCCCCTGCAGCTGCCGGTGTTATTCACACTGATTTCGAGAAAGGCTTTATTCGTGCTGAGGTAATTAAACTGAAAGATTACCAGGAATATAAAACTGAAGCGAAGATAAAAGAAGCCGGTAAAATGGCCGTGGAAGGTAAAGACTATGTGGTACAGGACGGTGACATTATGCACTTCCGTTTTAACGTTTAAGTTTTTATTTTACAAATATAGAAAAGGGCAGCTTTATAGTTGCCCTTTTTGTTTTATACTTTCTGCAATAATATAGTCAAGATCCTTGGAATTTGAGTGCGGTCATTATTGTCGAAAAACTCGTTGATATTGGCAACTCTAAAACCATGTTGTTTAGCGGCCTGTGTAAAGTCTGAAATGTTGTGCGTGTAGCATTCCAGTACCTGACGGCCTTCTTCCGTATCGAAGCGGGCTTTACTGCCGGTGTATTGCTTGAATGGATGTAACTCTCCTATATAAACGTAACCGCCAGTAACCAACGCATTAGCAGCTTGTTTAAAAATATGATTAAGTCTTTTGATGTGCTCCAGTACGAGACTAAAAGTTACCAGATCATACTTCCCTTCCAGGAATGTCCAGTCTTTTGTAATGTCAGCCTGAACGAAATTTACTTTATCAGAAGCTACTTTCTCTTTTGCTTTGGCTAACATCTCTTCCGAAAAGTCTACAGCAGTTATATGATCAGCTTTATCAGCCAGCCACACAGTATTCTTTCCTGTGCCGCAGCCAATTTCCAGCACACGCTTAAAATCTATAGTTGATAGTATAGTCCGCAATGCCTCCCCTTCCAAATCACGGGTTTTGTTCTGGTTAGTGTCGTATTGATTTGCCCAACTGTTGTAGGCACTTTGGATGGTGCTCATATTTCTTGTTAACAATAGCATGGTTCAAAACAGTAGCTGGCATGTAGGCCTCACCTTTAACGAGCATTGTTCAATTAGTTAATGGCTGTTTCTTCAGAATCCATCGTGTATGCCATCGTCCCGTATGTATTTCTAAGCCAAGTCACTTATTTAATTTTCAATGTCTTCAAAAAACTTTATCAATGCTTCAGAAGTTTGCCTCTGTTGTTCATTCAAATCAATTGTTGCCGTTTCATCTGTCAACAAGCTTCCTAAATAGCCAAACTGAGAGTGATTTCCACCTTTTATCAATTGCAGATTAGTATGTACAGGCAATTTATTTTTATTCTCCATTACTTCAGCTACACCTGCCAGCCCATCAAATTCAGCATAAAGTTTTACGGCCGGTAGAGTTCTGCTTGATAAATCGTAATCTCTTGGGTGAGATGTTCCTATAAGGAATAGCCCCTTCATCAAACCCGGATTTTCATAGACGAATTGAGCCGCCATTTTTGCTCCCTGGGAATGTCCTCCGATAATGTAAAATCCATGTTTTAAATCAAACAAGTCAGAGACCTTCTGATAATCCCACTGGGGCATTCGCCAATTCATTTTTATCAGGTGGCACGTAAAACCATTTTCAGCTATCGTGCGGCATAGTGGTGCATAAGCTTTAGGATCAGTAAGTCCTCCCTGTAAGAATATGATTTCGTGGGTTTTACTTTTAGTTGTAGGGCGGAAGGTGATTAGATCCGGGCCGATTTCAACGGTAACTCTAATATCATTGCCGAGAGTATTAGCTGGCAAATCCCTGGACTGGTATGTGGACCATTGCCACACAAAAAAAATTATGACAAGACTAAACCAGATGATCCTAAATATATTCCTTTTCTTAACCTTCATTTTTTTATAAGAGAAGAATTAGTCCAAGGCCAGTCAGAAGTAGCGAAGCAACTAATAATACCTGCAGCGTTTTAATCTTTCCTTTCTTTGAGACCCAGATTCCTAACATCATTTCAGTGGTTTAGAAGGCACCTTTTCTTTCATTTATATCTCTAATTAATTAGTACGTGCGATAGCCGAGGCAAGCGAAAACCAGAACTTTATTTACTTGTCTGCAACACCTAATAAAGGCATGAACAGTTACATAAGTTAAACTTTGGGTTAAAGCTTACCTCCTCCTGTTAAACAAGATCTCTTCATAACCGATCAATAGATCTGCTCTGGAGCCGGGTGGGCGGTAATAGATCAGGATGTCATAGGTGTTTTCGGTTTCGAAGTGGCTGCCTTCGTAGTAACTATAGTCTATCGTTTGGTTTTGCTGCAACACATATTGGTAGTTATAGTAGCCTTGTTTCAGAAGTAATCTTCCGCTGTAAGTTTGTCGTTCAGAGTTGAAACGCATGCGGGCGTCCGAGGAAATTCTCCAGTCCGTTAAGCCGCCTAAAATGTATACCTGCCCTGTTTGCTCTTCCGAAGCTTTCAGTTCAAAATCAACCCAGGTATAGTCGCTGTTCACGTCGCCGTTACCGTACTCGCGGTTGTTAAAAAGCATTTTACCATTTATATCCGGTTCCTGACTGTACACTTCCCCGGACCGGTTCTTATCTATCTGCAGAAAAACTTCTATCGGATTAGCCTCTTCGTTCACATCGCTAACGCCAATGCCATTATAACGCACGCTGCGGGTATCAAACGGGCGGTATTCTGCCAGGCCCAGGAAATTATCTTTCGGCTCGAAGAACACATATTCCAGTCTTTTCAGGTGGTCGCGCACAAAGGTTGGTGAAGGGATGAACTTGGCATTGTCCCAGCGATGGTTCTGGCGCAGCACAGCTTTTACCTCCATGGCCGGGTTCACGAGTTCATAGTCCTGGTAAAACACATTAAACTCTACCGGCTGACGCGTATGGCGGCCCGACGGTCCGGATGGTAAGCCTAACTTAGCAGTAACGGTGGTCAGGTTCTGGTATACCATCATGCGGCGCGTCAGCAAAAGGTTTCCGCCTTCTTCGCGCACCTCCAGCAGATAATTACCACTCATTTTTACACGCGGCACCCTGAACCGGTAATGCACATACGGCACGCGGGTGTTCACCGAGTTCTGTACATCGGTTATAAAAAACTCATTGAAGTCGTTCAGGTACTGTGTTTCTGTCAGGTTAGATGGCGTCCAGTTATAGTTGCAGTGTATAAGTTTGGCTACCAACCGTTGCGGACCAGCATTCAGCCTGTCGAACTCTAGTAAAACAGGTCTGCCCTGCTGCAGCGATGTAACAGCCGGCTCCAGCACTTCTTCGGGGACCCCGGTTGCCTGGTAAAACTGTACCGACTTTATGGTTTCGTTATAAATATAGTCTTCGTACCGGATCGGGATCTGCTTGTTAGCACTGCCGCTCTGTGCCTGCTCTTCGATGGGGACGCAACCAGTTAGGAGCGCCAGAGCAAGTACAACTAAAAATGTGGGTTTTCTGGACATAGGCTGGAAAAGCAACTACACTACACAGGATAGCCGCGCTGGTTAGACATTACGAATATACCGAAATCAGGGTGAGAAGCAAACTATAGCTTACTCGTGCACCAGTTCGGTTTGTATCACAATGCATGCCTGCAGTGTTTTCTGTACCGGACATTTAGATGAAATGATCTCCAGGCGAAGGCGCTGTTCCTGGGTAAGGTCGCCTGTAAGTTTCAGCTTTTTTGTGATCTGGGATATTTTGGCAGATTTGTCGTCGCAGTGTTCGCAGTCGGCCGCATACACCCGTTCATGACTAAGAACAACTTCCGCGCGTTGCAGGGGCCATTGCTTGCGTTGAGCGTACATGTGCAGTGTAATTACAGTGCAAGACCCGAGTGCGCTCATTATGTAATCATAAGGTGTCGGGCCGGTATCAATTCCCTGCGTAATTCCGCTTTCATCAATCACAAACTGTTGGTCGCCCATCTGTATGTTGGCAACAAAACCGTTGGGTTGCTCGGCGCTTATAGTTACTGTTCTGCTCATAGTTTTATAGTTAATTCCTACAACTATACGCAGATCATCAGAACTATAGTTAAACTATAATTTCAGCTTAAAAACTGAGCGTAAATACTGTTCCTTCACCAAGTTTAGAGTTTACTGAAATGTTGCCCTGGTGCAAACGCATGATCTGGCGTGATAAGCTTAAACCGATACCGGAACCTGTTTTTTTAGTTGTATAGAATGGTATAAATATCTTCTGCATCGCTTCTTCTGTCAGGCCCTGGCCATTGTCGCAAACCATTATCCGGGCACGGCTACGGTCATCCAGGTAAGCCTGTAGTTTTATAGTTGCATCTGCTTTTTCGTGCAGCGCTTCGATGGCGTTCTTCACCAGGTTTATCAGCACTTGCCCTACCATATCCCGGTCCGCAGAAAGTAGGATATCTTCTGAGGGTACCTCCACTTCCAACCTAACCTGTTGCTTTGCCAGTTGCTCACGCATCAGCATCTTAATTTCCTGGAAAAGCTCCCCTACTTTAAATACCGATTTTTGCGGAACAGAGATCGTTGTGAGGTTACGGAAATCGTTCACAAAACGGATCAGGCTGTCGGATCGGCGGCTTATAGTTTGCAGGCAGCGGCCAACATCGTCCAGTTCTTCGCGCAGTATAGTTATCTCCTCCGCTTCAGTATCGGTGTAACTGCTAATCTCTTCGGATGCACTTGCCGAGAGCGACGCGATCGGCGTTACTGAGTTCATGATCTCGTGTGTAAGCACTTTTATCAGGTTGTGCCAGGCTTCCATTTCCTTCTCTTCCAATTCGCGCTGAATGTTCTGGATGGATGCCAATCGTATTCTGTCTCCGAGCAGCGAAAGCTCCATTACATGCACGGTCAGGTTTGCCTGTTCCCCACCCTTACGGATCGGCACCAAAACTTTATCGCCATGTTCGAGTTGCTGCAGGCCAAGCGCAAGTTCAGGGCTTACCTTTTGTAGCTCACTGATGTTGTTTGCCTGTGTTAAATGCACCAGTTTTTTAGCGGCATTATTCAGCATCATTATCTCCCCGTTCGGTTTATAGGTAATAATACCGATGCCAATGTGCTGCACAATAACCTCAAAGTAATGCAGGTGCGCTTCTTTCTCTGCCCGTACTTCCCGGAACTTTTGCATCACATCGTTCAGGCCATGTGTTAGTTCATCCTGCAATTTCCCTTCGTGGGTAACATGGAATTGCTCTGTAAAATCGTCGTACTTTATAGAGTTCAGGAAACGTAGGAACTGCCGGTTTGTGCGCTCATGGTAATGAACCAAAAGGACAACCTGTACTACAACAAAAATAAGCAGCCCGATAAAAGTACCTCTGTATTCCTGGTCAGGGCCAACTATAGCCAGGGCGTAAATGGATACTGTAAGCAACACAATACGCAGCAGCAGCTGAAACCTATAGTTCTTAAAGCGCATACTTTTCCAGTCTTCGGTACAGTGCCCCGCGCGACAAGCCTAATTCCTTTGCAGCCTTCGAGATGTTGCCGTCGTGTTTATCTAATGCCTTCTGCACTGCTTCACGCTCCAGGTCATCTAACCGGCGGGCATCGTTTGTGGGCAATTCTATAGTTGGAGCTACTTCCGGTTCAGCTAAAAAGAAAAAGTCTTCGGCCTGTAGTTCACGGTTGTCGCTCATGATGGATGCACGCTCCAGTACATGCTGCAACTCGCGCACATTGCCCGGCCAACTATAGCGCCGTAGTCTGGCCAACCCGCTATCGGAAAGTCGTTTTAAAGGCTGTTTGTACTTGCGTGCATATATACTTAAAAAGTGCTCTGCAAAAAGCGGAATGTCATCAAGTCTATTTCGTAAAGGTGGCAAATTAAGCTCTACTGTGTTAATACGGTAAAGCAGGTCCTGGCGAAATTCGTTGCGAGCCACCATCTCTTTTAGCGGCATATTGGTGGCGCAGATCAGGCGTACATTAACGGGAATAGGCCTGTTTGTTCCAACCCGAATCACCTCGCGACGCTGCAGCACGGTCAGCAATTTTGCCTGCATCGCCAGCGATAAATTCCCGATCTCATCCAGGAACAACGTACCACCGTTAGCCGCTTCTATCCTACCAACTCTGTCCTCTTTTGCATCAGTAAACGCTCCTTTTTTATGCCCGAACAATTCGCTCTCGAACAACGATTCTGTAATAGCGCCCATATCCACGGTAACAAAAACTTTATCGGCACGGGAAGAGCGTTGATGTATAGTTCTGGCGATCACTTCCTTGCCTGTCCCGTTCTCGCCCAGCAACAAAATATCAGCATCGGTTTTAGCCACTTTATCTATAATAGAAAACAGTTGCTGCATGGGCAGGCTGGTACCGGTAATGATATCTGAGGTTGCGTTAAGCTCGGCTGTGAGGGTGCGGTTCACTTCTTTCAGCTGCGATACTTCTTTATAGGAATTGCGTAGTTTGGATGCTGCCGAAAGTGTCGCGATCAGCTTTTCGTTTTGCCATGGTTTCAGCACAAAATCAGTAGCACCTTCTTTTACCGCACGTACCGCCATTTCCACATCACCAAATGCAGTTATCATGACCACCACCGCCGACGGATCATATTTCAGGATTTCCTGTAGCCAGTAATAACCTTCCTGCCCGCTGGTAATGTCCTCGCTATAGTTCATGTCCAGCAGAATGATGTCGAACTCATAATTAGAAAGCAGGAAAGGGATCTTCTTCGGATTCTTCTCCATCACCACTTCTTTGGCATGTTTGCGAAGCAGCATTTTAGCAGAGAAAAGCACGTCTTCGTTATCGTCGATCACCAGTATGCGTCCCAGGTTATTTTCCATGGCGGGTAATTTGTTTTTATACTTTACAGTAAAATATTGTGCCAAGCTAATACAAGTGTAATTTATGGGAAATTAACCAGAAAAAGTAGTACCTGCTGTCCATTGCCGGACAAATAGTGTCCACGAGCGGACAGTGATTTAAACTATAGTTTACTAAAATGCACAGGAATCAGGATTTATGGTTTTGGCACAGCACTTGGCTTAAAGTTTACAACAGATTTACAACTTTGCCATTTGAATCAACACCATCATCACCAAAAATTATGTTCAAGATCTACTTCCTTACAGCCATCCGCTCTTTAATCCGCAATAAGAGTTACAGCATACTTAACATTTCCGGTCTGGCGCTTGGCATTACCTGTAGCATCCTGCTATTCCTGGTAATTAAATACGAACTTAGTTACGATACTTTTCATAGCAAAGCAGACCGCATTTACCGTGTCATTACACAATTTAAGTCTGGAGATGAGGTCAGCTACTATAGCGGAACCCGCTTCCCGATTCCGGCACTGCTCCGCAGCAATGACAACTTCGGTTTTGAAAATCTGACACAAATTTTAGGGGAAGAATCGGCACAGGTAAATATTTTAAATGATAATGGTACACCTGCACGCCGCTTCCTGGAGAATAACCCCATCGCTTTCGTGGAGCCCGAGTTTTTCGACCTCTTCGATTTTGAAACAGGTCCTACAGACCCAAGGCCAGGCCTGGCAGAACCTAACACCGTTGTGCTTACAAAAAGCATTGCAGATAAGTATTTCCCTGGTGAGGATGCGGTAGGAAAAGTGATCAGGTATAACAACAATCTTACGCTTAAAGTAACGGCAGTAATTCCGGATCAGCCTTCTAATACCGACTTCCCTTTTGTCATGCTGATTTCCTATAAATCTTACAAGAACTATAGTACATTAGACACTGAAAGCTACAATATACTGTCGAGTAACCAGCAACTTTACGTAGTTCTACCTGATGGTGTATCGCCGGAGGTTAAAGCAAAAGAACTTAGCAAGTTTGTAACACGCCATAGCTCATCCAAAAAAAACAGCGACGAAAGATTTGTGCTCCAACCCCTCAGCGACCTACACTTTAACAGCGACCTCGGCAACTATAGCCAACGCACTATAGCTAAGGAAATAATCTGGTCCATGGCTTTTATCGGTGCTTTTCTGGTGCTGGTAGCCTGTATAAATTTCGTGAACCTGGCATCAGCCCAGGCCATAAAGCGGGCGAGAGAAGTGGGCGTTCGTAAAGTGCTGGGTAGCAGCAAAGGTCAGCTGGTGTTGCAGTTTATGGGAGAAACCCTGCTGATCACGTTGGTTGCCGCCCTTTTTTCTGTCATACTTACTGAGCTTGCCTTACCATACCTCAACAACCTCCTGGAGCTAAACATCACGTTCAGTATTTTTAGAGATTCAATTGTGTTGTTATTTTTAGCAGCGCAGGTTGTGCTTGTAACCCTTTTTGCCGGTTTATACCCAGCTTTTATCCTTGCCCAGTTCCAGCCTATTTCTGCCCTTAAGAGTAAGTTAAATACGCAACAGGTCGCAGGCTTGCCAATTCGGCAAGCGTTGGTTGTACTGCAGTTCACCATTTGCCAAGTACTTATTATCTGTACCATCCTGGTTAACGAGCAAATGGATTACTTTACAAACAAGCCATTAGGTTTTCAGAAAGAAGCTGTAGTTACCATGCTGTTGCCAAGCCAGGCAGGCAAGAAATTAATGCCTTTTAGCGAAGAGATAAAAAATAATCCGGCTATTAAGGATATAAGTTTTGCGGGCACACCTCCATCTTCCAATATGACCTGGGGTTCCAATTTCAGCTATAACAACTCCAGCGACGATGCCCCTTTCGAAGCCAATTTGAAATACGCAGATGAAAACTACCTGGAGTTGTACGATATAAAACTGGCTGCAGGACACACCTATAGCCGACAGGATTCAGCGGTGGTTCTGATAAACGAAACGATGCGCCGCAAGCTTGGCATAAAGACACCAGAAGATGCCCTTGGCAAAACTATAGCATTAGGTAGACGTGATTTTAAGGCAACTATAATAGGTGTTGTTGAGGATTTCCATCAGAATTCACTCCATCGACCTATCGACCCAAGTATTATACTATCTAACCCGGATAACTATTATTACCTGTCTGCTAAAATAGACTTGAACGAACAACAAGAAGCACTAACTCACCTCGAAAAAATATGGTCAAAAGCATATCCCGATGATGTGTTCAATTACGAGTACCTGGATGAAACTATAGCAAACTTCTACCGGGATGAGGCTCGTAAGAGTAAACTGTTTAAGATCTTTTCTTTCATAGCCATTTTTATAGGTTGTCTGGGGCTTTATGGTCTAGTCGCTTTTATGGCCGCTCAGCGTACAAAAGAAGTAGGTATCCGTAAAGTGCTGGGAGCTTCTATCTTCAGTATTACCCTCCTGTTTTCGAAGGAATTCATAAAACTGGTCCTTATCGCATTCCTGCTTGCTGTTCCAATCGCTTATTACCTGATGAACCAATGGCTGCAAGATTTTACTTACCGCATTACCTTAGGCTACGAAGCGTTTATAGTCGCGGGTATTTTAACCTTGGTAATTGCACTATTAACCATGAGTACACAAGCCATAAAAGCAGCTATGGCTAACCCAGTAGTATCGTTAAAAAGTGAGTAAACTATAGTATTTGTCTTTCTTATGTGTAGTTACATGTGTTATAGTTAATTTTTTATAGTTGAAAAACAGCAGGTTATCATTTATATTCAAAAATTCAGCTTATTGCTGTTTGCTATAATAAAACCTACTCTTATCTTTGCACCGCAATACAGCAATTGCACGGTCCGTTCGTCTAGGGGTTAGGACTTCAGATTTTCATTCTGGCAACAGGGGTTCGATTCCCCTACGGACTACTGAAAAGCCTATTAGAGCAATCTAATAGGCTTTTTTATTTCACTTCGTACACTATTCGGACACCAACTTTAGCACCTCCCTCCTATTTTACTTGTTCCACTTGCCTACATGGAGCTTTCTCTTCAATTCTGAATCATCAAGATTGAGAAAATCAAAGAAATGAAGTTCATCCTCTTCTTTTGCTTTATCCTTCCTATACTGCCAGTAGGAATTATAAGATCCTGCTTTTAACCAAAGATTAACAATCTGGCAGTCCTCATAGAAATCATGACTAATTTCCTCCACGAAAAAAGAAGTTGTTCCAAGGTATGCTGAAAAGAAAGGTAGAGAAATTCCTTCGCCCACCCTTGGCATCACTGGCAGCTCACTCACTTCTATCCCAATGAATTTTTCTCGCTTGTCACCTCTTATAAGAAATGCGAAACTGACCTTTGAAAACCTAAACTCCGGTCTCGATTCATCATCTAGTACCAAATCATGATATATCTCCTGTATGTATTTCCTCGCCTTATTAATCCCAATTCCAGCTTCTGTGGCCATCTCTTTAAGTGTTGGCAACTTATTAGCTCCGCAGTAGAAATCATAGCACAGAATCTGCCTGAGTAATTCAGAGTAAGCTTTGTTACGCTCAACTAACTTCAGTGCTCCACTTCGCATAGCCCTTATATCGTGGAGCATGGTCTTCGTTGATAGAGTGTCATCTTTCCTGTTTGAAAAAATTTAATTATATGAGTGATAACATAATATCTTTATTAAAACATGAATTAATATGTAAAGTAAGAACCTTGAAACTAACCATGTCAAATACTATATGTGCTAATGCATTAGAATATTCATTGTTATAGAAATAATATTATAAATTGCCATAATTATTGTTTTAATAACAAGGCCTTTACTGGATGGAGCATGTTGCCTTTTTCGACTTGGAGGTAAGCATACAGACTAAACCAAGGATTCAAAGTATAGGTGTATGGTTTCAAGGCCGTACTCTCCACTCCCAATCTATATACGATTTCGAGCAGTTTCAACAAGATGCTAAAATGTTGTGCGGCCATAATATCCTGGCACATGACATTCCTTTTCTAAAAGTTGCCGGTGCTTCCGACAGCTTTCTTCGTAAAAGCTTTATTGATACACTTTACCTTTCCCCTCTTTTCTTTCCCAATCGGCCATACCACAGGCTTATAAAAGATTACCGGCTGGTGAGTGAATATTACAATAACCCTGTAGAAGACTCTAAAATTGCAGCTGATCTTCTAGAAGACTGCATAGGTGCTTACTTCAATATGCCTTCTCAATTAAGAAGCATCATTCACCACTTGCTATATAAACAGGAAGCCTTTTCTGCCTTTTTTGAATTAATAGCTAAAGGTGAACTAACTAGAGAAGAAGTTCAACTTGAAGTTCAAATCCGTTCTTATTTTAATAATAAGATTTGCTCCAATGCTAACCTTTACCCTCTAGTTTACCAACAGCCGATTCCTTTAGCTTATGCCCTTACCCTAATTAATGCTCCGGATCAGGGCTCTATCATCCCGCCTTGGTTGTTACATCGCTATCCTGAGGTAGTCACCATCCTACAGCAGCTCAGGGGAAATTCCTGTCAAGAACCCACCTGCTATTATTGCGAAAAGTATCTTTCTCCGATAGCAGGGTTACAAAAGTATTTTGGCTATGCTGGGTTCCGAAAGTTTTCTCAGAGTGAGCAGACACCACTGCAACAGCAGGTAGTAGAAGCGGGACTTAAAGGTGAGTCACTAGTAGCTATCTTTCCAACTGGTGGTGGAAAGTCTCTAACGTTCCAATTGCCAGCCCTAATGAAAGGAGATGCAAACCGGGCACTAACCGTTATCATCTCTCCCCTCCAGGCATTGATGAAAGACCAAGTAGATGTTCTACGTAACCGCTTTGACATTACTACTGCGGTGGCCATCAATGGTTTGTTATCACCATTGGAGCGCGCTGATGCTATACAGACAGTACAAGATGGTGGTGCTAATCTTCTTTACATATCTCCTGAATCATTACGTTCTAAGACCATTTATAGGCTGTTAAAAGGTCGTCAGATTGAACGTTTCGTTATCGACGAGGCACACTGCTTTTCTTCCTGGGGCCAGGATTTTCGAGTTGATTATCTGTATATAGGGCGCTTTCTTAAGGAGCTTACTGAGGCGAAAAACTTAAGCCAGCCCATTCCGGTGTCATGCTTTACTGCTACCGCTAAACCTGAGGTAGTGCAGGATATTATTCATTATTTTAAAGAGCAGGCTAATCTCAACCTGAAGCTATATCAGACAAGCGCTTCACGTACGAACTTGACCTACAAAGCATCCAAAGTGGATGGGAAAGAATCCAAAATGCAGCAGCTAAAAGATCTGCTTCAGGATTTAACGGAACCAGCTATTGTATATGTTAGTCGAACAAATACGGCTGTACAAATTGCCGAAGAGTTGAAAAAATCAGGTATAAAAGCGGTTGCATTTCATGGGAAAATGGAATCTGATCTGAAAATTTCAATTCAGGACAGTTTTATGGGAGGTGAAGTTAATGTGATTGTGGCAACCTCCGCTTTCGGTATGGGAGTAGATAAGGAAAACGTTAAACTGGTTGTGCATTATGATATCTCTGATTCATTAGAAAACTATTTACAGGAAGCGGGACGTGCTGGAAGAAAACCAGATTTGCAGGCTGATTGCCACCTGCTTTTTGACGAAAATGACCTAAATGAACACTTTGCCCTATTAAACCAAACTAAGCTTTCCAAAAAGGAAGTTGGGCAGATATGGAAAGCTGTAAAGGATTTTAAGCGGCTAAAGTTCACGAAATCTGCACTGGAGCTGGCCAAGCAGGCTGGCTGGGACACTGATATCATGAACCTTGAAACTCAAGTAAAGGCTGCAATAGCAGCACTAGAGGATGTAGGTTACTTAAAACGGGAAATGAATTCCCCTAGAATATTTGCACAAAGCATATTGGTGCGAAATGTTGAGGCCGCTAATAAAGTCATACATGCCAACTCAGACAAGTTCTTAGGCGATCAACTACAACAAGCAGTTAGGATATTTCAGTATCTTATCTCTCGCGAAGACACAATGATTGATACACTTTCTGATCATCTGGGTATTCAAAAAGAAACAGTAGTCAGAATCTTACTATACTTCAAGGAACTAGGTTTGCTTGGCGATACCAAAGACTTGACAGCTTTAATCAATCCTGCTCGAAGTGAGAAGAACTCTGAGCGTTGCTATCGGCGCTATTCGAACCTGGAGAAAGCACTATTAGATGTATTATTACCGACGGAGGATTCACCAGTTGTTTTCCAGATTCACCTGCGGGACATCAATGAAAAACTTATAGAAAAAGGATGTGATGGAAGTTCCATTGAGGCAATCCGGAACTTGCTGCAATTCTGGGAGCACAAGCATTATATCAAGAAGGAGCGGATTGATGCCCATACCCTTCTTTACCGCATTGGTTTCCGTAAAGAAAAGCATGAGATAAAAAAGGCCATCCATGAACGCCTTACCAGGGCTGCTGACGTTGTACAGTGGCTATGCCAACAGAACGCGCTCGAGATTGCAAACAAGCAAAAGCAGGATGATAGTGCCCTCGAATTTTCAATGGTGGAAATGAAAAAAGGGGTGGAGTATAATAACATTATGCTACCTAAAGCCTCGCTCACAGATTATGAGGCAGACCTACTATACCTGCACATCATAGGTTCCATCAAACTGGAAGGCGGATTATTTGTACTCTATAATCCTATGACAATTGAGCGGCTAGTTGAGGATAATCGAAAGAATTACACAAAAGAAGATTACGCTAAGCTTGAGAGGCATTATGAAAAAAAAGTGGAACAGATCCACATTATAGGAAAGTATGCCGAAAAGCAAATCCGTAACCACATAGAAGCTCTCAGCTTTGTAGATGATTACTTCCGATTGGGTTATGAAGCTTTTGTGCAACGCCATTTCCGGAACGAAAAAGGTAAGCTGAAGCAGCCGATAACAGATAAGAAGTACAGGGAAATATTTGCCAATCTTTCCCCTGAACAAGAGTTGGTCATCAAAGACAATAAAAGCTCTCATATTTTAGTAGGTGCAGGACCTGGTAGCGGAAAAACTCGGGTGCTAGTGCACAAGGTAGCCGCTTTACTGATGATGGAGGACATTAAGCCGGAGCAGTTTTTGATGCTCACGTTTTCCCGTCCTGCTGCTACTGAGTTCAAGGAAAGACTACAAAGGCTAATAGGGAAATCAGCATATCATATTGATATTTTTACCTACCATGGCTTTGCATTCCAACTTTTAGGCCGTGTAGGCGATTTAAAGAAGTCCGACAATGTGATAAAGCAGGCTACAGAAGGTTTGATAAATGACGATGTTCCGAGCGACCGGCTGAAGTGCAAGAGCGTGATTGTGGTAGATGAGTATCAGGATATTAGTCAGCAGGAGTATGACTTCCTTAATAAGATAATTGAGTTAGCTGATGATGTGCGGGTGATCGTGGTGGGAGACGATGATCAGAATATCTATGAGTTCAGAGGTTCCTCTGTGTCCTTTATGCGTGACTTTGAACGTGATAAACAGGCAATGAAATACCTCTTCAGCACAAATTACCGTGCTTGCTTTAACCTAGTAGATTTCTCTAACCATTTTCTAAAACTTTTCAAGTCTGATAGGTTAAAGGAAGGACTGCCCCTGATGGCCTATAAGCAAACCTTTGGTGATATTTGTTTAAACCGTTATAAATCTAGCTCTGATCTGGTGACTCCTCTGGTGCAGGATGTAGTAAAACGAAAGCTTACCGGAACAGTAGCTGTGTTGACTCACACCAATGAGGAAGCCTTGCTAGTACAAAACCTATTGCTCCAAAATAATATTCCTACTCGCCTTATTATGGCTCAGGATGGGTTCTCTTTGCGGCAGTTGCTAGAGATCAAGTGTTTCAGTTGGTACATACGCGACAAAGTCAACAACGAGCTTGGTTTTATAGCAAAGGAGGACTGGGAGCAAAGCCGAAACCGGATTGAGCAGGAGTTTGCCGGCTCAACTAATTTAGGCCTAAGCTTAGATGTAATAGATGAATTTGGACGAACAAGTGGCGAACGAAAATTTTGGTCTGACTGGCTAGCTTATATCCAGGAAGCACGTGCTGAGGATTTTATTTATCCTGAGGCTAATAAAGTGTTGGTATCCACCATGCACAAGGCCAAAGGAAAAGAATTCGATCATGTCTTCTTATTATTAAAAAATTACAAGCTGGAGAAGGAGTCGAATAAGCGTGTAGTCTATGTGGCCATCACCCGAGCCAAGCAATCCTTGCACATTCATACCGACCAGTATTATTTTGACCAAATAAGAGTTGAAGCACTGACAAGAAAGGAAGACCACACCTTATACCCAGCGCCGAAAGATTTGCAACTGGAAACAAGTATGAAAGATGTGGTATTAGGTTTCTTCAAGCAGCCACATACTATAAAAATAGTAAGACAACTAAAAGCTGGTAGCTCTCTAAAATCACAAAAAAATTCTACAGATAATCTGTTTCTTTCAGATGTCTCTGTAGTATCCTTCTCCCAGAAATTTAAGCAAGTGCTGGCAAAATTATTCACACAAGGTTACACTCTGCAGAGAGCCGATATAGCGCATGTTATAGTTTGGTATTGTGAGGAGGATGGAAAGGAATATCGAGTAGTTCTGCCTAGGCTGTATTTGCAAAGCACTTAATCAAATGTTTATCTAGCTACTTTTTATACTACTAGAAATAAGGAAAAGTGTATACAATAAGAAAAAAAGCCACTAATTTCGAGTGGCTTTCTTTATAATATAATTATAAATTACTGAGCAGGAGGATTTTCTTTAGGTAAATCAACTATCTGGCCTTCTACAGAGCCTTCCTCATTAACTTCTTTAGACTTTGACACCTCAGTGTTAAAAGTTTCAGTCCCTGCAGCTACCTCTGTAACTTTAGCAGCAAGGATATCTCTTTCTTCAGCACCTATCTCCTGATAATCCAAATTTAAGATCTCAGCTTGTTGAATACGATCTATCCTAAAAATTCTTTCTTCTTCTTTAGATTGACAAAATGCTTCAACAAAAATTAATTTCTGGTTTGAGCTTGTAAAAAGATTACAAACCTTTACAGTTCTAGTCGATAATTTTTCTTGTCTGTTTTTGTACTGTATCCTTAAATACTGATTTGAACTATGCGCCTTGTTAATCAACTTTTCAATAGAATCAGTAATATGGTCTTGAAAAGAATTTTCGTTTAAATCTGTAGCTGAATTTATAAAATTGAAATCAGGTGCTTTTTCAATAAATGGAGATTTTAAAATATCCCATTTTATAATGTCATTAACCTTAAAATTGCCAAATCGATTGAGGAAATAATCGAATCCTCTCACCTTATAATACCCACCATCATAAATAAAAGACTTAGGTTTGATGATAGTTGGTTCTTTCCCTTCTCTGCTGAATCGTAAAAATTTATTAGTCTGAATAGCCTCTTCTATTTGTTTTAATATTTTTTCTATTGAAGATGAATTGTTTATAATTGTTATCGCTTCAATAGGTAAGAACTCTTCAGAGTATTTATTTAATGAACTGTTAAACCACAGGCATTTTACTACTAGTTTGGATACTTTTCTGATTTCATGCCCCTTCTTTTTATCATATACCGGTTCTTTGACTTCATTTTGTTTTACACAGCTTACCTGCATAATTGGGGGCTGGTAACTAAGCAATGCATTTATTGTAACATTGTTTTTAAGTGCATGCTTAGTTGAATTATCACTAAAGTAGATATCCTCAAACTGTGTAGATATCTTTTTCTTATTTGACTCTAATTCATGAGTAGAAAATATTATTTCCCTTCCATAAGATAATTCAGCTTCATCAACAATTGTATTAGCCTTTCTAATTATCTTTAATTGTTCATGGTTAAGCCATTTCTCTTCGAATGAATAATTTTTATGGGAAAACCATTTACAAAGACATTTGAATTCACTTCTTACTTGGTGGCCTGTTTTTTGATCACATATCTCTTCGTTTTCCTTTACAATCTCTATAATTATCATTAACGGAGATAATAATGATGGATCTCCACCAATTAATACATTATCTATACCTTCAATAAAAGGATGTGTTTTAATAGCTACAATGTCACCTAAGCTAAAAGGGAATTTAGTCATAACTTTATCTTAATATTATCTAAGTCTAAGCTAGCAATATTAGCAAATAAATATATATTTGCAATGTTAGCTCAGAGGCAAGGGTTAAAAATTACGAACAGCTGGTTTGATGGATTATAAGTTTGGAATGGAAATTATTATGTCCATTTTAGATTACTGTTTTCAACGAACGGAAAACAGGCTGAAGATTAGTTCCGTTTGCTCCAAAGAACTCAACGGTGCTGGAAACGAACTCTAAGGTTGCCTGAATAGCAGGGACCAAAGTTACTAAGTTATCTACGCCCATACAAGGAGCGAAACACAGGAAGCATGATACAAGCTTCATTAGGATGATTATTATTGACATAGTCTTTCTATTATATAGTTTGTTAAACACTTTCTTTATACAATTCACATTAGCGGCGACTCAAGAACTTGGGTAACAATCTTGCTCTATTTATTAGAGGTTATGTTCGTAATGTAAATTTGCCGCGCCTATTTGCCTTTGGGTTAACTTTTTAGATGAAACAGGATACACAAGATATTTGGTTAAAGAGCAGAGGTTATTTGCACCTTACCCAAAAGATAAATATTGCTGAAGAGGGTAAATCTATAAAGGCTAAAATCACCAATAAAAACTTCGTTGCAAAACATGCTTTCTTCCCGCTAATACATTGCGTCATTAAGGAAAGAAAGTTTAAAAAAGTTAAGACGGACGGATCAACAATCAGAAAGCATAGTTATAAGGATCCAGAAAAGGGTGAATATGTTCAGACAGCAAAAAAACGCCCTTTACATTATGCAACTCATATTGATTCTTTAATTTTTGGTTATTATGCTTCTGTATTACAGGAAAAGTACGAAGCTGAACTAGCCAAATTTGCTGGCTTATCAAAATGCATCACTGCTTATAGAAGAATTGAGCACAATCAGGAAGGCTATAATAAAAGCACCATTCATTTTGCTCATGAAGCTTTTGAACAAATTAAAAGCTTGGCATCTGCCAATGGTTGCCAAGTTTTAACATTCGACTTAAAAAGCTTCTTCAGCACTCTAGATCATAAAGTACTTAAGCGTGCCTGGTACCAATTATTCGGCCTAGATACTTTACCCCCCGATCATTATAATGTTTTTAAAGCAGCTACTAACTTTTCCTATGTATTACTCGATGATCTGAGAATTTCTCCAGATAAAATGGGCAGAAAATCCGGGTTTGATGAAAAGCGGCTAGCAGAGCTTCGAAGTAAAGGTATACAAGCCTTTTTTGAATCGCCGGAAGAATTGCGTAATAAAATACAGTCAAAAGAATTACCAGTCTTTAAAAACCCGTTTCGGAATAAGCAAAAGCAGCTAATAGGAATACCACAAGGATTACCCATCAGTGCCGTCTTAGCCAACCTCTATTTATTAGAATTTGATAAACAAGTATTTGAACACTTAGTATGCCAGCTAGGTTGCTATTACCGGAGGTATTCCGATGACATTTTAATTATAAGCGAGCAAAAGGACTGCAAGAAAGTCGAGGACTTCATTAGTGAAATGCTAAGGCGATTCAAAGTTGATTTATCTAAAGATAAGACGGAGAAATTTTGCTTTAAGACTATACTTGATGATAAGAATAACTCCAAAGTAATTAGTATTAGAACTATTGAGGGTAAAGAACATCTAGGCTTACCTTTGAATTATTTGGGTTTCGAATTCTACGGAGACAAAACGCTGATAAAATCGGCAAACCTCGCGAAATTCTACAGGCGCATGATAGAAGCTGTTAAAAGATCAGGCCGCCACATCAGAAAAGCAAAACATAAAAGCCCTTTTGCCTCTAATGAGCTTTTTAAGAAAAGAATATTCAAGTTATACAGTTTCCATGGCAACAAAAAGAGGCTCACTTATAAGGCAACTAAACGACTAGAAAAAGATGCTCTAGGACGATATAGATTTGTTAAGTATGAACTTAATAAGCCCAAAAAGGGACGTGGCAATTACTTTACCTATTTAAAGCGGGCAAGCGAATTAATGCAGGAGCCTTCTATAAAAAGACAAGCCCATAAGCATTATCGAGTTTTACATCAAGCCATTGATAAACATATTACCCAAAAGCTTTCTGATTGACTTTAACTACAAAACAATCTTATTTAGAACTTTACTACTTTTTATAAAATGACCCAAGAGCAAATCCGTCAATTAGAGAAAGAATTGTGGGATGCCGCCGATGCGCTCCGTGCAAATAGCAAACTAACAGCTTCAGAAACAGGATGCGGTTCATCCAGGTAATACACAGCTCCAGGGCTACGTTAAACAGTTGCTCTTCGCGGGTGTTGCCAAAACTATACGTGTTATCCAGCCCACCGATCAGGTCTTCGGATTTCAGGTTCTGGTAAGCGCTTTCAAGCAGCGAGCCGTGGTTAGGTTTTGCTTTACGTTGGATGAGCTTGCGGCCTCCCTCCTTCACTTCCTCCAGTCCTATCAGGTGCAGCAATTCCTGGTAAAACCCTTTGTCCAGTGAGTTGGCATCGTTGGCAAAAGGCTCTTTTAATAAATGCGCCGGCGAAAGCAGCTTATACAGCGCCACCAGTTTCACATCGTCTTTCAGGTCTGTGTTGCGCAGCGGCTTTTCGTAGTCTAAAAGGTTAAAGTAAGTAAAGGCTATAGTTTCGGGTAGTTGGGCAAGTAAAGGTGCGGCAATCTCTTTGTAAAAAAGTCGGTTCCGGTACTCGCCTTTCGGCCTTCGCTCCAGTCGGTAAAGTCTTTTTTAAGTTGCGTGTTACGGTAGAACAGGCGGTCAAACTCCAGGGCATCAAATACAAACCACTCGTGCACGCTTGTAATTACCAGGTGTTTTATGTCATGGTTTTTATGCTGCACCCGCTCGCGCAGGTAATACAGCAACAGCTCGTGCATGGCCTTATAGTTCAGGTTCTGCTCGGTGGGCATGTCAGCTTTGTTGGTTGGCCGCTTTACTTCCAGCAGTACGCCGGCGTTGCTTTTGGTGCTGTTGCCGGTATGTATCACCAGGTCGGTTTTGCCTTTGGTGTTCAGGCCATAGTTGCTATAGAATGCCTGCATCAGAAAATCGCGCAGGTGGTTCTTGGCGTGTTCTTCGGTTTCGGTCAGGTCTATACTTTGCAGCAGGTTCTTCAGCGCTGTTTTAAATCGCTCAATATCGGTTCGGATTGTTTTCAGACGCAGGTAGGCTTTGTTCAGGGCCGGTTTCGGCTTCAGAATGTGGTGCTGCATGTAGGTCGGTTTATTTATACAGCAAGACAGATATAGTAATTATAATATGCGAATTCGGTAAGATCAGGTTAGCTTTTACCATAAACTATAGCACATTCCTCTACTCAAAAACTCTTAAGCTAAGTACTAATAACCAAAAAATATTTACTTGCTCTGTTTGAATAAACTGTATATTTAAACTGGTAAAATGACCTATAGAAAGAAATGAACAGCGTATTTAACCCGGCAACGACTGATGAACTCATCACTCGTATTCACAAACGACAAAAATACTCCAGACCACTTTGGGGTAAAATGAACGTAGCCCAGATGCTGGCCCATTGCAACGTAACCTACGAACTGGTGTACGAAGACTTGCACCCGAAACCAAACCCAATTATGAAGTTTCTGGTAAAACTGTTTGTAAAAGATTTCGTGGTAAACGAGAAGCCTTTTAAGCAGAATGTACACACAGCCCCGCATTTTAAAATTGTGGATACAAAAGACTTTGAACTAGAAAAGAGCCGCCTGATCACTTATCTGCAAAAAACACAGCAATTAGGCCAATCTTATTTTGAGGGGAAAGAGTCGCACTCATTTGGTCCGCTGAACAGCAGCCAGTGGAATAATATGTTTTACAAACACCTAAATCACCACCTGAACCAGTTTGGCGTGTAACGTATGAAATCAAAAAGTCTATCTACATGAAAAAGGCTAAGTGTTTACAAGAATACGTGCACAATTACCTGCCACTTTTCAAGAATCACATTCAGTTTAAATGGCAATTGGGGCTCGTGCTTATTTTGCTCTTCGGAATACTGGTTGTTAGATGCTAGTTTTACAGACAAACAAAAAGGGTAAGTAAATTTTACATCCATCATTTTTCTGATCATACAGATAATGCCTGTCGTACTCCTAGGTAAAGTGGGCAGAACCTAAATAGGTCTAAACAGGCTAGCGGCAACAAGAGATTAATGCACATAGATCCAACTCGCTTTACGGAGTAATGCTTGCACATGTTGGATTCAACCTAATGATTTGGTAGTATAGCTGGTATTTTCAGGGTCGTTAGTATTAAATAAACTGATGATATTTATTATTAACATACAACGCATGACTATTATTCCATCCTAATTTTGATATTCTTAAAATTTAAACAACTTCAATTGTTCTATAGAATAATTTGATTTAAAGCTGTTATAAGATTAATAAAAGGACTGAAACTAATATCCCCTAACTCTGTAATTACACCGTTAAAGTTAGGGGATATTAGTTTCAGTCCTTTTATTAATGAAACGTACTTTCTAAAAGAATCTGTTTCATTTACTCATTTGAATCATGTTTCTGTTTCAGTATTTAGTAAAGCTTTGATACTGAAACTAAAATATGAGGATTTTTACAGTGTAACAGTTAAAGTTGCTTTTAATTCACTACCTGCCACTCCTTTACCATTAGCATCAGAATAAGGTGTTGCAATTAAATTGTAGGTTCCAGTAGGCACTTTCCAGTTATGATAATTACCGTTCGCTTCCCAGAATAAGGAGTACGGAGCTGTATTATCTGTAACTGTTCTTCCCCAATCACCCCACATTTTCAAATTAACACTTCCTGTCTTTGCAGTATTAGTATTTGCTCTAATGTTAATGTTCTTTAAACCAAGTTTAGACAAACTAATAGTTGTACTGTTTGAAAAAGTAAGTACATCACGATCTGTATCTGCATTTATTATAGTATAACTAACAACTGCTGGGTTTGTATCTACAATTGGAGTAGAAGGTTCTGTTGGCGTTGGCTCGGGTGTAGTTTCAGTAGAACCAGTATTACTCATCGGAGATAAGTATTTACCTGGAATTGGTCTCTCCTGTGCGCCATTTGGAAGGGTCCAACCTACAGCAAGGTTATCAAGACCTTTACTTTCTAGATGCAGTGCTTCAATATAATAGCGTTTACCAGCTTCTAAATAAATTGCTGCTGATTTTTGCGAACTGAATTTAGTCCATTCACGAACATTAGTCCAACTTGATACAGACGCAATTTTCACCTTTTTAGCAGGATCATCGGATGAGCTCAAATACAGGTCAGCCATATCATCAGATGCGATCCAGAATGTATAGTTACCGCTCACTGGCGCTGTAACATAACCACGAACACGCTGACCATAATTATTAGCCACATCAGAAGGTGTCTCGAAAAGGCTTAATTCTGTCTTTTCAGATGGTGCTGAATTAACTGGTATTACACTAACATTACTGCCATATATACCTGACCAAAATTCACGAGTAATCTTGCCAGTACCTGTGGCTGGTAGACCAGTTTCAGGCTGTGTTGAAGTTGGTTCTTCTACCACTGGAGTTGGTGCAGCAACTGAGTTACCACGCATTTCTTCCAAAGTAGCTTTTTCATTTCCAACTTTGATGTTGTCATAATAAAGTACTCTTTTGTTTGTGTCTGTTGTCTGCTCATCATTCCATGCCCATTTATAAATACCAATCTTCCAATACGGAAGTTGAGCATCGTTATAGCTGTTCCCCCCCCTATGTTCTAAAACTTTGGTACCGTTATGCCATACTTCAACTAATCCGTCTTCGCCATATGAATGGATGATATGGAATACAAATTCATGCCATTTATCCTTAGTTACTGTACCCAGGTCGTAGCTTTTCTTAGACTGTACACCTGTACTCACTTTATTAACATTATAACCAATATCTAAGACAAACTTATCATTGATGTTCTGAAATCCTAGAGCTGGACTACGCCAATTCTCACCTAAATCAAAATCAGGCCATGCATGCCATTGTGTTAAACTCTCCGCTTTAGTATCCCTAGCATAATCGCTTGAAGGAAAATAAGCAGCAAAAGAATACCATCTGTCATTCCCTGTAGCAGGATCAAAAACAATTTCTGATCTTGTACCACCCGCTACTTTATTATCAGTATCTCTTAATTCGAAGCGAAGTGACTTATCACCACTATAAGAATACAAATCTGAAACCTGCATAGAATAGCTCGCTGCAGTTTCTTTACTTAAAGAAGAAAGAGGATCTGCTCCATCAAAGAACTCTTCATATAATAAGTTTAAAGATGAAATATTATTTATAGAAGTAGCATTTAATGTATCGCTACCTGCTGATGGCGTTGGAAGTTCCTGTTCATTTGGATCGCAGGAAAAAGTAAGAAATGCTAACAGCAACGATGCTACCACTGAATTTGATTTGGTTTTCATTGAGTTTGGCTAAAAGTAAAAAAAATAATAAATTAACCTTATATATTATTTGAAATTAGTAGTAACAAGAAGGCTTATGAGTTTTTAAAAATCTTAAATAAAATCAAACCTTATCTTGTTAATAAGTTAATATATAAGATGTTACAAATTTATGAATGTTTTTTTTAAAAATCCTACTTCCATGAAAACGATATCTGATAAAAATTATAACTGATTAAAAAAGCAACATTTCTTACTGTGCAAAAAAACCTGTTATTTAGAGTTAATTAATGATTTTAAAATCGGACTTAGAGCAAAAAAAATAGGTTAACATGAAAAAATCATATCAACCTAATGAGACATATATATTTAAAATTATAATTTTACCAATCAATAAATCAGGTTTTTCTATATCGATTATTAAACATCAAAAAATAAAATCAATAATATAAATATTTAATTTTCAACAATTTACACATACTTTCTGACTCTAATTTTTGATAAAGATTATAATATATTACGTTACAGGAATAACCAATTTTATACCTTATTTATAGAAAAACTGAAATGTTTGTTATTTTTTAATTAAGATTCTATCATAAGCTAGAAGAATATAATGCTCAACATATAATTAAACTCAATTAGAGTTCTTTTAACATGTTTACAATTGAGCCACCTGATATTTTCCAGTTGAGCCTTTTCTGATACTCTAGATAAGATGAAAACGCTAGTTCTTCGTACTTGCTATAGTCTTTAAAATAAGATTCGATATAAGCAGCATATTCATCAGCCGGAGATTCTAAATCAAAAGTTTTCCCATTTACGTTGTTCTTTATTATAGTTGCTACTCCTCCAACATCTCTTGCTAAGGAGGGTAACCCATAGGCGCTTGCTTCACAAAATACTAACCCGTATGCTTCTGCAACTGATGGAACAATCAGAAAATTACAAATGGTTAGTAATTTTTCTATTTCATATCTCCCCTCTTCTGTAGATTTACTTATGAAACCATGGTTGATCACATAGTGTGGTATATACCTGATTGGAATCGTTTTCAATCCTACCACATGCAGTTCAGTTTTAATCCCTTTCTTATTTAGTTGATCAGCCACTTTTAATGCCATATCCCCACCCTTTCTTATCCAATTCACTCCCATAAAAAGCAGTCTGCAGGTTGTTTTAGATCTTGCTTTTATAATATCCCTTATATCGTCAGCATTCTTACTATGGCTTATATTAGCACCGAATGGTACTACTCTCACTTTCCCTGGATCTACTTTATAGTTACTGATTGCTGATTTCGCTGCCCAATCAGAAGCATAAAGTGCTAAAGTACATTTGTCCAATGCACTTTGCTCAAGGTAATGTCCTTCTTTTATAGTTGCTTTACATAAGTTTGAAAAGTCCGCATAAAAATCGAGCATCCCTGCGAAAGTAGCATCGGTGTAGAATATAATTGGCTTCTCAGAATTTATCAATGCAAGAGGGAGTGATCCGGGAGAAAAAATAAATTGGCTGTCGTCACTAATTTGCTTTACAGCTTGCATAGCATAACTTTTTGCAACAGTTGGGTTACGTTTTTTAATATATTTTTCACCCCTTATAATTCTGTAATAAAGAGATTTTAAAGCTGCCTCTGCAGTGTTTCTGGTTTTAAGATTATTAATGTATTCAATAGTTGCCCCCTGATCGCATAAAGCTTGAGAAATGAAATATGATAAACCAGACCAATTATGAATATCCTGTGCATCATGAGTAGTTATGTAAGATACTTTCATAGCTATTATATTTTTTCTAGAGGCGATGAAGTAGTTCAAGAGTGTATAGCTTCACGGATAGCAATAATGAGATTGTCAGAGGCATAATTTCCTAACTTATACAAAGGTTTTAGTTCATTATAAAAAGCTGACATGATCATTGACTTTAGTTCCTCCTCTTCAAATGCTACATGCACATAGTTTAATTCTTTCAACTTAATAGCTGTCGCCATCTGATGATCACTCCTATGTTCTTTATACTTGATCAGCCTTGGAAATATGATTATAGGTTTTTCTTTTTCAAGGGCAGATATTACAGTGCCCATACCAGCATGACTCACTATAAGGTCAGCTTCAGTAAAATAGAAATCGAATTCGGATGGATCTAAAAAATCAAAAACCTGAATGTTTTTAGGTTGATAATAACTTTTAGGAGTTTGCGCTATTATAGTAATATCCTCTAAGTACAAAGTGATAGAATCAATAGCTTTTATTAATCGGTCGAATGGTTCTTGTGTACCTGTAGTTAAAAAAACTTTCATAATACACTACCGCTAAACTTAATTTTTGACGTAGCTAGATGAGGCCATTGTGTATAAACATTATCCGCAAAAAAGATTGCTATCTTCCCACTCAAAGATACTCTCTCAACATTCGCAATACTATCTACCCATAAAGTTTTCAAACCTAAAATTTTCCCGATCATAATACCTAATAAGCCAGGTGCAGCTCCGGTTGTAATAACTATATCAGGCTTTAGTGATAAGATCAGTTTTGCTACGCAAAATGCCATATAGATTAGTCTTAATTTACTTTGTCTACTAGCATTAGGTATACTATAAAAATCATGCTCTTTAACTGTTTCTGAAAAGCTTTGCTTGGTAGATACAAATATGACTTCTTGCTCTGCAAAGGCAGGCTTTAGCCGCAACAACTGAATCCAATGCCCACCTGCTGATGCTATGGCTAAAATTCTCATCTTTTCAGAATCAATGTGTTGTAAATATCTTCAAGCTTTAAAATGACCGCTTCAGGAAAATAGGGCTTTATAATACTTCTTGATGCTTCTCCCATGTGAGTCGCAAGTTCAGGGTTATTTATAAAACGCTTAAGTCTATCGTAAATTGCTGCTTTATCTCCAGGCTCAACTATAAAACCGTTGAAGTTATCATAAACAACTTCAGTAATCCCTCCTACTGAAGTGGTAATTACGGGCAGTTGATAGCTTATGGCTTCGAGTATCGAAATTGGCAACCCTTCATTATAGGAAGGCAGAATATAAACATCGCTTTCAGCCAGAAGAGCTTGTTTTCTGCTACCATCAATCCATCCTTCAAACCTTACAATAGAATGTAGTCCATTAATATTAATATACTCCTGCAATCTTCTTACATCTCCATTTCCACCAATAATTAATTGTAATGTACCATCCAGTTCTTGTTTATGATCACGTAATACATCTAGTAAATCAAATATTCCTTTTCTATCACCAATCTTACCTAAGAACAGAAATTTAAGAACTCCTTTATTTGATTTCCTGGCTCCGGCATTGATAGGTTGTTCTACAATATTTTCTAAAATTCTTATGTTTTTATTATTGAAATTCTGACTAAAGAACAATTCCCATTGCCGGGATAAGCATATTATCAAATCCACATTGTTCATGAAGTGCTGTATAATTTTTTTACATAGCAGTCCACTATTATCATAAAACAACTTAAACTCAGAACCATGACAATGGTAGATTACTTTACGTCTATAAACGTAATGCGTTATAAGAAAAACCATATATTTTCTAAATATACTTCCCTTTGCAGCTCCATGTATATGTACTACCTGTATTCGTTTATCATGAGTCAGTTTTATAGTTATCAGGAAAAGTCCGAAGATAAAATAAGGTATACCGTAAAGTTTAAAAGTTACAGGTTTATAAGTTGGTATAAATTTGAAGTGCGGAAAATATTTTGAATATGTATTTATAACTGCAGCAATACCACCTTTGTGATTCTTGTACTTCTCCCCTATAGTTAAAATACATTGCGATATACTATCAGTAATCATCATACAAGTCATTTAAAGGGCAGACTTAAAATTCAATTTTGTGTATTCCTGCAAGTACTTTTCGGCTGTTTGCTTAACTGCAAAAGTCTCATTAACATATCTTAAGGCAGAATCCAAGTTTACTTGAAATTCTTTATGTGTACACCTGTGGATTATGCCCTCTATTGCATAAGCACATGCTACTACATCTCCTTTTTCAAAGTAATAACCATATTTACCTTCTGCTATAATTTCTAAGGGACCTTCTATATTCGACACTAAAACCGGAATTCTAGCTGCCATAGCTTCCACAACCGTAAGCCCAAAACCTTCATATAGAGAAGGTTGAAGAAGTAAACTATAGTTTTTCAAATTAGAATAGATATAGCTCCTATCCAGATTTCCTCGAAACCTGACATATCTGTCTACATTTAGTTCTGCTGCCAGGTCTTTAAGGAAATGTAATGACTGCCCGCTTCCTATAAAATCTACGGTTATATCTTTATGGCCATTTGTATGTACGAGTATGTTAAGCGCTTTTAGTACTATATGCTGTCCCTTTTTCTCATGATCAAGCCTACTGATTTGAACTAACCTGAAAGGACTTTTATTAATTCTTGCTTTCCGTGAAAGTATATCAGAAACATTAATACCATTGTAAACTAACTTAGGTACTATATTAGCTCTTACAATAAGGTCAGTTTGTACAGCATTAGATATCGCAAAAACGCGTTTATATTTACGCATGTTAGCAACTGGATAATTCACATCATGCACTGTCAAACAACTTATACTTTGCCAGAAAGGTAACATCTGAATTAAATTATGATTGTGACAATGAATAGCAATAATCTTGTTCAGAAACATGAGGTACCACAATTTCAACAGGAAAATTAAATTGATCCTTTCCCCAGGCTTTCTATTAAGGAAATAGGTTTTAACCTTTTTGCTGATTTTACCTTTTATAACAGGATCTACAACGTTATTGATTACTATTAATATTACCGGCCTTGATATTGCCTGGTGATTAATAATATCTATTAACATGTGCTCTGCGCCCCCAACTGTTAAAGAAAAGACAATATGGACTATTTTCATGTTGGTGAATTATTGATATTTATAGCACACCTGCCACTTGTAGTGTTCGCAATATTAAATTATCTGGCCTCAGGTATTTTTCGTAATAGGCTTTATTGGCAAACATCATTTCTTTCATTTTATCTGGCTGGTTCAGTAATTTTTCTGCAGCGTTAAGCATTTCATTGTTTGTACAGCTTATATAATTCTTACCCTCCAAGAATCCATCTCCGACTACAAACTCTAAGGGTTCTGAAAGTACAACTTTTGAGCAGGCTACGTATTCACCTAACTTCCATCCAATCGAGCCATGTAACCCAGTTGTAGCAATACAGATTGACGCACTTTTCATCAGATTCAGATAATTACTTTTCGAGGTAAACTTCTTAGGGATAACTAGATCCGGAAAGTGCATTCTGGAATATTGGTCATCAAAAAACCCTCCTATAAAACTTTTCCCAAATCGTTTCTTAAATTTCCTTATAACATCTGCTCTGCTTTCATTAAGCAATTTTCTCTCTTCTATTAAATCTCTTGGTAGTGATAATTCATATGGATCCCAGACTCTTGTCAGAAAAAGCATTGATCCTTCATAACTATAGTTTGATCTAATAAGTGGAAGCATACTTAAGTTCTCGTGACAGATATCTTTATAAAACTCAATATTAAAAACTTTAGCCAAGTGCCTGTTATAAGAAATCAAAGCTTTTATCGAGCTCTTAGACCCAAATCTGTATTCTAAAATATCTTTATACAGTGTGTTATACACTTTATAGTTGAGCCCAAGCGGGTATACATTCTTATTCTTAAGTTTTAAACTATATTCATGTGAGTAAGACCTTTTAAAATAAAAGTCACATTGATCAAGGACGCTATCTAATAATGCCAAATTATCATTTATGTCAAGATCATGGTCAAAACGGTATCCATCAAGAGTGTCATAAATTATTTTTTTTCCAGCAACATCAACAGCCAGAACTGGTAAGTCCTTTCTCTTATACACCGATTCTGAGGTTCTTTTTGTAGTAATTTTAACATGTTTAAGATCCTCCAACAGTTTAAAGCCAGTATGAATCTGAAAAACATGTGGCTCATAGTTTGAATGATTGATAGATACATTAATCATAATAGTGGATCAAATTCTTAAGCTTATACTTAAAAATATTGTAGTATAAATGAGCTACATTTCTCGAAATCGCTTTCCCGCCATACTGCTGAATTGTTTTCAGTATCTCAAAGTGAAATTTGTCTCTGCCAGTAGTAGTTTTAGATGACTCCCAGTTCCTGAATCCGGAAAGTGCTTTATCTGTTTTCACATGATAAATAGGTCCATGGTTTAAAAGTTTTAGCCACAGGTCCAGGTCCATACAGTAGTGTAAGCTTTCATCTACATAATTCACTTTTTTTAAAACGCTATGCTTATAAAATGAGGATGCCTGGATGATACTATAGTTGTTGTTTAGGAGGTAATTTTTACCCGGAATAATTCTTTTAGCTGTATTATGTACTTTACCTTCTGCATTTATTCCATCCTGAAAAGGCACGTAGTATATGGCACCATCTGGCTTATCATCATATAGTTTCACAATTTCTTCTATACAAGTGGGGTATAGAATATCATCAGAATTTAGCCACCCTACCAGATCACCTGTGGCAAGTTTAAATCCTTTGTTTATAGCATCTGATTGCCCCTTATCTTTTTCGTGTACTACAATATCAATGCTGTTCCTGTATTTCTTCACAACCTCCATGGTGTTATCAGTCGAACCACCGTCAATAATTATGTACTGTATGTTTTGATATGATTGGTTTAAAACACTAAGTATAGTTTCCTCTATAAATTGGCCTTGGTTGAAAGAAGGAGTAACAATAGTAACTAATGGCTTCATATAGAATATAATTATAAGTTCATGCCTCAAATTCAGATCTGTAGTCAAATAAAAGGAACAGTTTTGTTAACCAGTAGAAATTCCCTTAAGCTTCTTGAGATCATATTCCTCTAGTGGCTCAGGTGGGATAGTAATAAACTCTTTAGTTATTACCAGTGACCTATACTCCCTTTTTACTATAAAACCGATGAAAATAAAAGCATGGAAAAGCGGAAGACTAAAAAAGACCTCGCTAAAAGAAAGCATTAATATAATAGAGGTAAATACAATAGACATTACCCTATTAACTTGGAACAACTTAGTCAGTTGATAGAAAGAATAGAATAATAAGGATAAGTAGAGGATAAAGAAAGGTAGTCCCCATTCTGCCAGTAAACTCGTTATGCCACAGTTCCTTAGTACATTCTTATTCGTTGTACCAATTCTAGAGTACTTGCTGCTTCCTTTTCCGAGCAGTAAATAAATGTTTTTAGCAGTAACTTCTTTTAAATCAAGCGTTGCACTGGCTACTCTCGAGTTCCCTCCTTTTTCTTCAATCTCAGTATCTACACTTGCCAGTTCGTTGTTAATCTTTTCTTTAAGAAACGGGACATTATTGAAAAGATAGAACCCTGTGTACAGAAGTAAAACACCTGCTGCCAGCTTAAAGAAAATATTGATCTTATTTGTGAGTAAGAAGTAACTTAATACCAGTATAAAATAAACGAAATAACCAGTAGTAGAAAGTGTTGTAAGTATAGTAATACTATAAACTATACCTTTTTTGTTAAAAAGTTTTTTAGTTAACAGGAAGTTAAAGATTTGAGCTATTATTAGTAATGAGGCAAATACTGTTGGCTCCCAAAAAGGACCATTGTTTCGACCTTTAAAAAAGTTAAAATCAAAGTTGTAAAAAACCGGGTTTACTATCTTATAGTTGGTCTCATATATTTCTTTATACTTCGTAAAGAAGGAAGGTATAGCATTAACGAAAGAAATCACAATACCCGGATAAATTATGTATAGTGAATATACAATCAGGCTAATGATAGCTGCTACATATAGTATCCTATTATAGATCTCCAGAAATGAGAGCTTAACATAGTAGATAGTAAAAATGGCAACAAAAAAATAGAAGAGAACCTGACGAATAACCCAGGGTTCATAATTACTAAAATAGAAGTAATGATATTGTTCTAGCATGAAAACTAAAAGCAAAAAAACAATTGCTTCAAGTCTGATCACAGGCTTGAAAAAGATAATCACACTAATGAGCGCAAGATAAAAACCAATAGATTGTTTAAAGAACGGACTAGTAGATAAAGCCAGGAGTAGAAATACCAGAATGAAATTTATATAACCTTGCTTCATAACTATAGATCATCAAGTAAACCTTTATCCAATTAAATAGGCATTGTATTTAGCCATTGCTCTTCGTTGCAACATTTGAAGCATTTTATAGAAGTAAGAAGGCTTAAAATAGCTGCCATTAAATATTTCAATTCCTCTACTTTTCAGAATAGCATAGAGTGAAACAAAATTTAAAACTTCTATAAAAACCAAAGTATAAGCCGGCCCCATATACCCATAACTTCTTACGAGGTAATAATTCAAGGGTATTCCTACAACAGCACTCAGGCAGATTATTCGGAAGAACTGTTTATCCATTTTTAAATTCATCATAAGATGAATACCCAGAACAGTATTAAGCGCCACTAGCATTGGTATAAATGAAAGCACCCTGCATACTTCAATAGCTGGTGTGAAAGCTTCTCCGTATAAGAAACCTATAAACAGAGGACTACTAATTAAAATACCAAAACCTATAAATAAGGTCAGTGATAGAATTACTGGTATTAATTTTTGCGCTATAGTTATTCCTTTCTGAAAACTTTCTCCAAATGCCTTTCCCATGTAAGGGAAAACAGCTTGTGCTAAGGGTAAAAAAACAAGTGCTTTTACAATCAAAATCAATTTTAAGCCAGCTGTATAGTAACCTACTTCTTCTGGTTTCTGCACCATACCTAGTACAATAATATTTGTATTGGAATATAAACTTATGACACACAGAGAGAAAAAATAGATCTTCTCTTCCCACAACAACTCTAGGCAAAACCTTAATTTTGATACATAAAGTTTGAGCTTGTATTTATATATGGCCCATATAAAAGAAGCAGTTGCTATAGTAAGGTCAATAGAACTGATAATAAGTGGAATCCAGATATAGTCAGACTTTTCTCTTATAGTTAATACTATCACGGTTGTAAATAGTACTTTAGATATCATATTCAGTATGGCGATTTTAGGCAAATCCTGCATTGCCTGGAATAACCAGTTCTGAGTCATTAACGTAGCGAAACAGGTAATAAAAGTGAAGGCAGCAACAAGTCTCTCTTCTCTGAACTGGGGTACAAAAAGCATTACAATCACAAAGAATACTATTGAGACCAGCATTAAGAGGCACTGGGTCGAAAAAACCTCGCTAAACACTTTGCTTCTCTTATCAACATTATCCGGGTCAGCAGCTATTCGTCTTGTGGCTGTCAAGTCAAAACCATAGCCTATAAGCAATACAAAATAAGCTACAAAAGCCGTTGTGAAGTTTAACACACCAAACTTATCAGGACCAATGATCCGGGTAACTATAGGAATTGTGATTAAGGGAAACAGATAATTAACAACCTGTATAATTCCTACTGAAAAAATATTTTTTACAAGTACACTTTTGCTCATAAGGGTAACCAACAGTACTGCTTAACAATCAAGTTTAACTGTTATGCTTATAGGCATGGAGCAGCTGCAACTTTATACTAACTGTTACAGGTTTAAAAGCATTTGCCTTACTACCTGATTTCTGGCCTTTTTAACAGCATCATTAACTCAGATTAATTACTATAACCATAGCCGTAACCGTAGCCATATTTATTACCAACTTTAACATCATTCAGTACTATCTTCATGTTGTTAAACTTTTTGTTTTCGTAAACATCGTTAGCTAATTTCAATTGCTCTTTATAGGTATAGTTAACTCTAGCTAAATAAATTGCAAGATCAATATATGGCGCCAGGTTAAATGCATCAGCAACCTGGCCAACCGGTGCCGTATCAATAATTACATAGTCAAAAAAGCTTCTTAAATCGATTATCAAATCTCTTATTTTTTCACTCATCATCATTTTGGTCGGGTTAGATGGAATTGCCCCGGCCCCAATTACAAATAGATTTTCATCTATACCAGTCGGATGAATATATTCATGAATGGACACCTGATCAGATGTATTTATATAATCTGAGATTCCTTCCTGAAAAGAAAGACCGAGCGCCTGCAACAGCTTAGGGTTACGCAGATCAAACTCCATCAATAATACCTTCTTCCCAGTCATAACCAAGCTTGCTGCTAAATTCAAACTAAAGAAGGTTTTTCCTTCGCCGCTCATACTGGATGTTACTACAATCACCTCAGAACCAGTATTCTTTATAGCTTTTAGATTAGACAGGATATATCTGAAATGCTCTGAAATAGCTGTCCTGCTATGCTCTCTAACAACAAGTGAATCTTTTCCTGCATTATGAGCTATTTCGCCTAATATTGGTGTAGCTGTAATCTCTTCTATGTCTCCTACTTGCTGCACTTTATTATTAAGCAGACTGGATAAATAGATAAATGAAAAAGGCAATCCTAACCCAAGAAAGGCTGCCAATAAAAATATCATATTGCTTTTAGGCTCTACTGGCTCTAGTTCCACCAAGGCTGGGTCAATTATGCGGGCATTAGAAACATTAGCTGCTAATGTTAGAGCAGCCTCTTCACGCTGTTTTAATAAATAAAGGTAAAGTTCTTGCTTTGTCTCCTGCTGTCTGCTTATATCTACAAGTTCACGTTCAAGTAATGGAACCTGCTGTATCTTAGAATTGAAATTACCTGATCTGGAAGCTAAATTATCTCTGGTAATAACCAGGCTTCTCTTAATATTACTTAGGTTTTCTAAAATATCTGATCTTAGCCCGGATAGTCTTTCATCCAATGTAAGAACAATAAAATTTGACTGCGAAGCTGTTCTTAAAACCTGATTCCGTTCTAATTGGAGTTCATTGAATTTGGAGATAAGTTCAAGTAAGGTTGGATCTTCAATACTAAGCGTACTTGGTACTAACTTGTTCTGATTTCCAGGCTTAGCTAAATAACGTTCAATAGATTCCAACACATCTATCTGTACTCCCCATTCGGCTAATTTTTTATTGTTTTCGCTAGCACTTTCGAGGTATAACCGAGTCTGAGAATTAATATCTGATATTTTATTCTGTCGCTTATAGTTCTCTACATTCTTTTCAATATTCGACAGTTCAAGGGTAAGGTCTTTTAATCTTTCATCAACAAATTGCATGGAGTTAGCAGCAACAAGATTCTTATCCTCCAGTGCTTCTTTATTATACACCTCAATAAGCTTATTGATTATGTCTTTGCCCTTTTGGGGTACAGCTTCAATCAGCGTAATTCTTATTACATTGGCCTTATTATTTACTGGCTCAACTATAAGATCCTGATTATACTTATCTGCAGTTAACTCAATACTATTAAAGTTAAAGTATAATTTTCGTGGGAATGTGCCACCCGATATTTGAGGATTTCTTACAATTTTGAATTTACCGTAGCTAGTATTTAGTGTATCACCAAAGTTATATGTACTTACACCGTAACTATCTCCTAAGGTAAATTGCTTATTATTAAGTTTACTAAATGTCAGCTCTTCTTCATAAGCTGCGGAGTCGAGGCTAAAAATATAGACTTTTATATGTATGGCTTTCCCATAAATTTCTTCTTTTTTAAAGTAACCATCCTTAAAAAAACTTGTCTGTAGAGAAAGTTCTGTGAGTACTCTCTTCATTAAAGTTTTAGATTTTAAAACCTCAATTTCATCATCTATATTTTTGCCTGCACTTATTATATCCAGATCGATGTAATCACTCACATTTGAGCTAATTCCGTTGCCCTTTTCATCGCTTTTTAATAAAATGGTACTACCTATTCTATACTTAGGAGTAGCATACATAATATAGAAGTAAGCTAATCCAAAGCATAAAATAAGTCCTAACACAAACAAATACCATTTAGAAAGGCATTTAGAAAGTAAGGCCTTAAAATCATTGCTTTCAGGCTTCTCACTTGGTGAATGAATAATATACCTCGCTTCCATACCTAAACAATTAATAGAATCTGGATAAAATCAGTACAATCACTGAACTAACTGACACAATAAGAGGCAAATATGAATTTCTAGCGCTTGTTTGCAGTGCTTTGGCTTTGTCTGGCTCTACATAAATGATGTCGTTCTGCTGCAGGTAGAAGTTAGGATTGCGTAACACATCTTTCTTATTAAGATTAATCCTCGTTATTACACTCTCACCATCTTTTTCCCTGATGAGTAATACATTCTCCCGTTTACCGTATGGTGTCATATCACCTGCCAGGCCTAATGCTTCAAAAATATTTATCTTTTCGTTAGCTATAGTAAAAGATGATGGCCTGTTAACTTCACCAATTACCGTGATCTTAAAGTTGAGATACTTTATATCTACAATTGCGCTCTGTGTATGCTTCTTAATTTCAAGAGTCATCTTCTGAATCGCTTCATCCTTGGTCAGGCCACCTAACTTCACCTGGCCTAGAACCGGGAAAAGTATGTCACCACTCTTATTTACATAATACCCTTCAATAATCTTGTTAGAGTTAACATTAGGATTTGAGTAAGTATAATCACTTGTAGTCTGGACTACTCCTGTATTAAAAAGCACATTTGTTTGCTGATTTAAGCTATGGACGGTAATTCCCAATAAATCTCCCGGCTGAATTTCAGGCTCATTAATATTGCTATGAGACACCCTGTATTCAGCATCATTTTGCAGGTCGCTTAAATAGACCAAGTTTCTGTTTACGCATGAGCTAAAGAGGCATATGATGATAAAGAATATAATTGGCTGTTTCACTTGATTGATCATTTTGGTGAGGGATTTTATAGTCTGATCGTAGTCCAATTGCCTGATTGAAGAGGTTACTCTCTTTTAACTATTTTTATAGTTTTTCTGAATTTTAACTTCTGGTTTTCAACAACTAAGAAGTAAATAGCATTTGAGGAAGCTCTATTATTAGCAATGGTTATAGAACTTAGTCCTTCATACATTTTATCACCTTTTGATTTAGGATCAACAACAGAACTATGGATTAACTTACCCATGATGTCAAATACTTTCACTTCAAATTCAGCGGAGGTGTCAGATGTTAGCAAAAGATTGATAACATCTTTGAAAGGGTTTGGATAAACTATTACAGAAACAGGCTCATGCATCTTGACCCTAGCTATAGTTTGAATCGAACTAGTTGGATCTGTTGCAGCAGAAGAAGGAATAATTTCGATAGCAGAAATTTTAGGTCTGTTTACCCCGCCATCACTTTTCAAAGCGCTAAAGTTTATACCCAGTGTGGCATCAGTTACGTTTACAGTAAAAGTTTCTTTTATAGCAGTAGCACTCGCGCCAGCTTTCTGAATAATATCATAGTTATCCAGAACCTTTATACCTTCAATGGCTACATCAAATACCCGCTGCCCTATACTACTCCAATATAATTCAGCAAAGTGTAAGACTACAGTATACTGTCCGTTAGTGACAGGAAAAGTATAAGCAAATGTGCCGTTTTCAGTAGTAGAAGATCGTTCTGTTTGGTAGAGCGCATCATTGGTAGTTCCTGATATCTCAGTAACCTTAGAGTATTTATAGCCAGGAGTAGGTGAGAAGAAATTATCTGCAGAGAACGTTCCTAACGAAGTAACGACTTCTCCTCCCCCTGAATTAATCTGATATGCGGTACCAGCAGTGCCACCTTCAAGAACTGTAACCGTTGCTTCATCAAATGCTGTTGCTCCCGTATTATCAGTAACTGTTAACCGGAAAGTATATGTACCTTCGAGCAGGTTACTAGCAGTCAGGGTAGCACTGGCTACTCCGCTAAGAGTAGCAGTATTGGGACCAGCCTGCTGAGTCCAGGCATAAAAACTCACCGTACCATCTCCATCTGTTCCTGAACCATTAAGTGTAACTTCAGAAGTTGGAAGTGCCACGGTTTTATCTTGTCCAGCATTAGCAGTAGGTGCTTGATTCCCGGTTGGCTGATCTACTATTGAAAAACTTATAGTTAGCGCTTTGCCGGCAGTTCCGGTTTTATCAGCACCTGAATATGGTGTAGCTCTTACAGAATAGTTGCCAACAGCTGCGTTCCAAGCAGAGTAGTCTCCATTTACTTCCCAGAACAAGGCATAAGGAGCAATATTATCTATCCTCGATCTGGAGGCACTACCCCACAATTTAAATTCAACACTTCCAGTAGAAGCTGAACTAGTGTTTGCTCTAATATTGATATTCCTTGAAGGTAAGGTTGCAATGTTCAGAACTGCCCCATTAGTTAACTCCTGTATTTCACTATCGGCATCACTATTGATTAACGTAAAGCCAAGTACCTCAAGCTGTTGTGTTCCGGTATTAACTGTTACAGTAACTTTATCTGGAATGCTCGTACTACCTTTATCATCTGTAACTGTAAGCACGAAAATATAGCTTCCCGCAACTAAACCGCTTACTGTTGGTGTAGCAACCGCTTTACTATCAAAGCTGGCAACATTAGGTCCGCTTTCCTGAGCCCAGGTATAAGAAGCTATGGTACCATCAGAATCAGTACCTGAACCATTAAGAAGTACACTACTTGTTGGTAGTATAATCGATTTGTCCGGTCCTGCATTAGCCACTGGAACTTTATTATCAGAGGTACTACCATTGACTACAATATCAAAAGCATCAGATGCAGAACCACCTTTCCCGTCCGAGGCTGTGACCTGAACAGTTATAGTACCAACTTCTGTTGCTGATGGTGTGCCACTAAAGGTACGGCTAGTACTATTGAAGTTAAGCCATGAAGGCAGTGCACCTCCTCCTGCCAGACCAGCTGTATAGGTAAGCGCATCCCCATTAGGATCCATGAAGGTATTGGAAGGGAAACTATAACTATAGGCTACGCCTGTTGTTGCACTTTGATTTGGTATTGGAGCAGATACAACCGGAGGATTATTGCTTGAAGCCGTCGTTGTAATAATTTCGATTGCGCTTACCTTTGGCTGTTCTACAATCTTACTAAAATCAAGATTAAGAATACCATCGGTTACATCTATTGTAAATTCTTTTACCAGAGCTGTCATTGAGCCAGCTTCAGCAAAAATATCGAAGTTAGTTAATAATGGCTTTCCCTCCCCGGTAACGTTAAAGATACGTTTTCCAGTGGTTCCTTCCCCGCCATATGGCGCTCCATAATATATTTCTGCGAAGTGTAGCCGCACAAGGTATGTGCCTGATGATACATTGATATTATAACTGAAAGCACCAAAACGCTCGGACTTGTATATTGCGTCATCGGCTGTTCCTGCTATCTCCTTTACATTTTTGTTGGTGTAAGTACCTCCACCACTAGAATACTGGTCAGCTGTAAAAGTGCCTAAGGAAGTCGATACTTCATTGCCCCCGGAATTAACTCTAAGAGCCTGTACATTGTCATGCCCTTCTCCTGTTAGACCGACAACCAGCGGCGAGTTGGTACCTGAATGTGTTATATTTAATGAAGCAACTTTAGTTCCTAAAGAGGCAGGAGTAAAAGTTATGTTAAGGGATGCAGTAGCTTCCGGCGCAAGAACAATTTTATCAGTAAAATTATGGGCAAATTGCGAGCTATTTGTTCCACTGATATTAACAGATGTTATCTCTATAGTTTCAGTTCCTGAGTTTTTGAGTGATACAGTTTGAGCGGCTGAAGTTGTCCCGGCCTGTTGTGAAAAGAAGTGTAATGAACCCGGATTTGCTACCAGCTTTTCTTCATTTGTAACAGATTGTTCAATTATCTCTATTGCAGATACCTTAGGCCTATCCATACCTCCATCAGAAGATAGGGCACTGAAATTAATATTTAAAGTACCATCCTGCACATTGACTATAAAAGTTTCGGTTGTAGCAGCCAGTGATCCAGCTTTCGCAAAAATGTCATAATTATCCAACACCTTCACATTCTCGACGTTGACATCAAACAGCCTTTTAGTTGCAGATGTCCAGTATATCTCTGCAAAATGTAATACTACTTTATATAACCCATTGCCTACCGGGAAAGCATAGCTGAATGTGCCTTTGTTATCTACAGAAGTACGCTCCGTCTGATATAAGGCATCGTCTGTAGTATTGGCGATGGCTGATTTGTTGGAGTATACCCTGCCAGGTGACGGGGAGAAAAATTGATCCGCAGTAAAAGTACCTATAGTACTTGTTATACTTCCACCGCCTGCATTAACCTTATAGGAAGACTGATCCATAACCAAAACGTTAAAAACATCCTCTATATACTGGCCATCAGCATCAGTTGCTCTAACCGTAATTTCCGATGTTCCTGATATATTAGCCGTGTAAGTTAATTTAAGATTGGAAGCTTCAATGGTTGTAGCTACAAGTTCCGGTTTAGTATTATTTACAATTGTAAATGTAAGGTTGCTTATTCCTCCATCATCACTAAACACATTTGCAAGATCTAGTTGAGTGGGAGAACTATTCTTCTGTACAGTTATATCAGCTAGTGGGCTTGTAACTGTAGGCTCGGCAGGTGCTGCTTCCTCCAAACCGGAAACCCATAAAAGCATTCTTTGTGCGAAGACTTTATTATCTACTTTACTAAGATAAGTACCATCACCTGAATTCCAGAATGCATTCCTGTCAAAGAAACCTACCACTCTGCCACTTCCTATATTTGCTACAGCCATAGCAGCATCTGCAGGCGTTAAAGGACCATCCAAACTGTTCAGTTTAGCTTTATCTGCAGGCATATAAGCTAATATAGTTGCAGGAGAACTGGTTCTTACTGGGCTTGCCCCTTCCGCTTCTATAGTTACTCCTGCATTTTTATTAAACTTATTGATGTAATGATTTACATTCCACTGATTTAGTGCGAATGCACCCTCACCGTTATCACGTAGAAACTGCATTCCGAATTGCTGCATTAGGTCGTTGTCGCTGGTCGCTCCAACAGTGCTGTTTATACCACCATCTTCAAACCCAAAAGCGGCATCAGACCAAGCTATGATCCCACCACCTGCTTTAACCCAGGCATCAACAGCAGTTTTTTCTGTTGCGGAAAAACGCCTGTTGTTGGACCCTAAAATCAGCACTTTATAGTTGTTTAATTTAGTAGCATCAAGTACTATACTTGCATCTAGTGATTCTTCAAGTACAAAGCCTACTTCTTCAAGGGCAGATTTAAATTGTGACATTCCTAAATTTCCAGTGTCAGAAAGTTTCATATCATGGATAGCTGGCGGTATACTTCCATAGACATACAAAACTTTATTCCCTGAAGCTACTTTGAGGGAGATAGATAAAACCGCATCTGGATAACCACTCGATTTTGCAGTAATGCTTGCAGAGTAATCCCCTGGTTCCAGGTTTGCAGCATTTGCCGTGATTGTTATTTCTGTGCCGCCAAGCTGATCAATAGTACCTGAGCTTGTAGATAAAGTTAGCCAGGAAGGTAAGCCAGAAACATTTATAGTGAATGCGGGCTCTCCACTGTTAACCCAAAGTATTACATCTTTCGATACTGTTGTACCATTGGAAGCATTCAGAGTTAACTGAGATGGAGCAAAGCCACTTTTATAATCCGGAGTTCTTACAATGTTCCGCTTCCTTGCAGTATTAACAGCATTTGTCATACTAGCCTCTCCTCCATTAGAAACTATAAGCTCTGTTTCTATAGCTTCTGCTGCAGGCCCAAATAAGCCTACAGGCAGTGGGGTATCTTCTGTCCAACTATCTGTTTTAGGGTCATAGATAGTTACATTTGGAATGACTTTATTGGTGCCTGTTCTACCCCCAACTAATGTTATTTTGCCATCTATAACATAAGTACCAGATTCGCTATGAGATCGGGAATATGGTAAATCTTTTAACTTAGTCCATGAATCTGTAAATGGATCATATACATGTGCAACATTTACATCCGTGTAAGATCCATCATGCCCTACCTGCCCTCCTAAAGCATAGATCTTACCACCTACATGTCCTGTTGCAATATGACATCGTGGGTCAGGCATAGGTGCTGCTGATATCCAGCCTGCACTCATATTATCTAGATCCAATACAAAATGCGCTTGCGTACCGGTCTGGCGATCTTCTAAAAGTCCACCAAAGCAATATAACTTACGCCCTACGCGTACTAATGCATTACCTCCACTTTTTGCTGGTAATTTAGGGCCCGTACTCCATGTGTTGGTTTCAATGTTATAAATCTGAAGCTGATCAGCGAGTGGGTCACTTGGCCAGCCCCCTAAGAAACCTCCTGCCACATATACTTTTGACCCATCTATAGTTATGCCTGCATGCGTAACAGGGAAAGGCATATCAGCCCCTAGAGACCATGTATTATTGGAAGGATTATATATTTCTACTTTAGGAGATGTAACTGCTGTTGACTCATCGAATCCCGAAAACACGTACATCTTATTATTGTACATGACACTATACCCCACCCACTTAGAGATCTTTGATGGTTCTATAAAGGTCCAATCAGTATTAACAGGTTCTTTGTATGCTCTTATATAGTCCCAGGTTGCTGTAAAAGGAGAGGCATTACGTGAGGTAGCAATAATACCTACCGCTACGGCAGATGACGATTGAATAGCGTTGAGAAGTCCTCCGCTAACACTTACAGGACTACCTAATGCAATTTTATTTCCTCCATCCTGAGTATACTTAGCTTGTATAGTTCCAGCACCAGGATCAACAGTTAAAAACAATTCCAGAGATGAAGCAGGGAAACCACTGTTTAAAGGAAATTGCTGAACTGTTGGTAGTCCTGCATTCTCATATATAACTTCAATTCCACCCTGACCGCCATTAGCATTGATAGCTATTTTAAAATAGTTGTCTTGATCTCCTGTACCGATATAAAATCCCTGTGATTGATAGTTTTGTGCATTTTTATTATCGAAAAAAGGTCCAAGCATTGCTGTATGAACTGTAAACGGGCCTGTTGCTGAAGAAACATTAATACCGAACTGAAATGCGTTTTCCTGGTTATTTATAGTACCCAATGCATCGCCTGCTGACACGGCAACAACAGAAAACGCGCCAACAGCTCCACCTGCAATTAAATTGCTCTCATCATAAAGGTTGTTATAATCATTATCAGGCTGTCTGTTACTCATAAGTCCAGTAAAACCTAAACCAAAAAGCCCAGTTCCCGGATGGTTATTGAACAGTTCATATTCTAAAGGCAAGTTAGTACTCGATCCATTTTGTGAGTCTAGAGCAAATGAGTCTATGTTGTCACCCAACCCATCATTATCGTCGTCATTATCATTTAAGTCCGAAATAAAGTCAACGTCAAAATCAGTTGGCATACTTGAAGCTGAACATGGGTTCGTTCCATTGTCAATCTCATCTGCATTTGAATAACCATCACCGTCATCATCTATGTCTATACTATATGTACCCGAACATATAACAAAATCGGCAGGCTCAAATATCGTAATTACATCAGATCCGTAAGTGGCAGCCCAAACAGACCCGGGGAATACATCATTATCACCCTGCGCGATAATATCTAGCGGCTGTGATCCAAATCCCGAAGCAAAAGGTAGATCCTGATTAAGTTTGTTTGTGCTGGATCTTGGATTTGTAACGTTAGACCCATCTTCAGTTAGAGTTATCTTATGAATATAGCCTCCGAAGTCTGCAGCTAATAAGGTGCCCTTTAACACATTGTTAAAGTTTGAAGCGGTGTATTCAGTTATACCATTTGTAGAATTAGAGAATGTTAAAAGCGCCAAGTCATTTACGCCCGGATTTTGGTAATCACCTTCTCTAGGGTTAGCCAAAGTTTGAGGTACCGGTGGCCAGTCAGCTGGTAAGGGATTACTTCCAGTCTTGCTTGTTCGCCAAACTCCGGTTACTCCATCATGAGTATATAATCCTGCCCCAGCCGGATTTGCGCGGGTTGGAGTAGGATGACCTGCATAATGGCTACCAGCAATATATGAGTTTATATCACCTATATAATGTAAGTTATCAAGGTTGTTAATAACCGGATCATTAGGCCCTGGGCCAGTTGAACCAGGCTCACCTGATACATAATTATTAGTAACAGTTCCATCTGAACCTTCATTAGCTGGATGACCACCCCAGCCTTGATTTGCACCATTATCAATAGTGTACATACGCCCAGCTTTGCCAGGTGTCTTAGTTATTACAAGATCGTAAGAGTTGCGGTAACCCGGTGAATAGATCTGCACAGGTCCTCCAATTACAATCTTAGCTTGATTAAGACCATCATTTCCGCCAAAGGGATCATTCAAATCTGTACCATCAGCATTATTAGGCCGGGTAGGATCATCTAGAGTAGGTAGGTCGTATTTATATGCAGTTGCCCCTAATCCTATTGTAGGTAATGCGTCTATAAAATTAAGGTCAATAGAAAGTATTGCGGCTGAAAGGGCGTACTCACATATGAAAGCGAAGTTATTTGATGGAGCACCTGCATTTGTTAATCCTCCAACAGCTATATACAACGTATTAGTCTGTTCATTTAACTGCATCCCATTTACTGAGTGGTTTTCTTCCGAACGAGGTAATCCCCTAACCAAATCTATCTTTAACCATCCGCCGCTAACTTTTGTCAGACGTGAGATGATTCCAGAATTAGTATCCAGGTTCTTGTCTCCATCTGATGAACCACCACCAATGCGACTGTCACTGGAACTTACGTAAAGTATTGGCTGTGCCGCAGTACCTGTTACTAATATACCAGTAACTTGTCGCTTAGTAACATTTGATGCTAAAGATCCATCATCATTATGATTAGGTATTTGGTTTATTATTCCAATTGTTTCTGTAGAGGTTACAGTGTAGTCATTGCTCCCATTTCGCTTTATAGTCAATGCTTTAAGGACCCCATCCTGCTGAGATACATACAATCGCCCATCTGGTCCAAACTGTAAAGAGGTAGGATTATTTATTGAAGCTAGTTTTAATCCGCTCGTATTAAAGTTATACTGAGCATTTGCAAGATAAGCTCCTTGAAGATTCTCAGGTGGAAGTTTGTTCTTTTTTTTCTTCCCCTTGTCTTGCGCCATACTATCCTGAGTGCTACATAACTGCAAAACAGCATATAATATAACTAAAACTATTTTCAAGAATGGCCCAGAAGTAAAAGATATATTCATAAACCAAAGTTTGTTTGTAGAATAGGAGCATATATAAAAACAGCATAATCAATGTGTTCTAATTCTCTGAAGCTTTAGAGTTTCAGATGTAGTCAGAGTCATATGGGGATTAAGAAAATTCAAGGTTGCATCGACCAAGTTCTAAGGTAGTTTAAACACAAAATAATATGAATTTGTTACAATACTATGTAAACATACCCATTCACCATGTGAGCGGTAAACTCTAATTGGTAAAGTATTTTAAACAAAGCAATTACTAAGCTATACCCATCCATTTTATATAAATATTGTAATATTTTTTTAGCAAAATTCATCAAAAACCAATATTATATAATTTTTTATTAACATAGCACAAAATACCATCTACCTGTGATTTTGTATTACTGGCTAAAAATGAACTAATATATAAATCTTACATAAAGGAGAGTAGTATATTCAAACACTAAGAGTGATTCCGGAGCTTTACTAATTCACCCGTCGCTACATAGCTCTATCAAATCCAACCAATTTCTTATAAGAATTTAAAAAGCTGGTGCCTTAGATAATCCATTAATTTTTTTTCTATGACGCACAAATACTCTACTATTTTCAGATGGATTAATGCGATAGCCGACTATACTTTATTGAATGGAGTCTTCTATGCATCTTTTGTCGCGACTCATCAGATTCTGGATTGGGTAGACGTGTACGATTATAAATTAACGATCGTGCTACTTAATTTTTGCTGGTTCTACAGTTCCACAGTATTCAGTTTCTATACCAAGATCCTAAAACGAAGGGTAAAAGACATCTTGAAATCAGTTGTTTTTTCTCTGTGCTTATTTATCATTTTGGCTAGTATTATTAAATTTATATTACCTAATATCTATGTTCCTCCTAAGCCTTTAGTTTATTATTTTATTTACTTTCCAATTTGCCTTATTGCTTGTAAACTAATCCTTATACTTATTTGGAAGAATAAGTTGGGCTTTTGGTTTAAGTTGAATAGAATTGCTATAGTTGGTTCAGGGCCTAATGGAATCAACTTTTATAAGTATGTTACCTCAAATCCTCATTTAGACATAACCGTAGCTGGCATCTTCGATGATGATCCTAAGCGGGTCCCAGCAAACATAAATTACCTCGGCAACATCGACGCTTGCCTTAAGTATATTCGTGCATATAAAATAAACGAAATCTATTGCACTTTACCCAATAGCGAATGTGCAAGGATAGAGAACATGATGCGCGAATCGGATAAAAGCATGGTTCGTTTCAGGATTGTGCCTGACCTTAGAGGAGCTATCAATCAGAATTTACAGGTCGATTTTTTTGGCTATTTACCTGTGTTAAAGCCACGCAGAGAACCTTTAGAAAACAAAGCTAATGAATTGATTAAAAGGGGATTTGACATACTTTTCTCTTCATTGGTTATAGTTCTCATTTTGAGCTGGCTAATACCTATAATAGCTATTATAATAAGACTAGATTCTAAGGGCCCAGTATTTTTTAAGCAACTCCGGTCTGGTAAAAACAATAAGCCTTTTTACTGTCATAAATTCAGAAGTATGGTAGTGAACGATGACTCTGATAATTTGCAAGCAACAAAAGGAGATGCTAGGGTAACCCGGGTTGGCAGGTTTATAAGAAAAACAAGTATAGATGAATTACCCCAGTTTATAGATGTTTTACTTGGTAATATGTCAGTCGTTGGACCACGGCCACATATGCTTAAGCAAACGGTTGATTATTCTCAGGTGATAAACTCTTACATGGTCAGGCACTTTTTAACACCTGGAATTACAGGTTGGGCACAAGTAAATGGTTATAGAGGTGAAATAAAAGAACCTTCTTCTTTAATTAACAGATTAAGTGCCGATCTATGGTATCTGGAAAATTGGAGTATACTATTGGACATTAAGATAATCTTTCTTACAGTATGGAAGGTGTTAAAATATGACGAAAAAGCCTATTAAGCTAGAATCTCTAACCGACAAGTCACAACTTTTTTAGAACTATTTGTATTTGCGTGAACTATTACCTATTAAGTTTTATATTCTGATAAACTAACCTTATGGTAGTCAAATATTTTACGCCAAATAAATTTAAGATCTTCAGCTTCTACTTTTTATAATATCTACTTTACCATTTATTCTTATCAAGTACTAACAGAGAAGCTTAGAGAAGCTTATAGTCATCGTTTCTCCTCCGTCTTCTAAAATAGTCATTAGCTCTTCATTAATAAAAGAATAGGTGATAATATGTATCATTTCAAATATGGAATTGCAATAGTTTTCTGGAGGCTTTTTGTTAAGCCGCCACAGCTTGGTTGTACAGCAGGTTTTCATACTGGCAAGGCGTGAGGTACCCAAGTTTAGAATGCCTCCTTTTCCTGTTGTAGAAACCTTCGATGTATTCAAACACGACCAGCCGGGCCTCTTACCTGGTGGCAAATTGATGGTACACCATTTCTGTTTTCATCGTTTTAAAGAAGCTCTCTGCTACCGCGTTGTCCCAACAATTCCTTTTACGGCTCATGCTCTGCACTACCGGCATTCCTTCCAAATCCACTCTGAAGGCGCTACAGGCATACTGCGCACCCCGCGAAAGGGAGTGGAACAGGGGCCTGTTTTCGATGGCCATCTTAAAGGCAGCCACCGTAGTTACCTGCGCCTCCATGGTCTCACTCAGCGACCAACCTACTACTTTCCTGTCTGCCAGGTCCAGTACGATCGTCAGATACAGCCAGCCTTCCCGAGGCCTGATGTAGGTGAGATCAGATACCCACTTCTCTGCCGGCCTTGTCGCCTGAGAATCTCTTGCCAGGTGATTCTCAGCTACCGTATACATATGACTGGAGTCAGTGGTCTGTACTCTATATTTCTTCCTTATGATGCTCTTTATCTGGTGTCTTTGCATGAGACGGACTACTCTTGGACGAGAAGCCCGGATGCCCTGCTCCCGGAGTTCAAAACTGATCCTGGGGCTGCCGTAGCGGCACTTACTCTGCTGGTATACCTCCTTAATCTGCACCACTAGTTCCAGCTCTTCCTGCTCCCGCAGACTTACCGGGTGATGAAGCCAGTAGTAGTAGCCGCTGGCACTGACCTGGAGCACTTTGCACATCCTCTCAACGGAAAACTGGTTTCAGTGCTCCTTTATGAATCCGAACACCGCCCGTCTCCCCTGGAGAAGATGCTCACTGCCTTTTTTAGTATATCGCGCTCCAGCTGCGCCTCCTTGAGCTCCTTTTGTAACCGCTTGATCTCTTTCTGCTCCTCACTGAGCCCTTTAGTAGATCTTACTGGTAAACTATCCTTCTGCCGCCATTGGCTCAGCCGGCCGGGATCTATACCCAACTCATCGGCTACCTCTTTTACCGAACCTCTCACATAGGAGAGATCAATAGCCATCCGTTTAAAGGAGGCATTAAATACACGTCTTTCCATCTTAGTCAAATTTCATCAGTTACTTAAATCTGCCTAGAAAAGGTCTCCAGTCAAAGGTAGCAACTCCAGTAAGGAGCTGCATATTAAAATAAGACAGGGTGCCTAGAGGGATTCCGGGTACCCTGCCTTATTTTAGTAACTTTAAAACAGAGTGTGTTTACACATATTTGTGACACGTTTTATAACTTTTGAAGAAGGTAATGATTAAACTTTATAAAATGCCGTATACACTAGTATACTTTCATAAAGTAAATACTTAAAAGGGAGCTCATTTATGAGGCTCCCTTTTTTATTTCAACGTTCCAGTAGTTATTACTTGTTGAATACTACCTGGGTAGATCTATCAGTTGCGCATTTCCTTTCAGGTCTTTGCTTACAGCAGGAATGCCGCGGTAATACATCCCCGACTCACCTTCTCCTTTTACATTCAGCTGGTGCAGGGGCCAAACTTTGGCTTCAGACTCCCCTTCATTCCGGCTTGTTTTCAGGCGCAGGTAGGCTTTGTTCAGGGCCGGTTTCGGCTTCAGAATGTGGTGCTGCATGTAGGTCGGTTTATTTATACAGCAAGACAGATATAGTAATTATAATATGCGAATTCGGTAAGATCAGGTTAGCTTTTACCATAAACTATAGCACATTCCTCTACTCAAAAACTCTTAAGCTAAGTACTAATAACCAAAAAATATTTACTTGCTCTGTTTGAATAAACTGTATATTTAAACTGGTAAAATGACCTATAGAAAGAAATGAACAGCGTATTTAACCCGGCAACGACTGATGAACTCATCACTCGTATTCACAAACGACAAAAATACTCCAGACCACTTTGGGGTAAAATGAACGTAGCCCAGATGCTGGCCCATTGCAACGTAACCTACGAACTGGTGTACGAAGACTTGCACCCGAAACCAAACCCAATTATGAAGTTTCTGGTAAAACTGTTTGTAAAAGATTTCGTGGTAAACGAGAAGCCTTTTAAGCAGAATGTACACACAGCCCCGCATTTTAAAATTGTGGATACAAAAGACTTTGAACTAGAAAAGAGCCGCCTGATCACTTATCTGCAAAAAACACAGCAATTAGGCCAATCTTATTTTGAGGGGAAAGAGTCGCACTCATTTGGTCCGCTGAACAGCAGCCAGTGGAATAATATGTTTTACAAACACCTAAATCACCACCTGAACCAGTTTGGCGTGTAATCAGGTAAGTTTTCCAAAACTATAAGATAGAAATTAATCCAATTAGTTTTTCTTAGTGCTAAGCATTCTCCAACAGCATCCGAATCCCTGTGGAAATGGTTCGATAATTCGGACCTTTGGTCTACACGATAACCCATTAAAACCCGCTTATTCCATCAAATAAGCGGTTTTTTTGTTTCCAGAGTAACAGAAAAGTAACAGGAAAGATTTTAAAGGTTGTTACACGTGCTTCAGTCTCTGCAATGAATGCTATTTTTAGCTGGTAAATGAATTGAACATTTAAAGCTAGATGAGTCACTTCAGAGTAGCCCATCTGGCTGTTAAAATTCTTCCTTCACCGCTTCAAAACCATCTTCAGGCTTTGCGCTTTCGAAGCAGTCACCAGCCGGGCAATGTATACACCTTCTGCCAGTGTGCGTGCATCCAGTTCATATTCATACAGCTTACCAGCTTCAGCCACGCCCATGTCTACTTTCTGGATCAACGCCCCGCGCATGTCGTAAATTTCCAGCAGGTAACTTTCTTCATTCTCTAGGCTAAAGGCTATGGTCGTTTTGTTTGAGAACTGGTTCGGGTAATTATAGAACTGCGCGTTAGTTGCTCCTAGTGCATCAAGTTTTTTACCTTTGGATGTAGTATTCAGGTTACCTGTTGCTCCGCCCCGCACTACTACATTACCACCTGCCAGCACCTTCTCCACAGTCTGAGTACCATCCCAGTCACTAGCAAACCACAAACCACCGTCCTTCTTCCAGACGGTAATAGCAATCTGGTCATTTTTACCAGGCTCTCCCATATCCGTCATGGTTACCTGTAGCATAGCTCCCCCTTCAACCGATACCGGCAGGTCTGGATTGGTGATGTCCTGGATGCTGGCCTGCCCGTTAAAGATTGCTTTACCAGTGGAAGGACTCAGTAGCTGCACTGAAAGCGAACTCATCACATTGCCTTTGATCTGGTAGACATGCACCACACCGTCTGCTTCTTTTCTTCGGACAATGCTGTTGATCTTGCCTTGCAGGTTAGTGCCCTTCTTGTTGTATTTGATGTTGAAACCAAAATTGTTTTTGCGTCCAGCATCCCCTGCCTTCTCTCCTGCCGAGCGGCTGAGCACCAGGTAACCACCGCCCGTCACAAAGTCATTGAGCGGTTTGGATACTGTCACTACCGTATTGTCATCACTGCTGTTGCGGATATAGTAGCCGTTGATGATGATACCGATGGTAAAAGATTCAGAGTCAGCACCACCCAAGCTTAAGCTTACACTGGCTGTGGCCGTGCCTACTTTTTGGTCTCCACTCGTCACCAATCCTACTGGCACGTTGGATGCCAGTATAGTTCCGTTATCCCGGTTGACGAATGTGACTTTGGCATTGGGGATGTCCCCTGCAAAAGCATCATAATTTGGATCGGTGTTATCTGCTGTAATATCCAGAATGGTCGTGGCCATTGTCACCGTGGCTGTGCTGGATTTAGTACTGGCAGTAGACGCAAAGGTAGCTCCGGTGTAGACCGCCAAGGCGTTTTCCCTGTTCACCGTCAATGTCCCATTCTGCTTCACAACGGTATAGTTGGCCAGGGTTGTTCCACTCACGGCTGGTGTGATGGTGTAGGTGCTTGGAGCAGAACTTGTCGTGGCGGTGGTAGTGCCCGTTACAGTAAAGCTCTCTCCGTTCTGGGCACCGCTAACCACAAAGCCGGTAAAGGCCGGATTCGGATCGCTGTACTGGCGCGAAGTATCATGGGCTTTGATCGTCAGTGTGGCGTTGGTGATGGTGAGTGTGCCGTTTTGTTTTACCACCGTATAGTTCGCCAGTGTGCTGCCACTTACCGAAGGAATGATGGCATGCATGCTGCCTGAAGGGCTGGTGGAAAGCGCTGTAGGTGCTGAGCCAGCAATGGTAAAGCTCTCCCCGTTTTGCACGCCACTGACGACGGTGCCTGTAAAGTCAGGGTTAGGATCTCCATATGCCCGGCTCTTATCATCTGCTTTAATGGTTAAAGTAGCTGCCTGCGCTATTAGGTTGCCATAGCTGTCCTGGCGGGTATAATTGGAAAGGCGATTATTTGGATCAGCCAGCGTGGCTGTAATCTGATATGGTCCACCAGCTATAGTGGCTGTACCCACTGCCCCTGCGCTGCTGAAGCTGGCGATGCTGATGTTATCGCTGGCCAGGTTACCAATCAGGCTGCCACTAAAATCAGCGGAAGTCAGCACCTGTCCATAGCTTTTGCTACGACTGTTGGTAGTGACGGTGAGCAACGCCGGGTTAATGGTGATGGTGGCCGTATGGCTGGCTGAAGCATAGTTGGTATTGCCGCTGAAGGTCGCCGTTACTTTGTAGGTACCCGCATCTACCGGAGCCCCGGTCATGGCACTATAGGTAGCGCCAGTGAGCTTTTCATAGCTCAGCGTAACCGGTGTAAGTGCATCTACCGGGGATAGCACGCCACTTGCCACGCCACTGCCAGCATGGGCCTGGCCATTGTAGGTAAAGGTCCCCCCTGTGGCCACTACCGTAGGCGTTGCCTGCGTCACGGTTAAGGTGCCTGGTGTGTTGCTCACGTCATAGTTGCTCAGCTTGTTGCTTGGATCATGCAGCACAGCGACAATCGGATAGGTAGTAACCCAAGCCGTAGCTACAGCGCCTGTACTGTTGCGAGAGACAGTAATGCCATCTCCACTTACCATACCCGTGAAGCTGTCGCTAAAGTCTACTGCCGTAAGCGTAGTGCCATAGGTTTTGGTTCGGTCTGCAGAGGTAACAGTCAATACAGCTTTTGCAATAGTATAAGTCTTCTCTTCTGATAGAGTCTCGTAGTTGGTACTACCCACATAAGCTAAAGTTGCCTTGTAAGTACCTGCTGCTGTTGGTGCCGTGCTGCTTGATGCATATACCGTTGGGCTCACCCCTTCGTAACGAAGCGTACCCGTAAGTTCTACTCCACCTACTCCTGTAATAGTAGCCGTAGTAGCGGGATGCGGCTGTCCATTGTAGGTTGCGTTGCTGAATGCAAGTGTTAGCGTTGGTTTTACTTGATTGATAACCAGCGTGGCCGTTGTAGGGTCTTTATCAGTAGCTAGTTTATAGTTGCTGTTGTTAAGAGTAGCTTCTACGGTGTAACTCCCCGCATCTTGTGGTGCAGCCACTAAGCTGCTTCCTTGTTTATAAACAACTGATACGCCACTTACCCCAGTTGGAGAGGTAGCAACCGTTGCAGCTTTAGTTGTCCCATCAAAGTCATGGTTCAAATCAGATAAGGTAATGCTAGCAACCGCTTTGTCTATCACCAAGGTGCCTGTCACCGGATCATTCCCAGCAGCCAGTTTATAGTTACTGTTTTCCAAAGTAGCTGTAACCGTATAATTGCCTGCATCTGTTGGAGATGCAACATTCACATTGTTCTGGGTATAAGCCAAGGTAACATCTGACAGTCCGGCAGGGGAAGTCTCATAGCTTGCTGCTTTTCCGCTGCCGGTGTAAGTATGGTTCAGGTTTCCTAATGTGATAGTGGCAATAGCCTTATTAATGACAAGAGTCGCCGTAGCCGGACTTGTTGCCAGTTGATAGTTGTCGTTAGCCAGTGTCGCTTCTATGGCATAACTACCAGCATCCGTTGGCGAAGCTACGGGAGTTGTACCTTGCTTATAGGTAACAGTCACGCCACTTAAACCAGCTGGCGATGTGGTGGCTGTAGCTGCCTTAGCACTGCCATCATAAGTGTGGCTAAGATCACTGAGCATGATGGTCGCGATAGCTCTGTCTATCACCAGTGTTCCAATCACCGGGTCGTTAGCGGCCGCCAATTCGTAGTTGTCGTTGACAAGCGTGGCGGTCACGCTATAGCTACCCGCATCTGTTGGATTTGCTACCGGTGTACCTCCTTGCGCATAGGCAATGGTTACCCCACTCAGTCCAGCCGGTGTTGTCACATACGAGGCTACCTTGGCACTTCCATCGTAGGTGTGGCTCAAGTCGCTCAGGGTGATGGTGGCCGTGGCCTTGTCGATGACCAGCGTTGCCGTGGCCGGGTCACTGCTTGATGCCAGCTGATAGTTGTCGTTGGTCAGGGTGGTCAGTACAGTGTAACTGCCGGCATTGGTCGGCGTGGCCACGGGCGTGGTTCCCTGCTGGTAAGAAACGCTAACGCCGCTCAGGCCCGCCGGGTTAGTGGTGACGGCTGCCGCCTTGGCTGTGCCGTCATAGGTGTGGGCCAGGTCGCTGAAACTGACCGTGGCGATGGCTTTGCCCACCACCAGCGTGCCGGTGGCGTCGGTGGCCTGATAGTTGTCGTTCACCAGCGAGGCGACCACCGCGTAGGTGCCGGCATTGGTGGGTGGAATGGAAGAAGCCGCATAGGTCGTGCCGTTGATGCCGGTATAGGTGACGGTGACGCCGCTAAGTCCGGTTGGGGAGACAGTGTAGTTCACTAAGCGCTCAGTTCCGGTGTAGGTCTGGTCTAGATCCGCCTCCACCAGAGCTAGGGTGGCCGTGGCCTTGCCGACGGTGACGTTAACCGTTCCTGCCGGACCCGGACAACCGTTTACCGTTGCGGTCACGGAGTAGGTGCCTGCCGCTACCAAGGTTACGTTTGTCAGTTCAGGGTTCTGCTCTGAGGATGTAAATCCATCAGGTCCTGTCCAGTTGTAGCTCGCGCAGGCGATGGTCGATGCCTGCAGCTGCAGCGTGCCGCCGTAGACTACATTCTCGTTGCTGCTGGCAGTAGGGGCAGTCGGAGTGGCTTTTACCTCTAACTGCTGCAGGGTACTATACGTGCAGCAGTCCTGCGTGATTGTGAGCTTGGCTGTGTATATGCCGGCAGCGGCGTAAGTGTGGCTGGTGTTTTTGGTGCTGTAGTCAATGGTGCCGTTGTTGTCCACGTCCTAGGCATAGGTGGCGTCTGTTGCCACATCTGTTGACATGTCTGTAAACACAGTGGCTGCGCCTTCGCACGCGGGAGGAGCCGTAAAGGCCACCACAGGGGCTATATCGTTCACTACAGTAACAGTAGCCTGGGCGGTGTGGATCAGTCCTGCCGCATCTTCCAAGGTCAAGACCACTGTGTTATCCCCTGTATCAGAGCAGGTGAAGGTGGTTTTATCCAGCGACAGCACCAATGCTTCAGGAGCGGTGCAATTGTCAGAGGAGCCATTGTTGACGGCGGCGGTCGTCAGGTTGCCCCCTTCGCTCAGGTGAAGCGTCACATTCTGCCCCACGGCCACCGGCGGGGTGGTATCTTCTACCGTAACAGTTGCCCCGCCGCTCACGGTGCCGGAGCAGTTCGCGTCCGACACGCTCTCTAAACTATAGGTAGTCGTGCTGCCAGGAGTGACTTGCAGGGTATGAGGAGAGGCGGTAATGTCATTTATAGTAACCGGCGTGGTGCCGTCTGTGTAGGTAATGGACCAGGGGCCGGTGCCGGTTAAGGCGATGCTGAATTCTGCGCTGCCGCCGGGGCAAACGGTTTGCCCGCCGCTGAGCGTAGCCGTAGGCGCCGCATGCACTGTTACCTGCTGGGTATAGGTGTCGCTGCAGGCGCCTTGCGTAATGGTAAGGCTGGCTGTATAGGTGTCAGCTTCGGAGTAGGTGTGCGTAATGCTTCCTGCCGTTGTATACTCCACAGTTCCGTCATTGTCAATATCCCAGGCATAGCTTGCATCGGCAGCTACCTCCGTAGAAGCATCTAAAAAGGCTATGGCAGTTCCGACACAAACGGGTGAAGATGTAAATGAGGCTGCAGGAGTATTACATACATTACCTGACAACTTCACCACCCAATAATCATAGCTGCTGCTCTTGGAATTCTCGCTCTTGTCCCCGCTTATGTTAGAAACGGAATACCCCCTAGGATGTAGCCCCCGTCGTCCGTCTGCTGCAGGGAGAATAAGTAATCACTACTGCTACCACCGATGGTTTTGTCCCACTCCTTGGTTGGTTGTGCTATTAAGTTTGCTTGTGGCAGGATGGCTAACACTATGATAACCATACAGACGTAAGCTACTTTTTTTAAGCAGGTTAAACTACTGCTGTCAACTGCTTTGTAATTTGTAGAATGTTGTTTCATCATCGTTCTTATAGAGGTTAAGAGACTTGAGTGCACTCTGTAAAACTTGGGAATGTTGGAGTGGAAAGACACCGGTTTAACTGAAGTGGCATTGAACGCTCTTGGGCAAGAAATAAATTGGTAAAATCTTTTATCACCCTTAGTTGCTGTCTGATGGATGTTGGTAGAAGTAGAATTCATGCCATGCAGATTAGTTAAGTGTTAAAAAAATAGCTTCTGCACTACCCTAGCAAAAGTACCAGCGTAGCGTGATCAGCTGAATGCGCTAACAAAGATTCGACAGCTCCTTCAAGTCAGGAGTCTACCTACAAAGCCATCTATGTCGGTTGGGTGAAGTTGATAGAAAACTCAGCTTGCAAAGCTGGCTGAATATGAAGAAAAGCCTAACCTATAGTTCGGTATTGCATGAAGGCTGACACAGAGGCTTCTGATGATTATAAATTTGATGTTATTCCTATTGTTTTGAACCACTATACTTGTACTAAGTTGCGTTTTAACATAAAAATAACAAGCCTAATTAGTTAACTAACTTATATTTTTAGTTATATTGTTTATTTATTTAGTTACATATTCTAAAATTATAGCTATAGGAAGAGCTATGAAGTTTATTGGTTTAGAAAGGTAAGGGCAGTGCTTGTTAATTATGAACAAATAAGACAGTTATACTTATGCTGTTTTTATGAAGACTGCTAATACAGTAAAATCCCTGTGGAAAAGGTTCGATAATTCTATCCTTTGGTCTACTAAAAAGCCGCTACACGTTAATTGGAGCGGCTTTTTTGGTTCGATAAATTTCCCCTTCAGTTATAGTACAAGTTAAATTAGTCCTTACCTCTAATCATAAAAGAAAGTGCTCGCTGTTTTTAAGTTATGAGCAACCGGAATCTCCACATACTGTCCACATTCTCCAAAAAGTATAGGAACAACCTCTTCTTGATGCTACGCAGATAAACATACCCTCTTCACCCCATTTTCTAAAGCAGTTTCCCTGGTGATAACTTCATGCCTTTCAACATATACTAAATTAATTAGAAGGAGATCCTTACCATCTGATATCATAAGATTCAAAATATCAGGTAGAGTAAACAATATACCAGCAATAATTACGAATGCTTGTGCGGGTATAAACTTGTATTATAAATAGAGGAATTCATCCCTAATTTTCAGGTATTCATCACTTTAATTTCCAAAAAAGTATCGAAACCATTACCTTAAATGCTTACTTAAAGCAGATACTATGAAAAATACACTACTATTGTTTTCAATTCTATTATTTCAGGCTTTTGGTTTAAAGGCCCAAGTACTAAATAAACCAAAGCTTGATAGTCTTTTTTCCATTTTAGAAGAGCACAATAAGATCATGGGACATCTATCCATCTTCCAAAATGGAAAAGAAGTTTACAGTTACTCCACGGGCTTTGCTAATGTTGATAAAAAAATTCCAATAATTGGAAACACCAAGTATAGAATCGGTTCTGTTTCTAAAATGATAACAGCAACTGTTATTATGCAGCTAATTGAGGAAGGCCAGCTTTCTTATAACACTAAATTGTCTCAGTTTTACCCCGATATTCCGAATGCGAGTGAAATAAATATACTTTACCTGCTTCAACATAAAAGCGGGTTACAAAATATAATTCAAGATCAGACTTATAAGGACTGGAGAAAAAATGCTTTGACGCGGCAGGAAATGCTCAGCAAAATAAAAGAGCTGGGTTCAAACTTCAATGCCGGCGAAAAGCAAGAGTATTCCAATACTAATTATGTCCTGTTAACTTTTATTGCTGAAGACATTGATAAAAAGCCTTTCTCAAAAATCATCGCAAGAAGAATTAGTAAACCCCTCCGGTTAAAAAACACTTTTTATGGTTCCCCTATTAAAGAAGAAAATAAAGAAGCTATTCCCTATCATAAGAAAGAAAAGTGGATCCCGGCCGAGGAAACCAGTCATAGTGTAGCTCTAGGGGCTGGAGCAATCGTATCGACCCCTGGAGATCTTAATGTGTTTACAACTGCCTTGTTCAACGGAAAATTTCTGAACGACAGCTCACTAAAGCTAATGCAGGAAATACAGAAAGAGTATGGTATCGGATTAAAGCGCATGGATGTTCAAGGAATGGAACTGCTTGGCCATTCCGGCGGTATAGATGGATTTAAATCCATCTCTTTCTATGCGCCTTCAAACAACATGTCTTTCTCTTATTCATCTAATGGAAGCGAAATTTCATTGAGTGAGTTGCTATGGGCTGTCAGTAGTATAGCCACTTCTAAAGCTTATGATTTGCCAAATTTTAACAGCAGAAAAATACATACTCCCCGAGATCTAGAAAATATAGTTGGTACCTATAAGGATAGAACTTCGAAGCAAAAATTAACAGTACTGTCACAAGATGACACTATTCTTATACAGGAAGGGCCCCAATCGAAAGGTATTGAACTGGATGCAATAAAGATGAACAGATTTAGGATGGGCCTTGCAGGAGCAACATTTGACTTTCATCCAGAAGCTAAAACATTAACAGTTAATTTCGATGGAGAAAAGATGAACTTTATCAAAATTTAATACCATTTTAAGCTGTAAGTGGCTGAGGTTTTATTAGATGAAGTATGTTCATTGAATTACTGATCTTCCAAAGGTCTGTTTCGAGTAATATGCATTTAAATGAAGTAAACAATTCAGTTAAGCCTACTTTAATTTTCCAAAAGAACTATTAGGTCAGTAATATCCCAATAAATAAAGTAAGATAATTACATCCTTTGGTCTACTACTGTGAAAAAGCCGCTTCCCATCAAATGGAGCGGCTTTTTTGGTTCGATAAATTTCCCCTTCGGTTGGACAATATGAAATTATATCAAAACACCATACATTTTCAATTACATCGAATTTGTTTGACTCCTTAACATCCTTCTGTTCTGAGTAGATCTCTTCCTTACTCAACTACAACAAAGGAGTGTTGTTAATGGCCATCTTTTGAAAGTGATCGCTCCCATTTATCCTCTCCCCTACCCAGTACTTCTCAAGTGCTTTATCCTTGCCTAATTTTGTCGCCAAGAAAGCCAGAAAGCCAAAGACCCTCTTCTGTAAAAACAGCGGAATACCCGGCAGATAAGACTCCCCGTAATGGAAGAGCAGCGCCATGTGCCATATACTTTTAGGAATTCCTTTCCTGTTCACTTTCCCATCATTAACCAGTCCGTAGGCGATGCGTAGTGTCTTTTCAAAGTTTCGTGCAGGCCTGATGTAGACTTTAAATAAGATTGTTTCTGTTTGGCTTGGGTTGTAAAACCGATGCAGGGAGTTGACAGGTGCTACAGCTATCTGGCCCGGGAACACCTGCAGGCGCTTACTATCCAGTTCTATGCCCAAGGGTCCCGTTATTGGTTCAAACTCTTCCACCAGGCTGGTGTGGTAATGCAGGCTTACGCCGCCGCCAGGTGCCAGCTCTACTTCAACCAGTTCGTAAGCGCCACCTGTGTCTTCTTCGGTTTCCAAAAAAGTTACTTTATCTTTTGCAAGCGGATTATAAATCGTCCTGTTCAGCATTACTTTAGTGATCTTAAGTACAGATAAATAGACTCCACTTCCTCAGTTGTATAATGCCTCGTCATTTTCCAGGGCATGTCTTCGTTTCGCATAATCCGGCCGTCAGGGAGCTGGCCTGTCTTCAGCACTGCTGCAAACTGCGCTTTGCTCCAATTGCCCACTCTTCCGGTTGAAGAAATATTTGGTATAGGCGGGAAGCCCAGAACAGGCGAAGGTCCACCTTTGTAGTCTGCCTTGTGGCAACCAGAGCAGGACACGGCCAGGTACTTTCCATACTTCACTGATACCTCCTGCAGCATTTCTTTTGGTTGTATGTAGGTATGGTCTACTCCTTCTGCTGCAAAGGCAGGTATCAGTCCGAAAGTGGTGAGAGCCTTGCCCATCATGTTAAAATCACTCTCGGGCAGTGTTCTGTTTACCGGAGGTAATTGCATGCAGTAAGCTACCAGGGCCGCCACGTCTTTATCCGATAGTTTGGACGTCTCATGGGCAGGCATGATTAGCAGACTTTTGTTATCTTTTCCCAGCCCATGCCGCAGAGCCCGGACGTAGTCTGCCTCTGAATAGTCAGCTGGTAAGCCACCGGCACCTTTCGTGATATTAGGAGCGGACACAAAGCCAATAGCAGGATCATCGAGCATTGCTTTACCCCCCATGTCTTGGCCGTGGCAGTCGTTACAGCCCTTTACTACCGCCAGGTGCCTGCCCTGCTGAATTGCCTCTGTAGTATAGGTAATCTCCACAGGCCTTACCTTAACCACATAGTCCTTTTGTGCCCTCCAGTAAAAGTTAACCTGAAATACCATTGCCGCCAACAGTAGCAACAACAACATCACGCCGCTGCCATACAGGAGAACTTTCTTTAATTTTTTCATAGTTTGTGTAGCTTGCTTAAACACCACAAAAATATGGTAACCGGGACAGCTTACACCTACTCAAAAAGGAATGACTTCTACGCAAAAAGTATTTTTTAAAAAGTTATTTTTCTTAGATTTGTTTATCTTATTACAAAAACATGAAAGGCTTAAGCTTTGTAAATCTGCAGGAACAGCTCCTGCAGGGGCCTACCGGTCACTATACCTGGCAGGATGAATTCGGTGTGCAAAGCTCCCTGTTCGAATCCGCGAATGGCGACCTTAGCCTGTGGCATAAAACCATTCAGTTCCCGGGGGTGCTTATAGATCACCTGAAAATAAAAGCCCCCTCCTCAGTTGTCATCCAGACATCGGAAAAAATTCCTTCTACCATCAATCTTGGCTTTACCCTGCAAGGTACCACCAAGTCATTTTTCGACGATCTGCCACATCCCGTACAAAATGCTCCGCTAAAACATAACCTGTTATATCTTGCAAATCCAGCCGGCAAGCATGTTCTCAATCCGATCAAACAGCTTGAGAACATTCATCTCGCTTTCCAGCCGGAATACTTTCAGGACATTATTTCGGATGATGAGCCTCCTTTTGAGAAAATAAAGGACAACATGGAAAGGAAGCGCTCTATGCTCTTTGCTCTGGACCATGGCCTGATAGACCTGAAAATACAGCAGGTACTGCTAGACATCTGTAATTGTGTGATGAAGGGCAGTGTAAAAAGGCTGTACATGGAAGCAAAGGTGTTGGAATTGCTGGCGCTGCAGGTCGACTCTCTTTACAAGCCGACTACTAGCGGTAAGAATGCAGCCGATACGGACCTATTTCAGCAGATCAGGGCCTATCTAACAGTTCATTACTTGGAAGAGATCACGCTCCACAGCGTGTGCAGGCACTTTGGCATTAATGAGTTTAAACTTAAGAAAGGTTTTCAGCTACACTTCCAGACCAGCGTGATTCGCTATTTAACTAGCCTGCGCATGCAGCAGGCCAAGCAGCTTCTAGAACTTGGCGAGTGTACTATATTTCAAGTGTCAGAGCTGCTCAACTACAGCCATCCCAATCATTTTTCCATTGCCTTTAAAAAGTACTTCGGTATTTCCCCTTCTGAAGTTAGACGTGCAAAGAAAGTATTCTAGCATAGAAACTATATCAGTAGTTTAATTTTGATAAAGTTTTATTGGATCGCTATGTATCGCTAAAAAATTAAGCTAAAGCCCATAAATCCCTGCTGAAATGGTTCGATAATTCCATCCGTTGGTTTACTACTACAAAAAAGCCGCTCTACATTAAATGGATCGGCTTTTTTGGTTCGATAAATATCCCCTTTGGTTTAAAATTCGAATATTTGGAAAATTATGATGGACAAAACCCTTCAAAACATTTTTGTACTCCTATATCAACCCCTTTCTCTATTTCACCTTTCCAAAACAAAAAAGGCCCTGCTGGTTAGCAGGGCCTTTTCAGTTATATTACAGCTGATTACTGCATCAGATACAATTCGGCTTTTCGGTTCGCTTTGCCTTTTTCATCCCGCACCTCGTTTTCTACCTCGAAGGTAAACTTCTTGGGTGCATAGTACTTTTCGATATACTGTTTGATGAGTTGGGCGCGACGATGGCTCACATTCTCTTTCACCTCGGCTGTGCCATAGCCATCAGAGTATCCTTTGATCACGAAGGCACTTCCTTCAGGCTGCTGGTTTAAAAACCTGGCCAGCGCCGAAACACCTTCCAGGTTCATATAGATACTGTTAAAAGCGTAGGATAAGGTAAATGCTGGAGTTGCAGCTTTTGTTTTTACGACCGGTGTCGTTACTTCCTCTACAACAGACACTACTTCCTCTTCTACTTTCACTTCTTCCACAACCGGGGCAGGCTTCTCAAGCAAGTAAGCTGTATGAAATGGCTTGTTTTCAGTTGAGGCTGTGATCCACATCTGGCGATCGGCTACTTTTTTATAGTAGGCATTGTAGGTACCTGCCACGTTCATCACAGGGTCTGCTTTCACCGGCGTACCTGCTTCA
>NZ_JBEOKT010000017.1:0-88786 GCF_040278685.1 Pontibacter populi
GGGAGCCGCTTGCCTTGCTACTTTTTTACCGCAACAATAATAGTTGGTAAACGGGTTACTTGCACTCTGCCTAAAGAAATAGCCTGCAGGCATATTTCACAGAGCAAGTTCTCACTCTAACACCTTAGACATTGCTCTGCAGAACAAATGTAAGCTTTTAGAACTTGGCAAAAAAGGAAATCGGAGCACAGTCCGTAACATCAGAATTTAGAGCTCTTATTTTGCAAAAACCAGCCTTGCAGAGCTTAAACCCAAAATCATTAACAAAAAAAAGCCGCCTTTTACGAGAATCGTAACATTGGCGGCTTTATATTTTTAATCCAGGAATTTTTAAATCAGGGCGAGAGGGAGTGATGAACCCCTAAACTATACTATAAAAACAGTTGGGGCGGGGTTAGCAGTATGCTGGTAAGGGTGAACCAGCATCTCAGGGTTGTTGCGTAGTGTCATTAAAGATCTTGCGCTATGTGTTTTTAACCGGGCAAGGTATACGCACAGCAATAGTGCCAGCAAAAGCAATAAGGTTTTCATAGTGTGGATAGTTAAAGTCAGGTGTTGGGTGTAGCAGGCAGGTAGCGCGACCTATGTAGCCGGTGTTATATGGTCACCTCTACAACAGGTAATAAGTTAGGGTATTGATCAAGTTGCTTTATCTCTTGCTGGATGGTCATTTCCTCCATGTTTTCGGCCGCTTGTTTCATGGCAAACCCGAAGGCAACTAAGAGAGCTAAAAGAAGAACGATAATTTTCATAGTGTTAGATTTAATGGTTATTGGTTAATTTATTTTACTGATTAGCTTTTGTGGCCTATCACTTCAACAACAGGCAATAAGTTAGGGTAAGATTTGTACTGGTTAAGCTCATTCTGGAAGCTGATCTCTTTCTGATCGTCAGCAGTCTTTTTCATGCCGGCTCCGAGGCCCAGTAATAATGCGAGAAGCAGTGCGATAATTTTCATAATAGTAGGTAGTTAGTTGGTTATAAATTCTTTTCTTTCTGATGCTTTGTAACTAATAGATGGTACTCATAATCAAAAGGTTGCTTGGCCATCTATAATTTTTTTTATTCTTGATTGGGTTATTGCATTTTGTGTGCCAAACCACATAACAATCTAATTATCAGTTAATTACAAACAAAACACACCTATATAGGGTTGTAAAAGTGTCCGGTGGCGTACACTTTTCTGTTCAGAAGTGAACAAGTTTTCATTTCCGTACAGTGCATCTCCGGACAAATAGTTCTTAAAATGAGAAGGTTATAGTGAGTTTATAGTTGTGGAACCACCAGGCAACTATATTTTATGGAAGCTGAAGCGGGTTTCGCATCAACAAAGGGCGCTAAAACAAAGTATAAGTTACATTACAGTTAGCGAAAGCATATATGGAACAAGTAAAAGGAAAATTGATAGCTCTTGGAGGAGGCGACGACGAAGGTATGATCCGGTTGATCCGTTCTGAAATCTGTAATCTCAACTCTAACATAGAAGTTATTGCTACAGCTACTCCAAAACCATCTGATGCAGTTGACTCGGGGCATGCTTATAAGGAAGCCTTTGAAGAACTGGGTTGCAGCAACGTAAATTTTATGCGTATTGACGAGGAGCACGAAGCAGATATTCCTGAAAACCTGGAGCGCATAGAAAAAGCAGATGTAATATTTTTTACCGGCGGCGACCAACTGCGTTTAGCCAAATTTCTGAGCGGCACCAGGCTCCTTGATATTATGAGCCGACGCTACCGCGAGGAAGACATTATTATATCAGGTACCAGCGCCGGCGCAGCAGTTATGTCTGACAGGATGATATATGACGGCTACGGGCATTACTCGTTTATAAAAGGCGAAATGAAGACAACGATAGGCTTTGGGTTTATAAACAACATTTATATTGATACACACTTTGCAGAGCGGGGCCGTTTTGGCCGCCTGGCCCATGCCGTTGCCCACGACCCTACACACATTGGTATTGGCCTGAGCGAAGAAACCGGCATTATCATAAAAGAAGGCGACCAGGTAGAAGTATTCGGGCCGGGAGTGGTAACTATAATAGATGCCAGCAAAGTTAAATTTTCGAGGGTGCGCAAAGCCGAAGAGAATGAACCTATTGCCGTTGAGAACCTGGTGATGCACCTGTTAACAGAAGGATACCGTTACTGCCTGCGCGATCATCTGTTCCAGCCGGTGGCACACCAAACCACCTTAAACGGAAACACCATTACAGCATAACTATAACTATAGCCTGCAACTATAAACCATCATGGGTATAGTTACAGGCTATAGTTATAGTTACTTCCGTTCCTCGTCCTGGAGTTCTATGTTAATGGCAACACCTGCTTTGGCTCCTTCGGCGGCGGCAACTATAACCAGCTGCATATCGCGGGCGGCATCTCCGGCCACAAACAAGCCAGGTATGTTACTATGCTGCTGACGACGCGTTTTAATAACACCTTTACTGGTAAATTCACACCCCAGCTGTTCGCCCAGGTCGCATTGCTGCGTACTTCCCGTAGAAAAGAACATTGCCTGCTGTTGTTTAACCTCCCCGTTTGCCAGTATAATGCGCTCCAGCATACCGTCATTCCCTTCCAGACGGGCTATCTTATCAGTGCATAGTTTTACTTCGTTTCGCTCTAATAGATCCAGGTCTGTTTTGGTAAGTTTATTGGTGCCATCTGTAAATAAAGTAATATCCGGGCTCCAGGTTTTCATGGCCAGCGACTGCCCTACGCCGTTCCTGTCTTTGCCATATACTGCAATCGCTTTGTCGCGGCTTTCCCAGCCATCGCAATACTGGCAGTGGTGTATACTTTTGCCATAGTAAGTTTCCACGTCTTCTATTTCGGGCAAAAAATCTTTAAGCCCTGTGGCCAGCAACAGCTTTTTAGACTTGTACACCTTCCCATCTGTATCATTCAGCACAAATTCGCCTTTAGAGTAAGTGGCTGTAACTATAACCTTTTCAATTACCTCCACATCATAGCGTTTCAGCTCTTCTCTTCCTTTTTGTATAAGCTCGCGTGGGTTCATGCCATCGCTGCCCAGGAAACCATTCATATGCTTTGCCCACCGGTTGCGGGGCTTACCACTATCAAACACAAGCACTTTACGGCGCGAACGCCCCAGCAACATGGCTGCATTCAGTCCGGCAGGGCCTCCGCCTATAATTATAACATCGTACATAAATTCAGTATCAATTCCAGATTCAAGACTATGTAAACGTACAGTTTCTGGAACAGGTGGTGCCAAGGACAAAATTTATAGTTTGGCTGCCAGCTGTTTTATAGTTGCCAATTGTCCTGCAATACGGGGGGGCAGCGGTGCAGCAACTATAAGTGAAGCTGCAAGAACTTCATTCAGAATACTTTTTATCGTTTTTCGACTGATAGCAAAAAATATTTGAAAAAAAGCAAGCCCTGCTCTTAGGCTGCATATTAAATATTTCTATATTTGTTTAGACGTAAAACACTCTATAATTAAAAGTTGCATTTATGAAAAGTAAAATCTTAGCCTTGCTGGGCAGCACCCTGCTTACAGGCACGGCCATGGCCGGCGGATACCAAGTGAACCTGGCCAGCCAGCGACAGATCGGTATGGGCCACACGGGTACAGGTCTGGTTACAGGGACTTCCAGCATTTTCTTTAACCCTGGTGCTATGGCACAGGCACGTAACGGAATAACTATAGGTGCCAGTGCTATTGTTTCTAAAATTGCTTACCAGGCTCCGGATTATTCTGAAACTGCAGCTGACAACCCAACAGGAACACCTTTTCAGGTATATGGTGTTTATGGCATAAATGACAAAATCAAGGTAGGCCTTGGCGTATACACTCCTTTCGGCAGTACTGTAAACTGGGGAAGCGAATGGTATGGTCGTAAAGGTCTAAATGAACTATCGCTTAAGGCTATTTATATACAGCCAACTATAAGCTACCAGGTAACAGATAAATTAGGGATTGGTGCAGGCGTAACCTATACTATAGGAAGTGTAAACCTGCAAAGAACACTACCAATTGAAGGCGAAGGCGGAGCAGAAGCTGGTATTGAACTGGATGGCGATGCTAAAAGCGCTTTTGGTTACAACTTAGGAATTTTCTTCCAGCCAACTGATAAACTTTCTTTAGGTTTAAGCTACCGTTCTAAAGTAGATGTAGAAGTTGAAGAAGGTGATGTTACATACTCAAACCTCGAAAATCTTTCAGCTTCAGCAAGAACGAATTTCCCTGATGGGGCTCAGTTTGCTGCAACATTACCTTTACCCTCAACTCTGTCTTTTGGTATAGGATACAATGCAACTGAAAAGCTTACATTAGCCGTTGACATTAGCCGAGTAGGCTGGAGTGAATACGAAGAATTACGCTTTGACTTTACTAAACCAGTAGGTGGCAATACTACATCTGCGAGTGCTCGTAACTACGAAGATACTTACATCTACCGTATTGGTGCAGAATACAAGGTAACTGATGCGCTTGCCCTACGTGCCGGTGCATATTATGATGAAACTCCAGTGCAAGATGGTTACCTAACTCCGGAAACACCAGATGCTGACTCACGTGGTCTGTCTGTAGGTCTGGGTTACTCTATTAACGAAAATATCAGCATAGATGCTTCTTTCCTTTACATCAATAAGAAAGAAAGAACCGATGAAGCAAATCTATCAAATGGCGTACCAGGCACGTTTAAGTCTATTGCATACATCCCTGGTTTCGCTTTAAACTATAACTTCTAATTTTCCAGTTTATCAATATGAAGAACTTTGTCTATAAATCTGGTATGCTGGCACTTTTTGCCGGTGTATTACTTACAAGCTGCGATCCTGAGATTGATGTTGCAGAACCTACTTCAGGAACTGCAGACTTTAGCAGCTATGTTGCAGTAGGTAATTCGCTTACTGCAGGGTATGCTGATGGCGGTCTGTACTTAGAAGGGCAGTTAAGCTCTTATCCTGCATTATTGGCCCAGCAATTTCAAGCTGTTGGTGGCGGCGATTTCACCCAATCATTGTTCACTGAAGCTCAGAGAAACGGTACAGGATATTTAAGGCTTGTTGGATTTGGTGCTCCTGCTATACCTGGTGGCAGCCCTACGCCTATAACAGAAGCAGTTAAAACTGAATTAGCTATTCGTGCCGCAGTAGGTCCTAACCCAAAACTTCCTGTTTTTTTGTATACCAAGTTTACAGGTAATGTAAACAACCTTGGTGTACCGGATATGCGTATTTCCGAGATCAAAAATAACAACCTGGCTAATCCGCAGAACTTCGATCCACAAACAGGTCGTGCATTGTTTTTCCCACAGTTCGAGCGTGTTGCAGCAACTGCACAGCAGTCTTACCTGGAGTACGTACAGGCAAATGTAGATGCAGCAGAGCCTACATTCTTCAGTAACTGGTTAGGTAACAACGATGTTCTGACTTATGCTACTTCTGGTGCTTTCTCAAGTACACTAACAGATGTTGCTACCTTTCAGGCAAACTATAGTGAATTGATAGATGTGCTAACAGCTAACAATGCTAAAGGTGTAGTAGCAACAATACCTAATGTTACAGCTGTTCCATTCTTCACTACTGTTGGCCCCACTCTTAAAGCAGGCTTAAAAGCAAAAGGAATTCCTGCAATTGCTATATTAACAGGGAAAACAGCAACCCGTGTACCTCTACCTGTAGATAACATTAAGGATGCTACTGGTGGCACAGCCTTAATTCCGTTAACTGCATCTGCCTATATACCATTATTAGGTGCTCCAGGCGGTAAATACTGGAGAGATATATCAAAAACTGCATTCCCTGGCAACCCAACTGCAGGTTTGCAATACTTCCTTGGAACGTATGGTATTGACACAACACAAGCTTTTGGTACAGCTTTAAACCCTTGGCCAAGTTCATTAATACTTGATGAAACTGAACAGGCAGAAATCGCAACCAGAACAACTGAACTGAATAACATTATCAAAGCCGAAGCACAATCAAATAATTTAGCAATTTGGGATGCAAACGCATACTTTAACAGCATTCAGAATGGCTTTACAAGAAGTGGCGTATTCTATTCACCTGCATATATCAGAGGCAACTTATTCTCTTTAGATGGTATACACCCTACTCCAAGAGGACAGGCAATAATGGCAAACGAGTTTATAAGCGCTATCAATGCTAAATACAATGCTCGTATACCAAAAGTTGACGAGACACAGTACCGTGCAATAGTTTTACCTTAATCAGCTTATAGTTTAACTATAGCAAAAGCGCCTCCTAACCGGGGGCGCTTTTTTTATGCCAATGCTTTTTGTAACAGGGTAAAACTATAGTTATGGTTCGTCGAGTTATCAGCAGGGTTCGTCAGCAAGTGCTATGGGTTTGCCGAATCGTGATACAGGTAAGTTACTGCAGGCTGGGATGCTGACAGTTTTTAGGTTAAATTTATACGGTGGAGAAGCAGGCTGTTCTAGCGCCTCTTCACAGTCATCAGTATCATTTTACACTTACAAACATATGAAACGTAAAATTATCGCCTGCCTTCTGTGGTGTGCAACCAGTGCAGCTGCACTCGCGCAAACCCAGGGCAACAAGATCGAGTTCACGGAATATACCCTTCCGAACGGGCTGCATGTTATCCTACACAAAGACAATTCAACTCCAAACGTTGCTGTGTCGGTGTTGTACCATGTAGGCTCCAAAAACGAAGTAAAAGGACGTACGGGTTTTGCTCACTTCTTTGAGCACTTAATGTTTGAAGGAACCGAGAACATTGACCGTGGCCAGTATATGAGCATGGTGCAGGCGGCAGGTGGCTCACTTAATGCCAATACATCTTTCGACAGAACATATTACTACGAGTTACTGCCATCAAACCAGGTTGCTTTAGGTTTATGGATGGAAGCAGAGCGTATGAAAGGCGCTAAAGTAGATGAAACAGGTGTAGAAACCCAGCGCAAAGTAGTGCAGGAAGAAAAACGCATGCGCGTTGACAACCAGCCTTACGGAACTATACTGGAAAACACGTTTGGGTTGGCTTACAAAGAGCACCCTTACAAAATCACTCCGATCGGCACTTTCGAAGATTTGAATAACGCCAAGATCGAAGAGTTCCGCGATTTCTATAAGACCTTCTATGTGCCAAACAACGCGACACTTTCTATAGCCGGCGATATCAACATCGACGAGACCAAGAAAATGATCGAGCAGTATTTCGGCAGCATTCCAAAAGGCACTAAAGAGATACCTCGCCCAACTATAAAAGAGCCGAAGCAAACAGAAGAGCGTCGTAAAATTGTGTACGACAACATTCAGCTTCCGGCAGTTATTCAGGCATACCACATTCCGGCGCAGGGCACTCCTGACCATTATGCATTATCCATGCTGACCACTTTATTATCTGGTGGCGAAAGCGCACGTTTACCGAAAGCGCTGGTTGATAAGCAGCAGAAAGCTGTGGCAGCTTTGTCTGTACCTTTCCCGACCGAAGACCCAGGCCTGTTCCTGACCTATGCTATTGCGAGCGTTGGCACAGAAGCACAAGCGCTGGAAGATGCCATGAATGCAGAGATCGAGCGTGTAAAAACAGAGCCACTTAGCGATAAGGAGTTCCAGAAACTACGCAACCAAATCGAGAGCCAGTTTGTGCAGCAGAACAGCACTGTAGCCGGCCGCGCCGAGAACCTTGCCAACTACCATGTATACTATAAAGATGCGAACCTGATCAACACAGAGATCGACCGTTACATGAAAGTTACCAAAGAAGATATTCAGCGTGTGGCGAAAGAATACCTGACCAAAGACAACCGTGTAGTATTGCACTACCTGCCAAAGTCAGCTCAGCCTAAACAGTAATTTTTTAAGACAAAGGTTATGATGCTACAGGAAGCCCGGTTTATACTTAAGCAACTTCTTCGCCTGATAGCCTTTCGTCAAGTATAAAAAGAGAATTTCACTCATGATAAAGAAATTATATACCACTTTGGCGCTGGCTCTGGCGCTGGTGTCTGTTGCTCCGGCACAAACAAAACAGTCTCCGCCTGCTGCGGGTCCGGCTCCTAAAATTGAGCTTGGCAAGTACGAGCAGATCACGCTTAAAAACGGCCTTAAAGTATACGTGGTGGAAAACCACAAGCAGCCGGTTGTATCTATGTCTTTAGTTCTGGACAGAGATCCGATCCTGGAAGGCGATAAAGCTGGTTATGTATCGGCTGCAGGCCAGATGATGCGTACCGGAACTGCTACCCGCACCAAAGACCAGTTTGATGAGCAGGTAGACTTTATTGGCGCTAACCTGTCGTTCAGCTCTACAGGCTTTAACGCTTCATCGCTTAAGAAGCATTTGCCTACGTTGTTAAACCTTACTTCTGATGCCCTGCTTAATCCTAAGTTTACCCAGGAAGAACTGGACAAGGTTAAGAAGCAGATGATAGCCAACCTGGCATCTGAAAAAGATAACCCGGATGCGATTGCCAGCAAAATGCGCAACATGCTGCTTTATGGCAAGGACCACCCGTACGGCGAGGTAATGACCGAAAAAACAGTAGAAAGCATTACGCTTGCTGATGTTCAGAACTACTACAACACATACTTTAAACCAAATATCGGTTACTTAGCTGTAGTTGGCGATATCACTCCTAAGGAAGCGAAAAAGCTACTAAACAAGTCGCTGAAAAACTGGAAAAAAGGCGACGTACCGGCTAAAACATTTGATTTACCGGCAGCTCCGGCTAAAACGCAGGTTGTTATAGTTGATCGGCCAAGCGCAGTACAAAGTGTACTTTCTTTTGTTAACCCAGCCGACTTAAAGCCAGGTGCTCCTGATGCCGTTTCAGCTCAGTTGATGAACACGATCCTTGGTGGTGGTAGCACAGCCCGTTTATTCATGAACCTGCGTGAAGACAAAGGGTATACCTACGGTGCTTACTCGTCTCTTTCTTCTGATGAGATACTGGGTCGTTTTAATGCATCGGCTAACGTGCGTAACGCTGTTACCGATAGCGCTACTGTTGAGTTTATGAAAGAGCTTAATAAGATCCGCAGCGAACGTGTAACGAACGACGAACTGAACTACGCAAAGGCTTACATGACTGGTAACTTTGCCCGTGGCTTAGAAAATCCGGCTACTGTTGCAGTTTATGCTATCAACACGGCACGTTACAACCTGCCAGCCGACTACTATGCAAACTACCTGAAAAAAGTAGAAGCTGTTACAGCAGAAGATATCCAGCGTGCAGCTCAGAAATATGTAACTCCTGAGCAGTTATACATTGTTGCAGTTGGTAACGCAGGCGATATAGCTTCTAAACTAAAGAAATTTGACCTGGAAGATGGCCAGATAACTTACTACAACACTGCCGGCGAAAAAGTAGACCGTAGTGCAGCCGCTACAACTGTTCCTGCTGATGTAACTGCAGAGAAAGTTCTGGCGAACTATATCAAAGCAATTGGTGGCAAAGCGAACATCGATAAGGTAAAAGACATTACCGTAACCAGCAACGCAACTATACAGGGCATGCCGCTAGTGATTACGCAGCAGCAGAAAGGTTCGGATAAGTTTGTAGCCCTTGTAAGCATGAACAACAGCCCGCTTCAGCGTGTAGTTATCAACGGCGACAAAGGTAAAATGGAAGCTCCGATGCAGGGCGTAAACAAAGACATGACAGCTGAAGAATTGGCTACCCAGAAACTGGAAGCTGACATGTTCGCGCAGTCTCGTTACGATAAGCTTGGCGTTAAAACCAAAGTAACCGGCATGGAAGATGTTGATGGCAAGCAGGCATATGTAGTGGAAGCTACGCAGGCAAATGGCCAAAAAACACTGCATTACTTCGATAAGAACACCGGCCTGTTACTGAAAGATGTGAAAAGCCTGCAGTCGCCACAAGGTGTACTTACCCAGACTAAAAACTACAGCAACTACAAAGAAGTAAGTGGCATTAAAGTACCTTATACAGTAGAAACTTCTGTTGGCCCTCAGGTTATTAAAGCTGAAGTACAGAAGGTTGAAGTGAACAAAGGCATCAGCGACGATACATTCAAGATCTAAGAACTAGTTTCTTAACTATAGCAAAAGCGGCTGCTCCAAATAGGGCAGCCGCTTTTTTGGTTTTAAGTTTAAGGCAAGTCCTTCTGGCTTAATGTAACTATAGTTTCTCTCTTGTCATCCCGAGCTAAGTCAAGGGGATCTTATGTGTTTTATAGCTTTTCCTTGTCATTTCGAGCGCAGCCGAGAAATCTCATGTGTCCTGTAGTTAGAGTTCTTACAACCCGAAATAGACGCAAAATATTGCGTCTCTACATTCCCGTTTCGTAGGGATAGGCTTCACTATAAAACTATAATTCCGAATATAGCAAAGGCAGAAAGTCCCCCTTTGAAGGGGGCGAAGGGGGATGTTAAATCGCCCAGATCTCTCACGCTGTTCGAGATGACAAAGTAAAAAGCAGATAAACTCCCCGCCTTGGACTACCGAGAAGAGAGTTCGAAGGTAGCGAGCGTAGCTCTGAGGGGTTGGGGGTGGTTGGATTACAGCAACTATAAAACTATGGGCAAGGCTACTACTATCCTTGTCCCTTGCGGGCCAGTTGAGTCGGGTGACCCAACAGTATAGTAAGTCACGAGTCAGGAGACTCGCGCCAGCATTACCAACTATAAAGCTATCTCTTCGCTCAAAACAACTCACCCTGAACAGGCTGCACAAACTTCTTCGGAACTTTTAAGTCTAAACCACACACTTTGTTCAGCTGCTCTATCAGGTAAATAGCCAGGTCTGGGGATAAAGTGTTGTCGGGTTCATGCACGAAAAAGTATAGTTGCTGCAGGCCATTATCAAACCAAAATTTCAGGCGATGTACCCAGGCATCGATGCGGCTATAATCTGTTGGATGGAGACCATTACCGACAAAACGGATCATAGCAGTGGGTGTGGTAAGGCGCATGTGCAGCACGTCGCGGCGACCAGCTACGTCTGTCAGCACAGAACCTATCCTGTATTTCTCCAGTACTTCAAATAGCTCCAGGGAGGCGATATTATCTGTAAACCAGTCGGGGTGGCGTAGTTCTACGGCAACCGGTATGGTCTCCGGAATAAACTTTACAAATGCTTCCAGGTCTGGTAACTGGCTCGGGCCGAAGTAGGGGGGCAACTGCAGAAACGAGCTTCCCAGGTTATCTTCCAGTCCGGCTATGGCTTCGCAAAAAGCAGCTGTCATGCTATGCGTGTTTTGCAGGGCACTCTCGTGGCTAATGAGCTGCGGAAATTTAGGGCAGAATTTAAAACCGCGCGGAACAGAATTTCGCCAGCGCTCTATTGTTGTGTCTCCAGGTATATGGTAATGTGTGCTGTTAAGCTCGATGGTGTTAAACTGTTTGGCATACCACAACAGCGAATCTTTTTCGCGCATTGTTGCCGGGTAAATACTTCCTACCCACGATTTGTTTACCCACACCGGCAAACCAATATACACTTCCGGTTTCTCGTCTTGTTTATTCCTGTTCAGTAAAGGCTGAGTATCAGGATGATCTGCCGGCAGTGTAAAATCCACCTGATCTATGTTCTGTAATTTCCCGAAATCCATTTTAAACGTTATGTGCTATACTATACGCTTTTGCGCTGAAAATTGTACGAACGTATGAATTTATACCATTATGAAAATATTTTCATAAAATTTTTTATTGCACTTTCTTCTAAACTCCTGCATTAAAATAAGCCTATACTTGCATAAAAAGCATTTTTCGCATTATAGCCCTTATAGCAACTTTGTACCATATCCTGTATCCCCCTCCGCACAGAGGGCAATATTGCGTTAAAAGGCTTCGTTTAAAAAATTATTCGTAAATTTGCTGTTTCACCAACAATTTAAAATATGATATATAATAGAAAGTGCATCCTCTTAACAGTAATCATTTTTCTATTTATTGGCATCGGCCAGGTAACTATAGCACAGGACATCACACAAACCGAAACAGGACCTGCCTCCTGGTACGGCAGTAAATACCACGGCAGAAAAACCAGCAGCGGCGAACGTTACAATAAGAACGACATGACCGCAGCGCACAAAACACTTCCTTTTGGCACTAAGGTAAAAGTCACCAACCTCGCCAACAACGAATCAGTAATCCTTCGCATCAACGACCGCGGCCCATTTGTGGGCAACCGTATTATTGATGTTTCTGAAGTAGCTGCCCGTAAACTGGATATTCACAGCCGTGGTGTAGCTAAGGTAAAAGTTGAAGTGATCGAGGTAGATGGTAAATCTTTAGTAGCCGCTGCACCAACTGAGCCAGAAACTTATACTATCCAGAAAGGTGCTTATACATCTGAGGAAACTGCGCTGCAGCAGAGCCAGAAGCTAAAAGCTTTTGATAAACATCTGACTGTAGAGCTGATGGAAGATAAAGTACAAGGCAAAAAGATTCACCGCCTTAAAATCGGGAAATTCGGCAATAAGCAAGAAGCCGAAGCTTTTAACGACTTACTGAAGGAAGAAGGCCTTGACGGCGAAATTTCTGCATCGTAACAGTTATTTAAAAGTAAAATAGAAGAGCGAAGCTAACCGGCCTCGCTCTTTCATTTTACAAACTATAGTTTATTTATTGTCATCCCGAGCGTTAGCCGAGGAATCTAATATGTCCTATAGTTGCTTTTTTGTCATTTCGACGTCAGGAGAAATCTGAATCGTATAGATTGCTTTTTTCTAACTCGAACCAAGCTATCCTGTCAAACCACCACCAATCCTGGGAGCTTTAGTTACCTATCGTTTCAATCCATCTTTGGTGCCCTCACGGCCGGGAGGCCTCGTCTTTGGGCATCGCGCTGTGCGAATCTCTTTTGCTCGTCCCTCGCAATGCCTTACGGCACCAGATATTCACAAGGCGCTCAACCCAAAGACTGATACGCTTCTCATAGCAACCGCTTAACTATAGTTTGATACTATAAGCTTCGAATTTTATCGTGGCTATAGTTCCGTAGGGACAGGTCGCTACCTGTCCGCTCAATACCGTAAGCCATAGAACTAAGAAGTAAACTATAGGAATAGTAGAAACTGTCCCCTTGAGGGGACTATAGGGGTGTTAAGACTGAAACGATAAAACTAAGGTTGCACCATATGCAAAAGCATAAAAGCTCCCCTCCTTAGACTACCGAGAAGCGATTTCGAAGGTAGCGAGCGTATCTCTGAGGGTTTGGGGTGGTTGGATAATTCCAACTATAGAACTAACAAAACCAGCAATTATGGCAAGGGGTAGGTAAACAGCAACTACAGACTCGCCGGGCAAAATACCTTACCACGGTTATTCAGCAACAGGCCAACCACTATTTCGTGGCTGCCGTCGCTCACTCGGCCAATATCGGAGTTGGAGATATCGTAAGCATAGCCCACCTGTAGCAGGTTTGAAATGTTTACGCCAGCCAATACCACAGCCGCATCTTTATGCCTGTACGACCCACCTAACCATACTTTATCCTGGAACAAGACTTTCACGTTCGCATCTACTGATAGTGGCGCTGGCTGCACATATTTTACCATAAGCGATGGCAGCACCGAAAGATCAGGAGACACAACTATTTTATACCCACCAGTTGCATAGTAGTGCATAAAAGCCCGGTCCTGGTCCGGAATACCTGTTTCCCTGCTAAGCTCGTCCTGCAGTATCTGCGACGTGGTAGCACCTATGTAATATTTGCGGGTATAAATCAGCATGCCAGCAGAAATGTTAGGCTTTGCCCTGCGATAATCTCCCCCCATAAAAGTAGGGTCAGTAGGATTTGTTAAGTGCAGGCCCTCCTGGTCTACGGCATAAAAAGAGAAGCCACCCGTTAACCCCACTGACATCATCGTTGACTTATTTAAAGGCATGTGGTAGGCATAGGTCAGGCTGATGTCGGTTCGCTCCAGAGCGCCGGCCTTATCGGACAGTGCTGTAAAACCAAGGCCGTGATGCGCCTGCGGCATTACCATGCTGCGGCTTTTATAGTTATGATTTAGCTCTTTGCTACCGTTCCTGCCCCGGTAAGGCACGGTGCTGGCAGTTTTGTTAACATTAAACTTATTAAAAGGGGTGTGCACTGTAGCATAATAGGATTTGGGCGCTCCACCCACGCCACTCCATTGATTGCGGTACCCTATCTTCACATCGGCATAGTTCTCTACACCAGCCATAGCAGGGTTAAGCAAATACCCATTTAACATATACTGGCTAAAGTGCGGCAACTGCTGTGCGGTAGCTACCAAACCTATAGTCCATAAAACAATTGTCAGAATAGCGCCTTTCATCTTATCTCAGTATGGTTATAGAGCCCGTAAATGCTTTCCTGCCTTTGTTTGTATCGATGATATAGTAGTAGGCGCCATCTGGCAACGGGCTTCCGTCTCTGGTACCGTCCCATGGGTTGCCATATCCTCTTGAGGTGTACACTTGGTTGCCCCAGCGGTTAAACACGGTCACTGTCATGTCCGGGTAGTCGTAAGAGCCATCTATCAGCCAGACATCGTTAATGCCATCTCCGTTAGGTGAGATACCATTCGGGATGCGGAGCCTGCGCAACACGGTTATCGTTACTTCGTCAGTGCTGACACAACCTTGCGGCGATGTTGCAGTCAGCGTATAAGTAGTCGTAACTATAGGCGATGCTTTTGGCTGTGCAATGTTAGCGTTATCCAGGCTTTGTGGCGACGACCATACCAAAGTACCTTCTCCGCTACCTTCCAGTGTTATCGTTTCGCCTTCTATAATGATCGCTCCACGGCCAGCTTCTACCAACGGGTAAGGCGAGAACAGTATCTCTACTTCATCATCAACAGACGCACACGGGCTGTTTTCTACAAGCCAGCGGAGTTTATACTTTTCGTTCATCTGGCCAGAGAATGTAGCCTGAGGATTATGTATATCTGAAATGTTCCCCCCAACACCGTTAAGAATAGACCAGGTACCTTTAGCCGGCGACGGGTTATTCGCCTGCAGGCGCGTGCTGGTTGTACCGCAAACCGGAATCTGGTCCGGACCGGCTTGGGCTATTGGTAAAGGCACGATCTTAATCTGCTTCTCTACCACATTGGTGCAACCCATGTCAGTTGTAACTATCAGCTTTACAGTGTAGATGCCGGATTTTGCATATTGGTGGGTCGGGTGTTGTAGCGACGATGCACTTCCATCTCCAAATGTCCAGCTCCAGGTTGCAATGTTACCGCTGGATACTGTACTTTCATCCCGCAGCCTCACAACATCCGAAATACAGGTAGGAGCCAGCGTAAACTGCGCTTTTGGCAGCGGGTAAACTACGATCTGCTTTTGCTGTATATTTTGGCAGCCGTTTTCTGTAGTTGCTGTGAGAGTTACGGTGTAAGTGCCGGCCTGCTTATAGTTGTAAGTCGGTTGTGCCAGTGTTGATTTGGAGCCATCCCCGAAGTCCCAACTATAGGAAACTATACTGCCCTCGGCCACCGATGAGGAATTAATAAAAGTAGCTGCTTCGCTCAGACAGATATTACTTGTTGTGAAAACGGCATCCGGGTTGGCATTGATAGTTATAGTCTGGGTAGTTGTGTTGCCGCAAACTATACCGGAGTAAGCTGTTAAGGTAACGGTGTAAGTTCCGGTCTTTGTATAGTTGTGTTTCGGGTGTTGCTCTGCTGATGTTGTACCGTCGCCAAAATCCCATTCCCAACGCACAATTCTGCCAAAGGCAACTTCCGATTCGTCTTTAAACTGTACTTCGCTTCGCTGGCAAAAATCTGAAGCCGAGAATTTAGCTACCGGGTAAGCGCCGCTAACAATGTATTCTGTTTCGATGGTTTCGGAGCAGCCTCTATCGGAGTAAGCGGTAAGTGTTACATTATAAACACCTTCAGCGGTATACCTGTGTTTCGGGTTTTTGAGCGTTGATTTGTTTCCGTCGCCAAAATCCCATTCATACTTAACTATAGAACCGGATGCTATAGTTGACAAATTCACGAACTGCGCCTCATCCCGGATACAGATATCAGGCAGTTCCACCTTTACTTCCGGCAACGGATTGATCACGACATTTTTGCTAACTATAGTCTGGCAGCCGGCATTAGTGGTAACCGTAAGTTTAACAGTGTAAGTGCCCGGAGCAGCATAAGTATGGTCCGGGCTTTGGGTGGTTACCACAGGCGATCCATCTCCAAAATCCCATTCCCAGGCAGCTATAGTTCCCTCGGCAACGGTAGACTTATCTGTAAAAGAAGTAACACTGGTGTGGCAGGTTTCCGGGGCCGTAAAATCTGCAATTGGCAACGGATAAACTTTTACCTTATTTACTTTTACATTGCTGCACGTAGAGGCCGTTTGTATGGTAAGCGTTACATCATAGGTTCCGGCCGTGGCATAAGTGTGGGTTGGGTGCTGCTCCGCAGAGGTTGTGCCATCGCCAAAATCCCAGTGCCAGCTTATAATTTCGTTGCCCGTTACAGAGGTGGTTGATTTATCTTCGAACGTAACGGCCCCTTTCTCGCACTGTCCCACCGAACTAAACTCAGCTACCGGATTTGGGTAAATGATCAACTCTGCTGACGTAGCGTCTTGTGAGTCGCAGTCGTTGCCGTTGTTTCGGGTAGTTACCAGCGTAACCGTATAGGTGCCCGGTTCTGCGTATTTGTGGGTTGGCTTCTGCTCATCCGAAGTGGTGCCATCGCCAAAATCCCAGTGCCATTTAAGCGGCTCGTAAGATGCAAAGCCGGTAAAGCCAACAGTCTGGCCATCGCAATAAGGCTCTTTATCGAAAGTGATGTTCTGAATCAGGTTTTTGATGTTGGCACCAGCCGAATAGCCGTACGACTCTACATGCCCGAAACCATAGGCAATAGCGTTAAATCCTTCATCTGCCTTTAAAGTATGGTTACCCAGCGCTACCTCGTTCTGCGAATAAGAAAAATCAGGGTTGCCCGGTACCGGCGTAAAAGTAACAGGGTTGCCATCTAACCTGAATGTACTTGTCTCGGAAGTACGCATGAACACATTTATAAAGTGCTTTTGTATCTGGTAGAATGGCGATGAGTAAAGCGTAATATCTTTCAGGGTTTGTTCTACCGGGTTCAAAATAACCATTTCAGGGTCGCCTAGAGCACCATCACAGATCTGTGTTCTCGGGTATTGCGCCAGCATGATCGGTTTATCTGCTGTTACATTGTTGGCAATATCACTCTGGAAGTCGTAATACTCGCCCTGATTTATAGTTATCGGGGCAACTCCGTTTAAGCGTATAGTTGTCGCATCTTTCGAGGCCAGTACCCGGAACATATCACCACCCGACCTCGACAGCATAGGAGCCGTTACATAATTCTGGCCCCAAACACTAAGCGGGTATAGTTGCTGAAACAGGTTGTCGCCAGACGAAGTCGGGTAGTTTACAGGCGTGGACGGGGGGGGCGTTAACGCATCAGGGCACCCCAGTTTAGTATAAGAACTACCCGAGAAAACAGCTATCTTTTTGCAGGATGCGCCATTCAGGCCAACAGATAAGATCTTTGTACCTGTAAGGTCGTTGATAGACTGCACCTGGTATACATCTCCTTTATTCAGTGTTACGGTAAATGTTTCGTTGGCAGGTTTGCCGTTACGAGTTGCAGCAGTCGGTGTGATCTCTACGGTTGTTTCATCTTCTACGCCCACTATCATAAACTCCGAAAAGTCTGTATCCGGGTACTGGTTGTAGGCAATGGTATAGTATTCGCGGCCCAGCGTACCGGTTGGCAATACCAAGGTGGCTCCTGAAATATTAAGCGAGTAAATGTGCGCGTATACTACTACAGGCTCTACAGCGGTAACATGTATCCCTTTTTGTTCGGTAACCTCAGACCCTCTTATAAAAGCCCCATAAGGCACTTTAACAACGGTAACTTTATTGGGCACCACCGTATAAGCCTGCGAAAAACTTAAGCCCGGCACTTCCACCACACCTGTTGTGGCAACGGTAGAGGTTATGTACAGGCTCATTTGCGGCATGCTGGACCCATTTTGCCGGATACCATTGATGTGGCCCATAAAACCAAGCCAGAAATCTTTGCCTTTGTTGGAGGTATTTTGTGCGGATACGCTAAAAGACAGGAGGCACAGTAAGCTTAAAACTATAGTTCGTGCTACGGCGGAGTAAACGTTTGCTTTCAAGGTCATGATAGTCGGGCAGCTATACTTTTGCAGGTGCTGCATTTAACAATAGAACTATAGACTAAGAAGCTGCTTGCTGGCAAAAGCCGGAACTATAAAAAGCTAATCAGAATAATATCAGAAGGCTACACTTTATGCTCTTTACGGGGCATCAAGTATCACTTATCAGGCAGAATATTACGCATCAGGAATTAACAGCTAAATATAATATACAAAATTTAATATTTAGTTACCTGCCTGTCAAAAATTCAATCTTTACAGAAAATATTGTGCAATTATACTTCCAGCCTCAGTTTAAAAGCAAAAGTATCAAGCAGACAGATGAGTTTATGGATGCTGACAGGTGCCATGCTGCCTATAAATGGTGGCTGGTCGGCACAGTAAATTATAGCTATAGTTTAAAACAAAAGAGCGGCACCGTTTAAGTGCCGCTCTTTTGTTTTTACAGGTTATTTACCTTTCTTAGTATTTTAAACTCTGTCCGTCGGTTTTCCTGGTGCATGTCTTCCGGACAATAAACGCCGTCTTTACACTTGTTTATCAGTTGGGTTTCGCCGTAGCCTTTCGGTACCAGCCTGCTTCGGTCTATCCCTTTCAGTACCAGGTAATCTACAGCAGCGTTGGCTCTCAGGTCAGACAGCATCTGGTTGTAGTAGTTTGTCTGGCGGCTATCGGTATGCGAGCTTAGTTCTATAACTATAGCCGGGTTATCTTTCAGGGTCTGAACCAGTTTGTCCAGTTCTACAGCAGCTTGTGCCGTTATCTCATATTTATCCAGGTCGTAATAGATGTTCTCGATCACGATCGGTCTGTTTGGCGTATCGCGGTTAAACACCATCTCCACTTTTACAGAGTCTGTTGTGTTGCGGCAGTCCGGCGATACGGTTATAGTTTGGGTCAGGTAATTAGGCTTGGCCCCGCGTATAGTGTAAGTAGCACCTGCAAACACCGGGAATGTAAAGTTACCTTCTGCATCAGATGTCAGCTCTATAGGCTTTGCATCACTCCCTGCTTCTGTTATCTGTAGCATCACATTGCCTACAACTTGCTCTACTTTTTTACCACGGTTCTGGGCATCGGCCACAAATTCTATAGTTTTACCGGCTATAGTACATGGCAAGCGATTCTCTACAAACGACAGGATATCATCAAATCCATCGGTTGCAAACCTACCCGACGATAACATGCCTGTTTTACCGGAAGCGTCCATTACCAGCCCCAGGTCGTCGTGCGATGTGTTGAACGGGTATTTCATGTTCTCCACGGCTGTCCAGGCTTTATGTGGGCCTATAGCTTTAAAAAGGTCAAGACCGCCCATTCCCATATGTCCGTCCGAAGAGAAATACAGCACGCCGTCGGCACCAACACTCGGGAAGCTTTCGCGGCCGGTTGTGTTTATCTTGTTACCTGCATTTACAGGGGAACTCCATTCTCCGTTTGCCTGCCTTTCGCTATAGTAAATATCTGTTTCACCTAAACCACCCGGCATATCCGATACAAAATAAAGCATAGTACCATCTGCATTTAAAGCCGGATGCCCGATAGAGAACTGGTCTGTATTATTATACTTAAAGGCTTTCACCTTCTTCCACTTACTTCCTTTTTTAACAGCAGTATAAATCCCAAGCCTGTTGATGTGCGTACCGCCTTCAGCCCCTTGGAACCAGCTGGTAGGATCGCTGTTCTTCTTTATTTCACGGCGAACAGCACGCGTACGGGTAAAGTATAAGGTGTTGTCTTTTTCGAGGGAAACGGCCGGGCCGTTGTGGTAGGTTGTGTTTATAGCCGATGGCAGTGCTACCGGTTTATCCCATGTTGTATCTGATTTGGCCGGTGCAAAGTACATCTGAATGAAGCCATTACCCGTCCAGGCGTAGCGTGCCGATTGTGCTTCTCCTTTGCCTTGTAATCTGTCAGAAGCAAAGTATAAACCGTCTTTTGCTTTAAAAGGGCTAAAATCGGCTCCATCCGAGTTCAGGCTTTTCTCTTTCCATACTCTGAATGGCCTGGGGTTACGTATCCATTTCATGGATGTATCGCAGGAGGCAGCCATTTGCTGGGCTAAGGCAGCCTGACCTGGTACGCGCTTGCTATACTCCAGGAACAGTTGCTTTGCCTTCTCATAGTTACCGTTCCGCTTCGCCGACTCAGCATACAAAAAGTAAACCGACGGATCGGCACCCGCAAATGTAATTACCTGCGCGTACCAGAACTCAGCCTCTTTACTGTTGTTCAGGATGCGGTAAATATCGGCAATGCGCTGCACTACCTTTAAGCTCGGCTCGCCCTGGTCCAGTATTGCTTTATACTCATCCAGCGCCAGGCTAAATTCGAACTCATTAAAATGTTTGTCAGCCTGTTGTGTATCCTGCGCTTTTGCTATCTGGGCAAAAACAAGCATAACACCAAGTAAAATAAGCGACAGGCAATACTTGCGGGTAATCTGGTAAATCATAAGTTACGCGGCGTGATAGTGCGTCCGTTTTGTTTTTTGAAAATAGAGTAGCCCAAAGATACTTCGTGCGATGAATAATCACGAAGCTTTGTAAGGCTTATATCGTACGAATAACCGATCCTGAATTTAGGTGTGGCATATACCTGCGCCATTAATGCCCAGGCATTTCGTTTTTTAATTTCGGTCATGTCTACTTTTGTAAACACAGGCACGGCAGTACGGTAAGAGCCTCCCAGCCATAACTTGTTATACAACAGTAAAAAAGCGTTCAGATCGAGATTGGCCGGCCCTTTAAAGTCATGCTTTATCAGGAAGCTTGGCTTCAGGTGCACGTAAGCTCCCAGGTCAAACATGTAGCCCGATGAAAGAAAGTAATGTCGGCGCGGAGTTGCTATGACCGTATTATCATCCTTAAAAGGGATAAGATTAGCTGCGGAAAAACCTGCATAGTAGCGCTCGGTGTTAAAGAAGACACCAATCTTAGCATCAGGCAATATCTGCGTTTCACGGCCTTCGGGTATGGCTGCATCCGGCACATCGTCCCCGGCATCAAGTTTAGTTCCGTCCAGGGTATACTGGGCTACACCACCTGCAATACCAAACGAAAGGCGCGCCGTACGGCTCAGGTTTACACGGGTAGCAATGTTGGCATACAAGCCTGTCTGGCTTTGCGCCCCGATCATGTCGTTCATTAAATGTACCCCCCAGCCCATGCGGTCGTTTTTCATGGGACCATCCGCGCTCAGGGTTTGGGTGGTAGGTGCACCTTCAAGGCCTGTCCACTGCGAGCGGTACGTAGCATTAATGTTCAGGATGTCTTTGCTACCTGAGTAAGCAGGGTTTATCACGAGCTCGTTGAAGATGTACTGGCTATACTGTGGCGCCTGCTGTGCATGTGCCTGCTGCATAACCATTGCAACAAGTAACGTGAGTAATAAGGGTAGTTTTGTTTTCATGGGCGCTATAGTTTTATCTTACAATCATCACGTAACCTTTAAGCATCCTGTCGGTGCCATCGCAAAGCTTCACGCGGGCTACATAGTAGTAAGTGCCTTCCGCCAGGTTATCGCCGGTCCAGTTGTTCTTGTATGATTTTGCTTTGAATACTTCGGTACCCCATCTGTTCAGGATCGTGATATCGTTATCTGGGAAGCGTTCGAGGCTTGCAATTACCCAGGTATCGTGGGTGCCGTCATTGTTAGGCGAGAACACGTTTGGTATAGTAATGATAGTTTCAGCTTTCGATTTATCGGAGATGATGGTAGATGGCGTTGTACCACAGGTTCCGTTATCCGCTACCACACTTATCGTTCCGTCTTTACCGCCTGCTGTAACCATAATAATGTTGGTACCTTCCCCGGCAATAATTACCCAACCATCAGGTAAGGTCCAGGTGTACGATGTAGCACCATAAACAGGGTCAACCATATATTTCAGGCCTTCGCATGGCGAGCTCAGATCTTTTATTTCGCCCATGGCGCCCATCTCAACCGCTCTTACCTGTATAGTAGCCTTCGCACTTGATCCGCAACCGTTATTGGCCATTACTTCTATAGTTCCGCTCAGGGTGCCTGCCGTTACTGTAATCTGTTTTGTGCCCTGCCCCGTAACAATGTGCCAGTTTGCCGGCACCGTCCAGGTGTAAGAAGAAGCGTTGTCTACTTCACTAATGCTATACACCACATTGCGGCCGATACAGGCTTCATTTGGTCCGGCTATTACAGTTGGCTGTAATGGAGTAGTTGCTACCGGCGTTACTTTTAATTCTGTGTAGGCGCTCTGGCTACAGGTATTTACCGCTTTTACTTTTATGGTGCCTGGTGCACTTGTTACGCCCACTGTTATTGTGGTAGAGCCCTGCCCCGCAACCAATGTCCAGCCTAACGGAATTTCCCAGGCATACCCTGTAGCTCCCGGTACCGGATCTATACTATAGGTAGTGGTTGATATGGTACTGCAGGCATCCATGTGGCCTATGATTGCTTTTGGAGCTGCAAGTGGAGCCGGTAAGGTTACGGCCAGTACGCTGTAAGTACCCTCGCCGCAAATATTCTTCGCTGCTACTTTTATCTCACCGCTAACGGCGCCTGCATTTACGGTGATGCTTGTTGAGCCTTGCCCGCTAACTATAGTCCAGCCGGTTGGTACTACCCAGGTATAATCAGTAGCGCCGGTTACCTGCGCTATACTATAAACCAGGCCACTTGTAGTTCCGCAGATCGTACTGGTGCCTGTTATATTTCCGGCTACCGGTGCGCTGCTTGTTATGGTTATTGTTTTGGTTGATGATGAACTGCTGTTTCCGCAGGCGTTGGTAGCTGTTACGGTTACCTGGCCTGATGTAGTTCCTGCTTTTACGGTGATGGCTGTAGTTCCCTGGCCGCTTGTGATTTCCCAACCTTGCGGTACTACCCAGGTGTAGCTTACGGCTCCGTTTACAGGTGCAATGTTATAGTTCTGGGTACTTCCGGAACAGCCAGTAGCGTTGCCGCTTATGGCTCCCGGAGTTGCCGGTATAGTTGCGTTTAGCTGTACGGCCTTGGTCACTGTTACATACCCGCAATCGTTAGAAGCTGTCAGTTTTACATCTCCTGCCGTAGCTCCGGCTTTTACTGTTATCGTTGTAGTTCCCTGCCCAGATACTATCGTCCAGCCAGTCGGCACTTCCCAGGTATATTTCGAGACGTTTGTACCAGCCGGAACTGTAAAAGTTGAGTTACCACTTACGCAAGCCGCAGCTGCTCCGCTTATGCCTGTAATTCCGGTTACTGCTCCCGAAATAGAAGAAACTGCTAACACCGATGCCGCCCCGCTTCCGCAACCATTGCTCGCCGATACGCTGATATTTCCTGCTGTTGATCCTGCTTTTACTACAATGGTATTGTTATTCTGCGATACGATCGTCCAGCCGGCTGGCACGGACCAGGTGTAGCTGGTAGCTCCTGCAACCGGAGACACGGTGTAGGTTTGCTCTTTACCGATACAGGCCGCTGTAGTTCCGGTTATAGCTCCAGGCTTAACTGGCGCCGACTGAGTGATAACCGCTGCGATCTGAGCTGGACTGGTGTTGCCGCAGGCATTTTTCGCGATAACGGAAATAGTTGTTCCGGTTGCACCTGCTGTAAGTACCACACTTGTTGTACCCTGGCCGCTAACTATAGTCCAGCCTGGTGCGCTCCACTCGTAAGATGTTGCACCTGCTACCGCTGCAATACTATAAGTTAAGTTCGCTTGGTTCCCGCAGACTGTTGCCGGGCCTGTTATGGCTCCCGGAGCCGATGGCGCTTCTGTAGAAACTTTTACTGCTTTTATAGTTGCCGCGCTGGTGCCACAATCGTTGGTAGCTTTTACTGTGATGTTGCCTGCTGAAGCGCCCGCTGTTACTTTTATAGTTGTAGTGCCCTGACCAGAAACGATAGTCCAGCCTGTCGGAACAGTCCAGGTATAGTTGGTTACTCCTGTGATAGCGGCTATACTATAAGTTAATCCTGCCTGGTTTTTACATACTTCATCCGGACCAGTAATTTCTGCCGGCGCAGTTGGTAAGGTTACCTGTGGCTGCACATTCAGGGAAGTTGCCGGACCGTCGCCGCAGCCGCCTTTTGCTTTTACGGATATTGTGCCTGGTTCTGAAGTTAGTTTAACAGTTATAGTGGTAGTACCCTGTCCTGAAGTGATCGTCCAGCCAGTTGGTACGGACCAGGTATAGCCCTGTGCTCCGGCTACCGGATCTATGGTGTAAGTAGCTGTTTGGGTAGCGCAACCATAAGCCGTGCCTTTAATAGCAGTTGGTGCTGCCGGAAGCTGGTCCGTAACCTGCACTGCTTTTGTGCTGCTGCTTGCGTTGCCACATGCATTTTTAGCGGTCACGGTTATAGTTGTATTTGCTGTTCCTGCTGTAACGGTAATGCTTGTAGTTCCCTGACCCGAAACGATTGTCCAGCCCGGTGCAGTCCAGGTATAAGATGTTGCTCCCGCCACTGCTGAGATACTATAGGTCAGGCTGCCCTGGTTTTTACATGCTGTTGCAATACCGCTGATCGCGCCCGGGTTTGCCGGCGCTTCTGTAGATACTTTTACTGCTTTGGTTTTGGCTGCGCTGGTTCCGCAGTCGTTGGTTGCTGTTACTGATATGTTTCCTGCCGTAGTGCCTGCATTTACGGTGATGATAGTTGTACCCTGCCCGCTAACTATAGTCCAGCCGGTTGGCACGGCCCAGGTGTAAGTTGATACGCCTGTTATAGCAGCCACACTATACGCAACTCCTGCCTGGCTGGCACAAACTTCATCAGGACCGTTGATAGCTGCCGGTGCGGTTGGCAGTGTTACCTGAGGCTGAACATTTAAAGTTGTTGCCGGACCATCGCCGCAAGTGCCTTTTGCTTTTACGGAGATCGTGCCTGCTGTTGAGCTTGCTTTTACGGTGATACTGGTCGTCCCCTGGCCACTTTGGATTACCCACCCAGCAGGCACTGTCCAGGTATAGCTTTCAGCACCATTTACAGGATCAATGGTATAAGTCGCATTAAGATTTGCGCAACCATAAGGAGTACCTTTTATAGCTCCCGGAGCTGCCGGAACCTCGTTGGTAACCTGAACCAGTTTGGTACTGCTGCTTGTAACACCACAGGCATTTTTAGCTGTTACTTTTATAGTTGTATTGGCTGTTCCAGCCGTTACTGTGATCTTTGTAGTACCCTGACCAGAGACTATAGTCCAGCCCGGAGCGTTCCACTCATAAGATGTCGCGCCTGCCACATCGGCTATACTATAAGTTAAATTTCCCTGAGAAGTACATACAGTAGATGACCCTGCAATTGCCCCCGGATTTGCAGGAGCAGCTGTAGATACTTTTACTGCTTTTATAGTTGCCGCACTGGTTCCGCAGTCGTTGGTCGCTGTTACAGTAATATTCCCTGCCGCAGCGCCTGCTGTTACGTTTATAGTTGTGGTGCCCTGACCAGAAACGATCGTCCATCCAGTCGGCACTGTCCAGGTGTAGCTGGTAACACCAGTTACTGCAGTTACGCTATAGTTTAATCCTGCCTGGTTCAGACAAACTTCATCCGGACCAGTAATAGAAGCTGGCGCAGCTGGCAGTGTTACCTGAGGCTGAACATTCAGGGTCTTAGCAGGGCTTTCGCCGCAGGTACCTACCGCTTTTACTGTGATCGTGCCTGACCCTGTTCCTACTTTTACGGTTATAGTTGTAGAGCCTTGTCCTGAAGTGATAGTCCAGCCGGTTGGTACTGCCCACGTGTAGCTTTGCGCACCAGCTACCGGATCTATACTATACGTTGCAGTCTGGGTAGCACAACCATAAGGCGTTCCTTTTATAGCTGTTGGCGCAGTCGGTGCAGTAGCTGTTATCTGTACATCTTTAGAGCTGCTACCATTTGAACCGCAATCGTTAAGGGCAACTACTGTTATTTTACCACCGCTCATACCGGCAGTTACAGTTATAGTTGGTGTGTTTTGTCCACTAACTATAGTCCAGCCTGCGGGCACGGTCCAGGTATAGCCTTTTGCATTTGTAACAGGGTCTATACTATATACATTGCCTGCTGTGCTCACGCAAACCGCATCGGTTCCTTTTATAGCTCCCGGCGCCAGTGGCGGATTATCAACCGGAGTTACAGTTAGTTTTTGTTCTTCGCTTTCGCCGCAATCGTTTATGGCTTTTACAGTTACATCGCCGGCCTGTGCCGTTGGCTTTACAGTTATGGTTGATGTTCCCTGACCACTCAGTATGGTCCAGCCGGCTGGCACTGTCCAGGCATAGCTACTTGCGTTTGGTACGTTTGTGATTTTGTAGATGGCAGATGCTACGGTAGAACAAACGGCAGAAGGGCCACTGATGGCCCCTGGTTTATTTGGCACTTTCAGCACCGGTGTAACCTCTAAAATACTTGGCTCACCGTCGCCGCAAATGTTATATGCCGATACGCTTAGTATTTTTTTAGTGGCGTCGCCGTCGGTAGTTACAACTATAGATGTTCCGTTGTCTTTTACCATGGTCCAGCCGGTTGGCAGTGTCCAGCGATAACCGATTGCCCCTGGCACAGGCGCTATACTATAGGTAGTTGATTTTCCGGAACATAGCTCCAGCGTACCGCTTATTGGCCCTGGTTTTGGTGGCACATCTTTTACAACCTCTACCGTTAGCCTGCTTGGAGGGCTGGCGCCGCAGATGTTGTTTACCGTTACCGAAATGGTACCTGCCGTATTCCCGATCTTTACTGTTATCTCAGAAGAGTTTCTGCTTCCGGCAGTTATCGTCCAGTCCGATGGCATAGACCAGGTATAGGTGGCACCGGCGATCTGCTTTATGTTATAAGTATTGGTACTACCTGCGCAAACAGCTGTTGGCCCTTGTATTTGCCCGGCATCCGAAAGCACCACGCAAATATCAGCATCCGACTTATTGTTGGTCAGGTTCTCATCCACCGTAGAGCCGGCAACTGTTGCCGTGTTCACGATGTAGCCAGCCATAGTTGTGCGGGCTTTTATAGTTAGCGTCTGTACCTCACCCACTTTCAGCTGGTCTAAAATCCAGAGACCAAAGGTTGGCTCATACGAAGTACCTGCTTTTGAAGAAGTAGAGGAGATATAGCTAAGACCTGCAGGCAGTACATCACGTATCATCACCGACTCATCGTCAACCGGACCCAGGTTCTTCACTTCTATTTTAAAGATAACGGTATCGCCTACAGCATATTTCTGAGATGGAGAAGCTGCAACTTTGGTTTTTGCAATGGTAAGGTCGGTTGGCAACGACAGGATGTTATTGCTCAGGTACACCACATCGTTTATGCTCATTACACGGCCAAGCACGGCGGCATCATCCTGTACCCGTATCGTTCTTTTGGCAACCAGGTTTCCTTTAAAGTAAGCACCAGCGCCTATAGTTGCATCCTGGCTAACCAGCCATAGCACATTATCTACCTTAGCGCCATTAATCAGGGCAATAGTAACGTTATCATTAACCTGCAAGCTGCTGCTGATCTGGAAAATAAAGGTAGCATTCGGGTTATAGTTGGCATCCAGCACTATAGGGCCTGAGATAACTGCCGAACCATTTATTTTGTAGACACCGGCCGTAAAAAGCTGGTCACCGAAAGTATTTGGAAGCGTTTGGGTAGCAGGCCTTTGAGAATAGGTATTATAAGCTGCCGAAAGATCGGAGAGAGCCGTAAGCGAAACGGAATTGTTGATGTGTGTAACACCTTTAATGCTACCGGACGCAAAGCCGGTAAGCTGAGCACCTGTACCAACGCCCACATTTCCCTGAACAATAGTGCTACCATTGTTCTCAATTTTTTTACTGGCAAGTATGTTAAACGCAGCAGCAGAACCCAACGACAGGCCCTGCGCCAAAGCACTGGCAATAACACTGAAGAAGACTACCGCAAGCAGTAGTACCTTCTTTACTGAGCTCCCCATTTAGTAAAAAGTAAATGTTTTACAATAGGACTGATTAAGTTTGTAGATAGATTGTATTTTAACAGCACTTGCGAACTTCCATATTCTGTGTTACCGGGGCTTACCATTTAGCATGATTTTACCTCGCAGCACATCAGATCTTTTCCTTCAGGTGCTTGTTTTCAGAAAGTTACATCCAATTTTCAAATATCGTTCATAGGCTGGTAATTATATTAGATAAATGCAAAATTAAGCAATCATTATAATATAACACACCAGTAATCAGTGTACATAGATGTACACTAATATAAGAAAATTATAAATACAGCCAAACTTACTGATAATGAATATTATAAAAATCGTAGAATTTAATCAATCATAGCCCGTAAGAAGTGTACAATTGAAAGGGCTGATCTGGCAGTAGAGAAGTCAAATAAAAAGGCGCAACCTGCGCTGCGCCATAGTTAATCTATAGTTGTAATTTACGGGCATTCTACCATATCCATTGCGGACAAAGTACTCGTCTGTTATTAAGTAATTTAAAGCCAACCACTACCTCGTGTGTGCCGGCACTTACCTGGTTCAGGTTAGAAGTTGTGGCATCATAAGAGTACGAAATATCCAGCAGCGGGCTCACATACACCCCTACCATCCCAACTATAGCGTCGTTGTGGCGGTAAGCTGCTCCTACCCAGAATCGTTCATCATATATAGTTCGTAAGCTTACATCAACTGAGGTCGGGCTTGGGCTTGCCATTTTCACCATCACAGATGGGATCACATCTAAAGTAGCCGTAGGCTCGAAGCGGAAGCTGGCAGTAGCAAAATAATGACGTTGCAGGTCCAGGGCGGCTCGCTCTTCTTCAGCAGCTGTAAAGCTACCCACATTCTCTAGTAGCTGTGCGCCGGCCACTCCAATAGAGAAATTACGCGAATAGATCCAAAGGCCCAGGTTAAGGTCTACTACGTTGTTGTTCAGACCACCGCCACCAACCAGCGGGTCGTTGTTGTTACCGAACTCCAGGTCGTTGGCGTTTATACTGTTCCGGATAATGCCTACAGAAGTACCTCCTGAAACATTTATGGAGTTGGTTACAGGCAAATGGTAGGCATACGAAAAAGACACTCCGGTGCGGCGCAGCGGGCCTGTTTTATCAGTATGGAAAGTAGCGCCTATGCCATGGTGTGCAAGTGCCCTGTGGTATTGCGTGCTTCCGGCCCCTTTGTTTAGTGGTGTATGGGCTGTCAGGTAATAGGTAACGGGAGCGCCATCTAACCCAACCCATTGCCGGCGGTTGCTTATGCGTATGTCGGCATAGTTCTCGATACCGGTAATGGCAGGGTTCAGAATATAGTTGTTTAGCATGTACTGGCTATACTGCGGTCGTTGCTGCGCGGCTGCTTCCTGCACACACATCACCCCAAAAATCAACAGCAGGTATAGGTATAGCTTTTTCATAGTTAGCGGATAATGGTAACGTTGCCCGAAATAGGTTCTTCAGACCTGTTCAGGAAGATCATGTAATAGTAAGTTGCTACCGGCAGTTCTTCGCCGTTAAAGGTGCCGTCCCAGGGTTTGCCATAGCCATTAGAAGTAAACACCAGGTTGCCCCAGCGGTTAAATATCTCCACGCGCACATCCGGGTAGTTCTCGATGTTCTTGATCTCCCAGAGCTCATTCACATTGTCGCGGTTAGGCGTAAACGCATTCGGTATTACAAGGGCAGGAATAACTGTTATAGTTACTTCGTCGGTGGCGGTACAGCCCTCTCCGGTACTCACAGTTACCCTATAGGTGGTGGTCACATCTGGTCTTGCAACAGGGTTGGCAATGTTCGGGTTGCTCAGGCCGATGGCGGGTTCCCATAAGTAGGTATCTCCTCCGGTTGCACGTAGCTCTATCGTTCTACCCTGTATAATAGTGGCATCCGGGCCGGCATCAGCTACAGGGTCAACTATAGCTACATTCACAGACGTACGGGTTGCGCTCGAACAGCCATTTGTATTAACAGCCTCCACATAGTAAGTAGTTGGCTGCGTTAGGTTTGGCGTCTTGAAAATAGCTCCTTCAAAAACCGGTTCGCCGCCTGTGGCATCTGTAAACCACTGGTAAATTCCGCCGTTTGCGTTCTGTACCGTTAAGGTCGTTGATCCGCCCGGGCAGGTAGTAGCATCGCGCACGGTAAGTATTGGTGGTGATGGCCTTGGGTTTACAGTTATAAGTATCGCCTCTGAAGTAGACTTACATCCCTGCGAATCAACCACTCTCCTGAACCATGTATTTTGTGTAAGTGCCTGCGGGGTATAGTTTGCATTGGTATTTGTGCCTGCCGCCGATCCAAAACCTGTGTCCGGACCTGAAATGCTGCTTTGCCACAGATACGTATAGGTGCCGCTGCCGCCAATCGGTGTTGAGCCAGTTAATGCTTCCGGTACTTCGCCGGCGCATATAGTTTGTGGTGCGCTAACACTGTTGTTGGCAACGCCCTGATTTACTGTTATCAGTATAGCTTCACTCACATCGGCTTCGCAACCTTCTGATGTTACTGTTCTCCGGAACCAGGTATTTACGCTTAGGTTGCCCGGTGTGTAGCTTTGACCGTTGTTGGTACCGGCTGCTGCTGCAAAACCTGTAGTTGCACTGGTAATGCTGCTCTCCCAAAGGTATGTATATGTGCCTGTTCCGCCGGTTGGCGCTGAGCCAGTAAGCGGCGCTGGCGTGCTGCCTGCACATACTGTCTGCGCCGCAGAAATAGTATTGTTATCTAAAGGAGGAACGATATCGATCATCACAGGCTCCGAGAAAACCACGCAACCTGCCGATGTTACCACCCGCCTGAACCACGATGCCTGCGAAAGTACACCCGGACTATAGTTCTCGCTAATGTTGTTGCCTGGCGCATCCACAAAACCTGTTGCAGGACCTTCGGTGCTCACCTGCCACTTAAATGTATAGCCTGTTCCATCTCCGCCTGTAACCCGCGAACCAACCAGAGGCTCAGGTGTCTGGCCAGCACAAATATCCTGCGACTCTGAAATAGTATTGTTCTGAATTTTAGGTACGGCATTCACCAAAACAACATTACTGGTGTCCGGAGAGCAGCTGGCAACCGATATTAACCTGCGGAACCATGTGCGCTGGCTTAGTGGCTGCGGATTATAGTTTACATCGTTGTTAACACCTGCTGCCGGCACAAACCCTGCATCCGGGCCCGATGTACTGCTCAGCCAGGTGTAAATGTAGCCACCACCTGTTCCTCCGGTTGGTGTGCTTCCTGTTAAAGGCGCAGGTGCATCGCCCTGGCAAAGGCTCTGGTCGCCTTGTATGGTATTGTTTGCCAGCGGTGGCACAACTGTAACTGTAACAGGGACACGGGCGCTCGGGCACTGGTCTTCGCCTATGCTCTCTATGTTAAAAGTGGTAGTCTGTGTGATGCTGGTAGTAGTAAAGTTTGGCCCTGTCAGCAAAAGAGTACCCTGGTCATCATAGAAGTTATAGTTGCCGCTGCCACCGGATGGCTCCAGCAATACTGAGTCTCCACTGCAAACGGTAATATCCTGTATAGTTGGCGCTTCCGGAACGGGCAACACGGTTATTCGCTGCACCATTGGGAAGGTACCGGCAAGCTCTTCCGAAGACCCGCACTCGTTCTCTACGACGAGCGTGACCTCGTGCACCCCTTCTTCAGTAAAGCGTATCGTTTGGTTTTGGCCACTGAGTGTGCGCGTTGCACCTGTTGGTCCAACTACCGTCCAGACGGCACTTTGTATCCTGCCCAGGTTCGGGTCTACAAATACGTTTCCGGTCCCGGGTATGGCGCCGGTGGTATATTTAAAGTCTATCGGCCCGCAGGAAACCGTATCCGGAGGGAGTTGTACTTGCGGCCAGCCAACTACAACCGACTGCGAAGTGGTGTCATCGTCGCAACCATTCTCCACGATCAGTTCTATCTGGTAAATGCCGCTTTCAGTAAACAAAAGGGCAAGCGTATCCTGGTCAAGGCCGCCGTGTTCTATGGTAAACCCTGTGGTTGGTTGTATGGTCCATTTGTAGGTTAAACCGCCACCAGTCGAGCTATCACCCAACGAAACAATGACCGGCAAACACGACGATGGGGTAGCGGCTGGCTGTTTGTTGAGTATAAAATTAGCCTTGGGTTCTTTGCTGACACTATAGTTTTGAGTAAACACAAATTCGCAGCCGTTGCTGGCTACAGCCCTTATCGTTATCGGGTAGTCGCCAACTTCGGTGTAGGCACTCGGGTTGCTGATCGGGAATTCGTTACGGCTATACTGCACATCCGGTCCGCCATCTCCCCAATTCACAATATAGGTTCTGATATCTGACAAGTAGGGCTCTGCGGTGCCGTTCTCAATATAAGCAAACACTTCAATTTCGTCATCTTCAACAGTATCTGGCAAACAGGTCTGGAAGTTGGAAGAGTCTGAGAAAGCTGCTTCGGGCATGCGGGCAACACGTACCTGCTGCGTTACGGTATCGGATTGGCAACCTTGTGCGCTTGTGGCCAGCACTTTTACATTATAGGTCGCGAAGTTTATGCCTTTATCGTTAAAAGTATGGCCAACCGAATCGCCTTTTGCTGAGCTTCCGTCCCCGAAAATCCAAGTATAAAAAATGTCTGGTTGCGGTGCATTTACCTCAAAGGCGAGTGGTGTACCTGCACATTGGGTAGTAGTTGGCGTTACCAGGAAACCCGGATTAGCTGGCTTTGGCGATACTGTTACAGGAAATACAGCTGAAGTAGTGGTCTGGCAGGTGGCCCCAGAGACCTGAACGCTATAATCGCCGGCAACACTGACCGATATGGTGGCCCCGGTTGCCCCGGTTATAGGAGCATTGTTAAAGAACCATTGCCAGCTGCTTATCTGGTTTGATGAAACGGCACGCAAAATTACCGATTCGCCCTGGCACAGCGATGATGAACCCTCCGCATCTATAGTTACCTGGCACGACGGGGTAGTCTGTGCTACTGCCACATTAGCAAGCAACAGACACAGGAAAAGCAGCGGATAGAATATGTGCTTTATAAAAGGTAAGCGCATCAAGTCAGTATTAAAAGGGTGAACTACCAGCTGTACCACTGCCCGGGCAATGGCCAGCCAACGTTAGTGTATATTTTTTTGGCAGATACCGCTAAACAAAGTGTTAGGCCTTCTGCCTGGTATCAGATCAAAAGTTATAGCTGTTGTCAAACTACTAGCAGAAAGGTTGCTAAACCAAAAAAGACACACAACCTTAACAATCTCATTATCAACAGATAATAAAGCTAAAAATCAGTTTGTTTTCTAAAAAACGATACTAAATAGCGCCAGGTATAGGTAAGAGGGTAATAGAATAACTGGCATACAGCATATAAACGCAAAAAGGCCCTGCAGGTTAGCTGCAGGGCCTTCGGTAAGTATAAATTTATAACGTTATTTTGTTACAAGCACTTTACGCACCACTTTTAGCTGCTTTGCCTGCAATTGCACTACATATAAACCAGCCGGAAGCCTGCTCAGGTCCACATCCAGTTTATCCTGCAATACCGGCAGAGTAGCACGATACACCACACTACCCAACAGGTTTGTAATAATTACTTCGGCCTGCTGCAGCGGCACCTCTGTTGAGATGCTGAATTTACCACGGGCCGGGTTTGGCGCTACTATAACACCTGATGCTATTTCGTCTTCGATGGCAGTTGGCTGCACTGTTGCCTGCACCGCATCCGAAATTACAGAGTAACAACCAGCTTCGTTTTGCACACGCACAGTGTAGCTGCCAGCCTCGGTTATAGTTATGGTTTGTGTTGTAGCACCTGCTATAGTTACACCATCTTTGGCCCACTCATAACCAGAGCCTGCCACACTTGCAGTCAGCTGGTTTGCCTGCTGGCTTATAGTTGGTTTGGCAGGAGCTGCATTTACAGTGATCTTGATAGCTGCACTGATGCTTTCGCCGCATGTACCTGACGTTACTTTTCTGCGGATGTACGTGGTTGCATTTAAAGCACCTGCACTATAGTTCTGACTGTTATTAACACCTGCGGCAGGCACAAAGTTAGTACCATCAGTGCTGGTTTGCCACTGGTAGGTGTAAGTTCCGTTTCCGCCGGTTGCAGCCGAGCCGTTTATAGTTGCCGGAGCCTGACCAGCGCATATTGTTTGCACTTCGCTGATTGTATTGTCCGCAATTGGTGTCGTTATAGTTACTGCCAGATCTGTAGCAGTGCTTCCGCCACAGTTATTGGCTACTGTTATACTAACATTACCGGCTGTAGTGCCTGCAACTACAGTTAACTGCGCTGTATTACCACCAGAAACGATAGTCCATCCTTCAGGCACACTCCAACTATAGCTGGTAATACCACTTTGTGCATTCGCTGTATAGGTTACTGTTTCGCCGGGACAAACTACATTCTGGCCAGTTATAGTAGCCGCCTCAGGATTTCCGGAAGCAACATTAACAGTAGCTTTTGTACGGGTACTTGCTACACCTGCCGCATTAACAGCCTCTACGTAATATGATGTTGTGGCAGTAAGCTGAGATGTAGTATAGGTAACGCCTGTATGCAATAGTGTCCCTGCTGTTTCAGCATCATACCATTTATAGGTAAATTCTGCAACTGCGTTAGCTACTGTTAAAGTAGCAGTCTGGCCAGCGCAGATCGTAACATCATTTGCTGTTGGTGCCGTAATAGCCTGTACTGTAAGTGTTACCTGGTCTGTAGATACGCATCCTTCTTTGGTTGCTGCAAGTGTATATACATAAGTACCCGGCGTAGTAAATGTAATGGTTGGGTTAGCTAGAGTTGCGTCAGATAAACCGGTTGCAGGGGACCAGCTATAGGTATAGCCAGCCACAGCAGCACCACCTATAGTTACTGCCTGACCAACATAAAGCGTTTTATCTTCGCCCGCATGCCCTTCCAGGGTAAACTCATCACAATCAGCAGGAGCAGAAGCAGCTGCATAAAGAGCCACGTCTTCTACATTCCACACTTCGTTTGATGAATTATTTTTGATATTAACCTTTGCCTTTACTGAAGTAGTACCATTTGGTATAGTTACACGAAGAACTGATGGCGCTTTGTCTGCAGCCAATACATTTGGAGAAGTAAGTTTCTCTGTAAATATTTTCTCTGTCGGAGTACCTGCAGCTGTAGTTATTGTTGCCGTACCATCCATGCCGTACCGAATATTATTATCGCTGGCATTTCCAGTGATCTTAATGTCTGGTGTGGTTGAAAAATCAGCACCATTCAGGGCTACATATACTTCCAGGTAATCTCCGGTATCAAAACCATTGCCTGTTGTTACTGAAACGGAAGAATTATAGAGCTCAAAGTACACATCCTGTTTACCAGTAGTATTAACGTCAGCTAACACAACTTCTTTTGTGGCATTAGATACCTGTAAGCTTGCACCTGTCTTTATCCGTTGTCCGTCAGGTAAGCCAGTATTTATGGTAGAGCTGCTGAAACCTGAAGTTACTACCCAGCCATCGTTTGCTGTTCCGTTAAAATTCTGGATAGCTATTACGTTGCCATTGCCGGTTGGCGGGTTGTTGGCAGCTGCGGTTGTAACAGCTAAGGATGGTGCGGTAGCAGTTTCGTATTGGTAGCCGTTAGAGCAACTTTCAAATACCTGTACAAAGTAAAGGCTACCTGCCTCAAGACCAGCCACTACCACCTCATTGCCAGCACCGTTATAGATCAGTTTGCTACCATCAGTAAGCGTTGTTGCTGTGGCATAATTTGCCGAGGCCCCATTATAAGTGATACCCGCCTGTGGCTTAAATGCCGGAGCCTCGCCTTTTCTTACCACAACTATTCTGCCGTCGCCAGAGCCGTTTGTCCAGCTCAGGTTAAAGCCGCTTTGTGTAACGCTACCTGATGTTACTGCTGTAACAGCTGTTGGCACACCGGTACATGCATAATCAGGAGTGGTTACAGTTATAGTTGGCGCATTGGTGGTATTGTAGGTATTATCAGATGAACACGCCTCAAAAGCCTGTACATAGTAAGCTGTATTAGCCTTAAGGCCGGTTATAGTTACGGAGCTGCCACTGTTATAGTAAACTATACGGTTGCCGTTGCCCTGGTCTGTGGCTGCTGTAAAATCAGAATTAATGCCGGTATAAGATCCGGTTGGTGCCAGGTTGGCTGCGCTTCCTTCTTTCACAACTATAAGTCGTCTGTCGCCGGAGCCGTTTGCCCAGTTAAGTGTTATAGTTGAAGTTGTTTTCTGAGCAGCTGTAAGGCTTGTTAGCTGGGTAGCAGGTGAGCAGTTTACAGGGGTAAGTCCCCACGCCTTGGCTACCAGTTCCGGATAATCGATATAGGGGTTACGGTTACCCTGTGCTATTTCTGTTCTTCGGTTACGCTCACGCTCACGGTCATCCACCGGGTCCTGCAGGTGCCACTGGTATAGAGTGTTTATATCTGCCAGGCGGGTAATGTTACCGGCCTGCGTCGGGTACATGGTATAAAAGTAGAAAGCTGTTCGGGCCAGGTTGCCTTTATGGTCTTCTCGGGGCTCAAACTGCGAATTAGTATCTTCGCTATACTCGCTGATGTTAGCGGCAGGAATAGTAGTCTGAGAAGTTGTTCCGCGTATCCATTTGGTGGTTGTGTTATCCGGTATCTCGGCGAATGGGTCGCTGCCGCGGTCGCTGTTCCACTGGATAACAGTCGGATAAAGATGATGGATATCTGACACCATTGGCGTGCTGCTACCAAACCAGGACTGTGGTATACTATGCTCGCAGTTAATGTTAGACATAGTGGTAGAGGTATTCGACTCGCTATATGCCTTCGTTTCCTGGTAGCCAGAATACACGCAGGTCACTTTATTGTCGTAGTTGTCGATGTAATTATACATCTTGCCACGCGCCGTACTGTAACTTAAATTATTGTGTTTCCCATCATACCAGTTTGTTTTGAGCCAGGTTTTAAGCTCATTGCCCGATAAATTGGCTGGCGGGGCCGTTTGTGCCACAAGCTGCAGCGTTGCCGACAGTAAGATACTGAAAGCGAGTAGAATTCTCTTCATGAAAAGTAACTAAGGGTTGATGCCGCAAAGGTACTTTATTGAAGAAAATATATCACTGCTTTAGCATATTAAGAAAAGGTAAAGTTTCTGTAGGAAACCAAGTTTATAAGTGATAATCAGGAAATTATAGTTGTACCACCCAAAATGAAAACAAAAAAGCCTGACTCATTTCTGAATCAAGCTTCTTTGTTGTAGAACATAACCTTCATTTATCGAACAATATCTTTAATGATTTAGCAGCCATTGCAGACTTTGCCTAAACACCATTACTTGACCCAATTCCCATTTAACATTTAACAAATGTGTGTTTAGGTAATGTCAAGCTCAGCCTTTACTTCCCTTATAGCGTAGCTATGAAGCCCATGTAAGTTCTTTATTACCGATTACGAAATCTGATTCGTACTAACCTGGGAATATCAGGTAATCATCGTGCTCATTCAACAAATGAAAAGTTTTGTTTTTGACTAACTCCACATCCCCGCACAAGTAGTGGTGCAGGTGACGGATGATGTAAGAACCTGAGCTTAACTTATTTAGGAAAGAGCATATTTCATCCAACCTGTTTACAAAGTCTTCGTCTCTGTTCGCTTCTGGGAATTCTACATCCAAAAACTTCTCGACTGTTGAAAGTTGCGGAAAATCGGCTCTGTGGTTAGCGACGGTGCTCCGGAGTTTGACTAATATTTTGTTGTACTGTTGTTGTATTTCGCTTTCGTTATTCGAAGCGTTCGCGGTTTGGGAAGTCATACCAACGGGGGATGCATTAACCCAAAGCAACGGATACAAGCTAAGATATGTGCCGTTCTGGAATCAATCTATGAAAAAATACTTGCCATATGAAGGGTAAAGTAGCTCTTGGCAAGTCTGCTATATGTAATATACGGATTTTAATCTGTTATAACTAAAAATATCTGATAATCAACATATTACACATGGCAACTTCAGGTTTAATTATGTTTTATAAAGCGCGCAGGCTCAGTCTTATTGATACTTCTTCCAAAACGCTACTTCTCTATGCTAAAATGGACATTTTAGCTATGTCGTTAATCTTATGTATGCATTGGTATCTCCCTGAAACCTACTCTTAAATTAGGATATCTACGGTCCTGACTTTTAAAGCAGTGTAGCCAAGGGTATTCTTGTTTGTTTGGATCTTCTTTAAGCGGGGTACGTCTGAAGTTACTCTCGGTGCAGTGTACTACCAAAGCAAAGGCAAGCTGTTTGTCCTTTTCTCTGTAAGCTTCCGATAGTTTTTTTGAGGCCTTGAAAAGTATTTCGTTTATATGACTTTTAGAAAGTTTTTTGGTTTGGAAATATTTGCATTGGATGAAAGTTATAGCATTTCCTTTCTCAGCAATCAAATCTATTCCATCGTCTGTAAAACCATTAAACCCGTTATAGGTAACTTTAAAGCCTTCACTTTCTAAGATCTGCCCTACAAACTTTTCATATACATACCCCCATTCTGAATTTTTAATTTTATCGAAGGGATATATTATTTGACCGTCCGCTATTTCAAGTTGCTTTAAGACAGAGTTTACCTTTAAGTCACCAGCCTTAAGACATTCTATCATAAACATAGTATTTAGGTTTAGTTAGGAAAGGAGCATTTAGAACTTGGAAAAGCTAATTTATTAAATGACTTATATGTGTGCAAGCACCCTAAGTCTATGAGAATGAGCTAAGTGAAAGTATAGGATTAACTTCCAGCAATTAGTATAAAAACAAAAAAGCCTGACTCATTTCTGAATCAGGCTTCTGTTTAGGTAGCGGGAACAGGACTCGAACCTGTGACCTTTGGGTTATGAGCCCAACGAGCTACCAACTGCTCCATCCCGCACTGTTATTGTGTTACAAAAGTAGTATATCAAATCTTACCTTGCAAGTGATTGTACCTAAAAAAGGCAAAAAAAGTTAAAATTTACTGGTTATCCCGAAGTGTATTTTGGAGTACTTGAGCGAAAGTGGCTGTTGCTCAGATCGTCCCACGGAATACACTAACTGAAAAATTCCTGCGCCTGTACTAAAACTAATTCCGCCACCCAAACCCGAAGGCCAGCCACTTGCCTCCGATTTTTCCAGATCGCTGCGGTAGTAGGCTTGGTCGTAGAAAAGCAGCACATACGAATCGGCAGCCGTAAACAAACGATACTCAATAGTTCCGATGGCATAAGAAGAGGCATAGAAGAAATAATCGTCGAAGCCGCGGATAGAAGTAAGGCCACCCAGCCGGTACATATCGTTCAGGAAAACCTGGTCGTTTAGTAAGGCATTACCTTCAATTCTGGCCAGTAAAGCACTGTTCTTGCTTAACCGGAAAAAGTTCTCAGCCCTTATACCCAGGCTCAGTTGCGTAGTGCGCATATCCAGGGTATCGTAAAAGCTTTTCTCGAGGTCGGCGTTGCGTAACAGGGTTTTGGTGCCGGCTGCCAGTTCCAGTTCTACTAACCGGCCACGTCGCGGAAAGTAAAAGTCATCGAGGTTGTTCCAGAGGTAATTAAAGCCATAAGTAGTGGTGCGGGCATCAGCCAGGTCGAGGTTGCGAAGGCTTTGGGTACTAACATCACCTAAGATCCGGGAATTACGCCACTCGCCATACACACTAAACTTGCCATACTTTAGGGTATAGTAGCCCAGTTGCAGGCGCGGTTGTATGGTTATAAACGATGAATCCTGTTTGAGCAAGTTAAAACGCGTACCCAGCTCGAACGGCGTACCGAACAGGTTTGGGTGTAGGTACTCGCCATTAAGTATAACAGAGCCTTTATTTACTCGCCGCCATTGCAGGCCTATGCTTTTGCCAGTACCGCGTATGTTCCGGATGTTCAGGTTGGCTTCGCCGGTTATCAGGAGCTTATTGCCGCTGCGGCTGGGGTCAGGTAAAAAGCCAACTACACCATCTATCTGGTTCGACTGCCGATCTTCCAGGAAATAATAAACCCGTGCTTTATCGCGGGCAAATCGTACCTGCGGTGGCCTTGTCACTCTGATGTAAGGCAAAGCAGTAAGCATGCGCTGGGTAGCTTCTATCTGTTCCTGGTTATATGGCTGGCCCGGGTATAGTTGCAGGTAGCGCATCAGGAACTTTGGTTTCGTTTTGCTGCCACCCATCACCTGCACCGAGTCGTAGGTAACTATAAAAGCCTTTTCTACCATCAGGGCAGCTTCAATCTTATTGTCTTTTATAGTTATCGTATCCAGCCACACACTGGCAAAAGGGTAGCCGTTACGTTCGGCATAATCCAGTATGCGTTGCTGCAGCTTTACATATTCGGCTGGCTTAAAAGGCACATTGCGGTAAAACTTCTCCCGGAAACCAGACTCGATCAGAATACCTTCGCTTAGGTTACCGTTCCGCAGGCTGGCATATTCAAACCTTTCGCCAATGAATAGTTTCACGTGAAGCGTATCGTTGCGCAGGTATAAACTATCCGCTGAAGTAAGCAGATAGGCATCCTGCTGCATTTTATAAACCAACGACTTTACTTCTTTATTTGCTTCTGCTGAGTCGGGGTGAGTAACCTGGAAACTATAGTTCCGGAGCCGAGGAGCATCATCCGGAGTAGTATGAACGCGAAGGATAATTTTGGGCTGCAAAGGCGCATCAGGCTGTTTTTGTGCGTGCACATACGGCACCCACAAAAGCAAACACAACACTACGGCAGCTATTTTATACATTTGTGTAATTGATTGTTGAATTGTTTAACGGCTAAATTGTTAACCTATTAAACCAGCAGGCTTATATACCTTATTATACTCACAAAGGTAACGGGTTCTGTATTACAGATTTATAGTTCATCAACAATTTAACAACTCAGCAATTTAACCAGATAACTCTTGGCCGGAATTTACCTACATATCCCATTCTGCAAACAGGCTTGCCATTACTGCGATTTCCATTTCAGTACAAGTATGGGGCACAAGTCGGCAACAGTAGATGCCATTGCCCGTGAACTGCAACTGCGCCAGAATTACCTGCAGGACCAAACTATAGAAACGATTTACTTTGGTGGCGGCACACCATCACTGCTTACACAGCAGGAACTGGAGCTGTTGCTGCAAACTATAAGATCGTTGTTTATAGTTGCTGATAACGCAGAAATCACCCTGGAAGCCAACCCTGACGACCTTTCGCCGGAGAAACTACAGGAACTGAAATCCGCAGGTATAAACCGGTTAAGTATAGGTTTACAGTCGTTTCATGAGCCACACCTGCGCATGATGAACCGCGCCCACAACGCCACCGAAAGCCTGCAATGTGTAAAAGATGCACAGGCCGCCGGTTTTGATAACATTACGGTAGATCTTATCTATGGCATTCCGGCACCTGACCACAGCATTTGGCTACAGGACCTGGAAACGCTTTTCTCACTAGACGTGCAACATGTTTCCTGCTACGCCCTTACTATAGAACCTGACACGGCGCTGGGCCGCTGGAGCAAAAAAGGTAAGTTTATACCTTCTGAGGATGATTTTACTGCCCAGCAGTTTGAGATATTGTTAGAGCAAATGGCACTGCATGGCTTTGTGCAGTACGAGATATCCAATTTCTGTAAACCGGGCTACGAGTCGAAACACAACAGCAATTACTGGCGCGGCGTGCATTATTTGGGTGTGGGCCCGAGTGCGCATTCTTTTAACGGCAACAGCAGGCAGTATAATGTAGCTAATAACCGCAAGTATACAGAAGCCATTAGTCAGCAGATCATCCCTGCAGAAACTGAAGATCTGACCTTAGCAGACCAGGCCAACGATTACCTGCTTACCACGCTACGCACCATATGGGGCTGCGACCTAACAAAAATGCGCGACAATTATAGTTACGATATAGAGGCAACGCACCGATCTTACCTGCAGCAACTTCAGCAAAAAGAACTGGCAACTATAAAAGATGAGGTATTATACCTGACTGACAAAGGCAAACTACTAGCCGACCAGATCACGCTCGATCTGTTTGTGGAGTAGCTGTTTATAACTCATTAAACCTTACTATAGTTAGCACATAACTTTACAGTTAACGTATGTCTTTTTACCTAGTCACCCTCACCTGATCATGCTTTTCCATGTTGCTGCTTCAACTTACAACAGTTTATAGTTCAGATAACTTCAAGATCGAAGCTGACGAAAGCCTCGCCTATATCAGAACAGAATGGTTGCGGCCGCTAACCGACAAAGAATTTATGATGGAAGCAATGCGGGCACACGACGTAATTGCTGAAAGGAATGCAGAAATCGTTCTTGTAAACTCGCAGCAGGTCTCTATCCTAGGCCCCGACACAAAAGACTGGCTCTCTAATACCTACTATAGTTTGTTCTCCCAGACTGCTCTAAAGAAAATGGCCCGCGTAATGCCCGATAACCTGTTCAAGAAACTGGCGCTCACCTCAGTAGTGGCCAGGGCAGACGCTGCCGGCGAAATATCTTACCAGATCCAGGACTTTGCTTCGGAGGAGGAGGCAGTGCGCTGGCTGCTGGAAGTATAGTTCGTTTTAATCTTTTATAGTTGACAGGTTTGCTTAATTTCGCTTATACTTGTTAATTATGGAAGCTACCATTACCTACCACGACCAGGCTTATAGTTTTAACCCGCTGCAACCGCTGGATATTTCGATGCCGCTGCACGACAGGCAACTACAGCCGGAGTGTTTTTGGGCCGAACCTGTTCAGTTTGATGTGATCCGGGTTGGTGATTTTGTAGGATCTGTGGCAGAGGGCGGCAGCACCAACTATAAACGTGTGCATATAACCCCGCACGGCAATGGCACCCACACCGAGTGCTATGGTCATATTTCTGCAGACGAACATGCCACCATCCATAATTGCCTGAAACGCTTTCTGTTTGTAGCCCAGCTTATAACTATAGCTCCGCAAAAACAGGAGAACGGCGACGAGGTGGTACTGCTGGATGATGTAAAGAAACAACTGGAAGGCCTGAAACCGGAAGCGGTTATAGTTCGCACCATACCTAACTCCGACGATAAGCTAACCAGGCATTATTCCGGCACCAACCCGCCATACCTAGAGCCAACTATAGGCCAGTATTTAGCTGAGAAAGGTGTGCAACATTTGCTTTTAGACCTGCCCTCCGTAGACCGTGAACTTGACGAAGGTAAACTTTTATGTCATCATGGGTTCTGGCAATATCCTAAAAATACCCGCTGCGGCGCTACTATAACCGAGCTCATCTATGTGCCGAACTACATTGTGGATGGGGTATACTTGTTAAATCTACAGATCACCAGCCTGCAGTTAGATGCCAGCCCAAGTAAACCTGTGCTTTATAGTTTATCGCCGGTTTTTCCACAACTATAGTTGGCCATGCAACAGACAACTGACACCATCCTGATGATAGAGCCGACAAACTTTGGCTACAACCCTTTGGCAGCTGAGACAAACAAATTCCAGAAGCAGGCAGAAGGCTTAACGCTTGAAGAAGTGCAGGAAAGAGCGCTACAGGAATTCAGGCAGAAGGTGGAGCAACTACAGGAAGTTGGTGTGGAGGTTAACGTGATCCGTGATCTGGACAACTCAAGCACCCCGGATTCTATCTTCCCAAATAACTGGTTCTCCACACACCAATCCGGTCAGTTGGTTACCTACCCTATGGCCCCAGCCAACCGCCGCCAGGAACGCCGGCAGGATATTATTGATTTCCTGAAAGAGAAGTATGGTTACCGTGACCATCTAAAACTAGAGTACTTCGAGGAACTGCCTGAACCAAAATTCCTGGAAGGAACAGGGAGCATGATCCTGGACAGGAAAAACAAAATTGCCTATGCCGCCTTATCGCCAAGAACAGAGTTGGAACCGCTACAGGAATTCTGCGACAAGTTAAACTACAAACCGGTAACTTTTAAAGCCTACGGCCCCACTGCCGAGCTTATTTATCATACTAACGTCATGATGTGCCTTGGTGATACATATGCTATAGTTGGCCTGGAGGTGGTGGATGCTAAAGACAGGGATAACTTACGCCAGCAACTAGAAAGCACCGGGAAAGAGATCATCGAACTAACTGCTGACCAGACGCACCATTATTTTGCAGGCAACATGCTGCAGTTGCGCAACAAGCAAAACGAGACGATACTTGTCATGTCTGAAGCAGCTTATCGTTCGCTTTCAGATGATCAATTAGCAAAGCTTAAAAGACATAACGACCACCTGTTACACTTCCCGATACACATGATAGAGCAATGCGGTGGTGGCAGCGTGCGCTGTATGATTGCCGAAATATTTAAGCCCGATCAACTATAAACTCAAAAGCCGGAGCAGTTGCCCCGGCCTTAAGCAGTTTAGTTGTTTGTAAGGAGTGTTATTTTTAAAATAAGGCTTCGGCCACTTTACGAACCGATTCTGATCTGCCCATAGAGTAATAATGCAGGCAGGGCACACCAAATTCCATCAGTTCTTTCGATTGTTTGATGGCCCACTCTACACCCACCTGTGCAGCTGCCTTATTATCCGGGCAGTCTTCTATGGCATCGGCCAGATCACAAGGCACTTCAATATGGAAAAGGCTTGGCAGTAAGGTTAGCTGGGTTTTAGTAGTCATCGGTTTTAACCCCGGAATGATCGGTACAGTGATACCTTCTTCGCGACAGCGGTTCACAAAATCAAAATACTTCTGGTTTTCGAAGAACATCTGGGTTACAATGTATTCCGCACCCAATTCCACCTTCTTTTTCAACCAGCGCAGGTCCGATTTCTGGTTAGGTGCTTCAAAGTGTTTTTCGGGGTAGCCTGCCACACCTATGCAGAAATCGGTAGGGTTGTGGTAGGTTTGCTCATCATCTAAATAGCGTCCGTTGTTCATATCAACCACCTGCCCGATAAGCTCTGTTGCATAATGATGGCCTCCCGGCTCCGGCACAAAACGCTGTTCGCTTTTCACACAGTCGCCGCGCAGCACCAGTACATTGTCTATTCCGAGAAAATGAAGGTCAATCAGGGCGTTCTCTGTTTCCTCTTTGTTAAATCCTCCGCAAATAAGGTGCGGTACTGTATCTACCTTATAGTTGTTTTGGATGGCCGCACAAATACCAACCGTGCCTGGGCGCTTGCGTGTAGTAATTTTCTCTAAAAGGCCATTTTCGCGCTGCTTATACACATACTCCTCCCGGTGGTAAGTCACATCAATAAATGGCGGTTTAAACTCCATTAAGGGGTCGATATGGTTAAAGAGTATTCGCATGTTCTCGCCTTTCAGTGGAGGCAGTATCTCAAAAGTGAACAGGGTTTTCCCGTTGGCGTTTCTGAAGTGGTCTGTTACTTTCAATTTATATGGTAAATTGTTAGATGGTTCAATTGTTAAAAAGTTGATTTGCCTGCCGGCTTGTTGCTGGAGCGAGCTTGTAGCTCGTATCTTTCATACTCTAATATAGTTTGGCACGAGCTACAAGCTCGCACCAGCAGGAGAAATAACAGAATAAAATAACTAACTACACCGCCTGCTGCGCCAATGGCTTCGGCTCATAGTTCAGGTTCGGCGACAGCCAGCGTTCCAGTTCTTCTTTCGGCATGCCTTTGCGCTGCGCAATGTCAGCCACCTGGTCTTCACCAATTTTACCTAATCCAAAGTACTTTGACTCCGGATGCGAGAAGTATAGACCACTCACGGCTGCTGTTGGGTACATGGCCAGGTTTTCGGTAAGTATAACCCCGGACGTTCTTTCGGCATCCAGCAAATTAAACAGGGTGATCTTTTCAGTATGATCCGGACAGCCCGGGTAACCTGGCGCAGGGCGGATACCTTTATAGTTTTCCTTGATCAGATCTTCATTGCTCAGGTTTTCATTTGGCTCATAACCCCACAGTTCTCTGCGCACTTTAGCATGCATCAGTTCCGCAAAAGCTTCTGCAAGTCTATCCGCCAGCGCTTTCACCATAATAGCCTTATAATCATCGTGATCCGCTTCGTACTTTTCAATAAGCCTCTCAATACCAAAACCAACTGATACCACAAAGCCGCCAATGTAATCGGGCACGCCTGTTTCTTTCGGTGCCACAAAATCTGAGAAAGCCATGTTCGGTACATTACCACCTTTTTTGCCCTGCTGCCTTAAGGTATGGAATTCCGTCAGCACGTTTTCACGTGAATCATCGGCGTATACTTCAATGGTATCGTCTGCTTCCACGTTGGCTGGGTAGAATCCAACTACAGCACGCGCTTCCAGTAATTGCTTATCCACGATCTCCTGCAGCATTTGCTGGGCATCGTTAAACAGTTTGGTTGCTTCAATGCCTAACTCAGGGTCGGTCAATATTTTCGGGTATTGGCGCTTGAGCTCCCAAGCATGAAAGAATGGTGTCCAGTCGATGTACGGAACTATCTCGGAAAGCGGGTAGTTGGTGTATGTTTTGTTACCAATAAAGCTTGGCTTGGTTGGCTTGGTGGTGTTCCAGTCAACTTTATACTTGTTGGCACGGGCTTCTTCTATAGTTGCAAATGCACGGTCTTTGGTTCGACTCAGGTGGTCTTCGCGCAGCTTTTCGTATTCGGCTTTGATCTCGGCAATATAGCTATCGCGCTCACTGCTCAACAGACTGCTCACTACAGTTACACTTCGCGAAGCATCATGCACATGCACTACCGGCCCGCTATACTGAGGCGCAATTTTCACAGCTGTATGTACACGCGAAGTAGTTGCCCCACCAATCAGTAGCGGAATCTTCATGCCACGACGTTCCATTTCCTGCGCCACATATACCATCTCGTCCAGCGATGGCGTGATCAATCCGCTCAAGCCAATGATATCTACATTATGCGCTTCGGCTTCAGACAGGATCTTGTCTAGCTGCACCATCACGCCCAGATCTATTACTTCATAATTATTACAAGCCAGCACCACACCCACAATGTTTTTGCCAATATCGTGTACGTCGCCTTTTACAGTTGCCATAAGTATGGTCCCGGCTGTAGATTTAGACGTATCACCGGCTAGCTTCTCTGCTTCCATAAACGGCAACAGGTACGCCACCGATTTCTTCATCACGCGGGCACTTTTCACTACCTGCGGCAAAAACATCTTACCGGCACCGAACAGATCACCCACCACCGACATACCTGCCATCAGCGGACCTTCAATAACATCCAGCGTTTTGGCAGCTTTCTGACGGGCTTCCTCAGTGTCTTCTTCAATAAAATCAACTATACCGCGCACCAATGCATGCTCCAGACGTTCTTTTACCGGGGCATCGCGCCATGCGGTATCAGCGGCAGCGGCAGTCTTGCCTTTACCTTTTACAGTTTCAGCATAGTTTACCAGCTTCTCAGTTGCATCCGGGCGGCGGTTAAAGATCACATCTTCTATCAGGTCGCGCAGTTCGGTTGGTATTTCGCTGTACACGCCCAGCATACCGGCATTCACAATACCCATGTCCATACCAGCCTGCACGGCATAGTATAAAAACACGGTGTGCATCGCTTCACGCACGGCATCGTTACCCCTAAACGAGAATGACAGGTTACTTACGCCACCACTTATAAGCGCATGTGGCAGGTTGGCTTTTATCCATTTTACTACTTCGATATAGTCAACTGCATAGTTGTTATGTTCTTCTATTCCTGTAGCAATGGCAAGTATGTTCGGGTCAAAAATAATGTCTTGCGGCGGGAAGCCTACTTCATCAACCAATATGCGGTAAGAGCGTTCGCAGATCTCTTTTCTGCGGTCCAAGGTATCGGCTTGGCCCTGCTCATCAAATGCCATCACCACCACCGCGGCACCATACTGGCGCACTTTACGGGCTAATTTCTTAAAGGCTTCTTCACCTTCTTTAAGTGAGATGGAGTTAACTATAGATTTGCCTTGTACACATTTCAATCCAGCCTCAATCACACTCCACTTCGAAGAGTCGATCATGATAGGAAGTTTGGAAATATCCGGTTCAGAGGCGATCAGGTTGAGAAAGTTTGTCATGGCCTGCTCCGAGTCAAGCATGCCTTCGTCCATGTTCACATCGATGATCTGGGCACCGCCTTCTACCTGCTGACGGGCAACTGCCAAAGCTTCTTCAAACTGACCATTGACGATAAGGCGGGAGAACATTTTGGAGCCGGTAACATTGGTACGTTCACCGACATTCACAAAAAGGCTTTCGGGGGTTATAGTTAGGGGCTCGAGGCCGCTGTAACGTGGGAGTGGGGCAACCGGGGTAGGAACGTGCGGTTTATACTTTCGCACTAAGTCTGCAATTACTTTGGTGTGTACTGGCGTAGTACCACAACAACCTCCCAAAATATTTACCAGACCTTCTTTCAGATATTCCTCAACTATAGCTCCCATTTGCTGGGCAGTTTCGTCGTAGCCGCCAAAGGCGTTCGGCAAGCCGGCGTTCGGATAAGCACTGATGTAACAGTCCGAAATGCGGGAAAGCTCCTGTATGTGTGTTTTTAGCTGTCGCGCCCCTAAGGCACAGTTAAAGCCTATGCTTAGAATAGGCGCATGCGAGATAGAGTTGTAAAAGGCTTCTACGGTCTGGCCAGACAAGGTGCGGCCACTGGCATCAGTTATAGTTCCGGATATCATAATTGGCAGCTCTTTACCGCCATCATTTACAAATTGCTGTATCGCGAAAAGGGCAGCCTTACAGTTCAGCGTATCAAAAACAGTTTCTACCAGCAACAGATCAGAGCCGCCATCTACCAAACCACGCACCTGCTCATAATAAGCCTCTACCAGTTGGTCGAATGTTATAGCTCGGTAGCCAGGGTTGTTTACATCCGGGGAAAGCGAAGCGGTACGGTTTGTCGGGCCGATAGCACCGGCTACAAAACGTTTATGCGAAGGATCTTTGGCTTCCACTTCATCTGCAGCTTCCCGCGCAATTTTAGCCGACTCATAGTTGAGTTCATACACGATATGCTCCAGCTTATAGTCAGCCATAGCTATAGTTGTACCACTGAATGTGTTGGTCTCAATAATATCAGCCCCAGCTTCCAGGTACTCAGTATGAATGGCTTTGATGATATCCGGGCGGGTAATGGAGAGCAGGTCGTTGTTGCCTTTCAGGTCAGATGGGTGATCTTTAAAGCGCTCGCCACGGAAATCGGCTTCTGATAGCTGATAACGCTGGATCATGGTGCCCATTGCGCCATCAAGCACAAGCACGCGTTCCTTTAATAAACTGTAAATGGGATGGTTGTTCTTCATGTTGGTATCCGTCTTCTCGCTTTGCAAACTGCTACTGCTTATCAAGAAAGGACACCCAGAGAAAGGAGGTCTATCTTATCTTCTCCGGACAGCAAGAGCTTCCGGAAGGGAGTTAGCACCAAGTTTAGTCAAGGTTGCTAAGACGTCACAGGGCCCATTCCCTCGGTCTTTCTTGATAAGAAACTGCAAGTTACTACACATATCCGCAAAAAGCCACAATTATGTTTCATTAGTATATAACTATAGTTGCAGGCTTGCTCAGGAATGTCTGAAAAGCAGAAAAGGACACATTAAGTGTCCTTTTCCTAAAAGAGTTTAATTGTATTAACTATAACTCTTTATAGTCTATTATACGAGACTAAAAATCTCTAGTTCACCATCTTACAAAATAAAAAAGGGATACCTTCCGGCATCCCTTTTCTGTTGCATCTGCAAAGTTTCGTATTAAGCCTCAGCTACTACGTTAGGAATTACAGAAACGTAAGAACGATTCTTAACGCTTTTCTTAAATTCTACTTTGCCATCAATAAGTGCGAACAGAGTGTGGTCTTTACCCATACCCACGTTTTTGCCTGGGTGGTGTGCAGTACCTCTTTGTCTTACAATGATGTTACCAGCGATAATTTCCTGGCCACCATAAATCTTAACACCTAGTCGTTTTGAATGTGACTCACGACCGTTGTTAGAACTACCAGCTCCTTTTTTGTGTGCCATTTTGTTTACTATTTAATCAGGCCTGGGCCTGAAAGTTTCTACGATAATTTCCTCTTACTCTTAACCAATGCTCTCGATAAGAACTTTCGTATAGTCAGAACGATGTCCTCTAGACTTTCTATACCCTTTTCTTCTCTTCTTCTTGAAAATGCGGATTTTCTCGCCTCTCACGTTGCCAAGGATTTTACCAACCACTTTAACACCGCTTACGAATGGAGCACCAACGGTTAGTGTACCGTTATCATCTGTAAGAAGAACATTGGCGAACTCAACGGCGTCACCTTCATTGCCGGAAAGCTTGTTAGAGTAGATAAACTTACCGCTCTCTACTTTGGTCTGTTGACCTGCGATTTCTACAATTGCGTACATCAGCTTCAATGTATGTTTAAAATTTAGTCTGCAAAAGTACGGCGCTAATATTTAATTTGCAAATGCTTGCTGCTTAATTTGTTCATCTAAATAAAGAGAGCAATTACACAATGTGGATAACCATGTTGAAATATCAGGGACATCTTTTTGCACATCTTTAAAACAGCCTTAACCATATAACAGGCAGACAGTTGCATCAAAAATACTTTTCCACACTTTTCCACAAAGCATTTTTTATTTCTCCGTGGGTCACCTCCTGGGCAAGGCATTTAATTATGCTTTTTGGACTTTTATTTCACTTTATGCTTACGATAACGTGTTTAAACACTATAGAGCGCCTGAACATTGCACTTAAAACACATCTTTTAGATAAATACCAATATAATCATATGATAATATATGTGATAACGCATGTGCATAACCGTGTTGATTTCGACACAAATAACACAGCATCAGCCAGTTAATTATTTGTGCATAAATTGAACAACTTTAGCCCCTAGTTTCAAGTTCAATTCTCTATATTTGAAGTCACGATACTATCGGGTACCTGCCGGGCACCCGTCGAAAACAAAAGTAAATATGGGGTGTTTTCTAAGCTGATTAGCTTACCCCTTCAACCAATAAAACATTTAGTAGCTTATGGAGCCAATATTACAAGAAAACCCAAACCGCTTTGTACTGTTCCCGATTCAGCATGATGAGGTATGGCAGATGTATAAAAAGGCTGAAGCCAGCTTTTGGACTGCAGAAGAGATAGACCTTAGCCAGGACCTGAAAGACTGGGATAACCTGAACGATGGCGAGCGCCATTTCATCAGTCACGTACTTGCTTTCTTTGCCGCATCAGACGGTATCGTTAACGAGAACCTGGCTGTAAACTTTATGCAGGAAGTGCAGTTGCCGGAAGCGCGTTGTTTCTATGGTTTCCAGATCATGATGGAGAACATCCACTCCGAAACCTATTCGCTCCTGATAGACACTTATATAAAGAAGCAATCTGAGAAAGACCACCTGTTCAATGCACTGGAGACAGTACCATGCGTGAAGAAAAAAGGTGAATGGGCGCTTAAATGGATAAACAGCGAAGACTTTGTTGAAAGACTGGTAGCATTTGCTGCCGTTGAGGGTATTTTCTTCTCCGGTTCGTTCTGCTCTATATTCTGGATGAAGAAGCGTGGTTTAATGCCAGGCTTAACATTCTCTAACGAGCTGATATCCCGTGACGAAGGCCTGCATTGCGATTTTGCCTGCCTGCTATACTCTATGCTGCAGAACAAGCTTTCTGAAGAACGCATTCACGCCATTATAAAGGACGCAGTAGCTATAGAACAGGAATTTGTAACAGATGCATTACCGGTTGACCTGATCGGGATGAATGCAAAGCTGATGAGCCAGTACATCGAGTTCGTAGCAGACCGCCTGTTAATATCACTTGGTTACAGCAAGATCTACAACGCTACCAACCCATTCGATTTTATGGAGATGATCTCGCTGCAAGGCAAGACAAACTTCTTCGAGAAACGCGTAGGCGAATACCAGAAAGCCGGCGTACTGGGCGGATCGGATAAAAATGTTTTTTCGCTGGACGAAGACTTTTAATAATATCAGAAACCAACTATATTTAAGTGGCGAAGGAGATAAACGCTCCGGATGCCACTTAAATACTCTTACACAACTTACCGGGCAGTAGCTGAAGTATAGAAGCGACCGCAAAACTGCACCGGTATCAAAGCTGGCCACCGAGCCACCAACGGGGAATTCCATCCCTACTATATAGTAAAAGCATTTGGCTTTACCTATAAACTATTGTATTGCAACGGCTTATACCACTCCGCGTATTAGCTGACTGTATCTTATACTTTAAATATTTAATACTATCTGCTCCGGCAGAAGCATTTCACTATATCTGTTTAATAACCCGGGCTTTTGAATCCCGCTAATTGTATACACTATGTTAGTAGTTAAAAGAGACGGCCGGCGCGAATCCGTTAAATTCGACAAGATCACAGCTCGCATCGAGAAGCTTTGCTATGGCTTACATGCTGATTATGTATCGCCAATTGAAGTTGCCAAAAAGGTGATTGATGGTATTTACGATGGCGTAACTACAGTTGAGCTGGATAACCTGGCTGCTGAGACTGCTGCATCGTTAACTACCAAGCACCCGGATTATGCGGTATTGGCAGCACGTATTGCGATCTCTAACCTGCATAAGGTTACCAGCAAGTCGTTCTCCAACACCATGAAGCGCCTGTATACCTACACAGACCCTAAAACCGGTGAAAATGCATCACTGCTTTCTAAGGATGTGTATGAGATCATCCGTAAAAATGCCGCTACCCTTGACTCAACTATAATTTACGACCGCGACTATAACTACGACTACTTCGGCTACAAAACACTGGAGCGTTCATACCTGCTGCGTTTAGATGGAAAGATTGTAGAGCGCCCGCAGCACATGCTGATGCGTGTAGCTGTTGGTATACACAAAGAAGATATCGAGTCGGCTATCGAGACTTACAACCTGATGTCGGAGAAGTGGTTTACACATGCTACGCCAACACTTTTCAATGCTGGTACGCCTAAGCCACAGTTGTCTTCGTGCTTCCTGCTGGCCATGAAGGACGATAGCATACCAGGAATTTACGATACCCTGAAGCAATGCGCGCAGATATCGCAGAGTGCCGGTGGTATTGGTCTGAGCATCCATAACGTGCGTGCTACAGGTTCTTATATCAAAGGCACAAACGGTACATCGAATGGTATCATCCCGATGCTGAAGGTATTTAACGATACGGCCCGTTATGTAGACCAGGGTGGTGGCAAGCGTAAAGGCGCTTTCGCAATTTACCTGGAGCCATGGCACGCCGATATCTTCGATTTCCTGGATCTGAAGAAGAACCATGGTAAAGAAGAGAACCGCGCCCGTGACCTGTTCTATGCCATGTGGACGCCAGACCTGTTCATGAAGCGTGTGGAAGAGAACGGTGACTGGAGCCTGTTCTGCCCGAATGAAGCACCTGGCCTTGCTGAGTGCTGGGGTAAGGACTTTGAGCGCCTGTACGAGAAGTATGAGCGTGAAGGCCGCGCCCGCAAAACTGTAAAAGCACAGGATCTATGGTTCCATATACTGGAGTCGCAGATTGAGACAGGTACGCCATATATGCTGTATAAAGATGCTGCTAACGCCAAATCGAACCAGCAGAACCTTGGAACTATAAAAAGCTCGAACCTGTGCACCGAAATTATGGAGTACACCGACGAGAACGAAGTTGCTGTTTGTAACCTTGCATCGCTGGCCCTGCCGCGTTATGTAAAAGACAATGGCAACCATAAGATATTCGACCACCAGAAGTTGTTTGATGTAACCTACCATGTTACACTTAACCTGAACAAGGTTATCGACATTAACTATTACCCGGTAATTGAAGCCAAGAACTCTAACATGCGCCACAGACCTATTGGGTTGGGTGTACAGGGTTTGGCTGATACCTTTATAGCGCTACGCATGCCTTTCGAGAGCGAAGAAGCGAAACGTCTGAACGAAGATATCTTCGAGACGATCTACTACGCTTCAATGACGGCCTCTAAAGACCTGGCAAAGAAGAATGGTGCTTACGAAACATTCCCGGGCTCTCCATTATCAAAAGGTCAGTTCCAGTTCGATATGTGGGGTGTAACGCCTAAGTCAGGTCGTTGGGACTGGGAAGAGCTTCGTAAGGAAGTAATGGAGCATGGTGTACGTAACTCGCTGTTATTAGCACCTATGCCAACTGCTTCTACTGCCCAGATATTAGGTAACAACGAATCGTTTGAGCCTTATACTTCTAACATTTACCTGCGTCGCGTACTGTCTGGTGAGTTTATGGTGGTTAACAAGCACCTGCTGAAAGACCTGATCGCGCTTGGCCTGTGGAATGATAAGATGAAGCAGGATATTATTGCAGCCAACGGCTCGGTACAGGATATCCCGAACATCCCGCAGAACATAAAGGACCTGTATAAAACAGTATGGGAGATCAGCCAGCGTACGGTAATTGATATGAGTGCCGACCGCGGTGCTTACATTTGCCAGAGTCAGTCGCTGAACCTGCACGTAATGAACGTGAACTTCGGTAAGCTGACTTCGATGCACTTCCATGCGTGGAAGCGTGGCCTGAAAACGGGTATGTATTACCTGCGCACCAAAGCCGCTGTTGATGCCATTAAGTTTACAGTTGAGAAACAAGCCGCCGAAACCCTGTCGCCGGTTTACAACCAGGACCAGAACAGAAATGACATGGCCTGCTCACTTGACAACCCGGACGCTTGCGAAGCTTGCGGATCGTAAATAACTAAAGAAGGAGGACTCACTGTCCTCCTTCTTCTTTAAAGACTCAATTTTTACCAAAGGAACGCTAAGGATGGAGTAAAAAAAACCTACCAAGTTGCAGCTTAGTAGGTTCTTGTAGAGAAGGTCTCTGCTAGTAATGTCTAACCTAATTCATTTCCGACATGAAGAAGGCGTCATTGAAAGACCATCCTGATTATGTTGAAGTGTTTACACGTTTTATTACCATAAAAGGTAAGAAAGTCTTCAAGAAGGACGGTGGCGTGTTCCATTTCTACGCAAAGCGTAGACAACTTCAGCATCTTAGAAAGGGGCTGCTCTGATAGGGCAGCCTTTTCTTTTGATTAAAGTACGTAAAGGAGTATCAAAAATGATACTAAATCTAAAGATATATTTTTCCACATATACCTATTACGCTTTAAATCAACTTTTGGAGTTATTCCCAGACGCTAGCAGGAGCTGCGCACGCTGCTAGGTCTTTTATATTTCGTCTTCTTCAATAAGTGGGGCTATACTTGCAAAGTCGGCTGCGTTTTCTTCATGAAACTTCTTGTACCAATCTCTGCTACCAAACCATTCTAAAACTTCTTCGCGCTGCAATGCTGTTTTACTTTTAGAGAGTAGGCTGTGGTAAGATGAGTAAGGCCAATCGCTAAAATCTTCTATAAGACTGTGATGCTGTGGGTTGAAATGGATATAGTAAATAAGTCGATTGAAATAAGCTTCTGAAGTAACTTCCTTTCTGCCAAACCTATGCTGGAATAACTTACCAATTCTTTCATATTTGTGATTTATAGTTTTGGTGTAAGAATTTAGTAGATGTGCCAGTTGACGTTCAACACTTACGAGCTTACCAGAGTCTTCTTTAACTTCATGCCACATTAACACATCTTTTTCTTTTACCCTTATTAAGAAGTGTACATGGTTCGGCAACAAACAATAGGAAAAAGTGTCAGCAAACGGCACTATATACTTTCGGTATAATTGCAGAAAAAGATGGTAATTGTCAGGATGCCTAAAAAGCGTTTCTTTGTTATTCCCACGGGTATAAATATGGTAATACTTGCCAGATTCTAACGCTGCTAACTTTTGCATCTAACCTTATACGGTAAAGACCTAGCAGTGTGCGCAGCTCCTGCTAGCGTCTGACCTATAATACAAAAAAGGCACCTGAAATCTCTCCCAGGTGCCTTTTAACTATACTTTATACTTGCTTAGCTATTACGCACGGCAATTTCTACACGGCGGTTTTGCTGGCGGCCTTTGGCGGTTTCGTTGGTGGCAGTTGGTTTGGCTTCTCCTACAGGGTGAACAGAAATACGGGAGGCGTTGATGTTGCCATTTTTTACTAACCAGTTCTTTACAGCTTCAGCACGTTGTTCGGCCAGTTGTTTATTGTAACCGGCGCTGCCTCTGGCATCCGTATAACCATACACACGCACAGCGCCATTTTTGCTGCGCTCGGCTATAGAATTACTGATCTCTTTAAGATCTTCCTCAGCGCCTTTCCTGATCACGGCTTTGTCGGTATCAAACAGGATGTTTTCATCGAGAGAGTAAACACTATAATCTTCGTTACTTCGTACTTCCAAATCACCGACTTTAAACATTTCCCAGGTTTCAGTAGCGATGTCTAAATTGTTCCAGTCTGCATCTCCGCTGGCATCCACGTCAACTATAGTTCCATCTGCTGCTGAGTCGGGCGCATTATCATTCTGGAAAGTAACGGCTGTATCGGCAGTTGCTTCTGTTGCTTCATCTACGGTAGCTTCCGTTTTCTCATCTACCGTATTGCAGGCACTTACCAAGCCTGTTACAGCAAGCACCAGGTATAATATCGTCTTTTTCATAGTTGTATATTTAAATTTAAGGTCAGGTTAAATGCCCCTTATGCGTAATTGATACGCCAAAAGTATAAATACAGCTAAAAAGAAACCGGATTACTTTTGAGGCAATACTTAACTATAAAGCAGGCAAAACAAAAGGCACAAGTTTTAGCTTGTGCCTTTTGTTTAATGAACTATAGCTCACCTTTTTATTATCGTCCTGCGTTGTATTTGGATTAAAAAACCAAAGTATAATGCCCTATACATTACCGAAGTCTTTCAGGGCCGTATTTCCTTAACCATCAACGCGTTTATAAATTTGCTGTACTGCCGTTTTATAAAAAAGGCTTTTGAACTGTGCCGCTATTCGCGGGTAACAACCACAATCGCAACACGGCGATTAAGCTGGCGCCCTCTGGCTGTCTCGTTTGTTGCTCTAGGTGCAGTCTCGCCCATGGCTTCTATAGACAACCTGTTAGCGGCAATACCTCCTTTATTTTGTAGCCAGTCTTTTACGGCATTGGCGCGCTCAGCCGAGAGCTCTTTGTTATACTCGTTACCGGCACGTGCATCGGCATGCCCGAAAATACGGATCTGACCGTTCTGTGGCAACTCTTTAATTTCATTAACTATCTGCTGTAACTTTTCTTCGCCTTCAGCCCTTATTTGTGCTTTGTCAGTGTCGAATAGCAGGCGATCATCTAAACCATAAATGTTGTATTCTTTTTCAGCGCGAACTTCGATCTCAGATGTTTTTAACTCCGGATCATCTACAACAGGAGCATCCCAGTTAATGTCTGCCCAAAAGTCTTCACCCACATCCTTTATTTCGGCTCCATCGGCTTCCACCCGTCCACGCGCATCATCATACACAACAGCAGTATCTTCTGTTGCTTCTTGCATTGAATCGTTTTCAACATCCCCTTTCGGATCGTTACATGATGACAATATAACAGCAAGTCCTAAAGTTAGTAGTCCGTAATTTTTCATAGTTATAGTTGTTTGTGTATAAAAATCTACGTGCTGATTAGCACATAGTTATTTTTAAAAGCCGCAGCGACGGAATAACTATAAATCGGCTCCGTAGAAAACTGCGATGGAATGAGCCAGAACTATAGCCGACAACAGGCAGGCAAAAGTAGTGTTTATGTTAGTCGCCGGCTCAAGCTTCAGCGGAAGCAGAACCGGGTCCATTGCGGACTATTTCATCCTCAAAAGGCTGTTTAAGCCACTCCAGGGCATCTTCTACATTATCAAACTCACGCAGTGTAATTGTACTCAGCCCGTTGCTACGCTCAAAAATGTTATCAATTGCCATTTTATTGAAGATGTCATCAGACACAATAGTAGCCATCCGACGAAGAGGGCTGGCAAGTATTTGGGGAATAAACTTTTCGACTGTCCATTGCTGATCTTTCTGCCGTATGGCTTTCATGTTTCTACGGTCTGCAAGCCAGCGGGTAATGTTATGCTTATTTACAAATTCCAGCGAGTCAAGAGCTGTTTTGCGCAATTCCTTACTTGTTACAAAGCCTTTCCAGGTACCTACAGCAAGCTGTTGCTCTTTATCGTAGCTTACACGCATGGCATCTGTTTCGTAGTATAGTTTAAGCATGTTATCTCCTTCTCGCAATCTTAACAAAGTATTCCCCTGATAAAGCTTGTACGGACAAATGTTACTTTGCTACCATCATTCTCCTAAAAAACAGTGCAAAAAAATCTTCCATAACGGGCACTTATTTGAGTTGCTAACGCTACGCTTAGCCGTTTAATGAATGTATGGGCACAAAAAAACCCCGCCTAAAATAGACGGGGCTTTCCTTATGTATATTAGATTAGTTTCTGACAATAAGTTATTTTTTCAGGAATCGATATGTTTCGCGCACCTGGCCATTGGTTACCGTAACAAAGTAAATTCCTGTCTGCAGGTGCCGTACCGGAACTACGTTTTCAAGGTCTGCTAACCGGGCGAATGTGGCTACCGTTTTCCCGGCTGCATCAACTATAGTTACATCCGTGGTGCCAGCTGCAGGAGTAAAGGCTATCGTTACCTGGTCAGTTGCTACCGTCGGGAAAACCTGTGCAATGGCGGCTCCGGCTTTTGGTGCGGCAAAATTTACAGCTATAGTTTTAGAGAACTCGGCAGTGCCATCATAATCAACCTGGCGCAAACGATAATAGTTTACACCTGTTGCCGGTCTGTTATCAGTGAAACTATAGTTTAGTTTACGACTGCTGGTGCCATTACCTGCTACCTCACCAATCTTGCTGAAGTTCTTTCCGTCCTGGCTGCGCTCTACTTCAAACCTGTCGTTGTCTTTTTCAGAGGCTGTAACCCATGTAAGTATTGCTTTGTTTTGCTCGCTCTTCGCTTTAAATGATATTAACTCTACCGGAAGCGGTGTTATAACCTGCTCTTTTCTCCAGGAGATATTATGAATAGCGATACCTTGGCGGCCGTTAGCGTTTTGTGTAGCAGATGCGTTGCTATACTGAATTATGACACGTGTAACCGGTTTAGAGAAACTAACAGTAATGTCGCCTTCGCTGGAAGTATTATCGGTTGCAGTCAGGCCTGTTAAAGCCGCAGCTTCAAACTTGTTATTCGAGGTGGTCTTTACTTTATTTTTTACAAGCTGCACAGGTGTACCATTGTTGTAGCCTGTTATAGTTAGTTTATCTGTAAACTGGTTCAGGGCTACATCCACATCAAAAATAGTGAAGGTCAGGTCTTCTACAGGCTTATTAAGATCCAGTTGAATAACCGAGCCTGCTGTGGTAGCATTGTTTAACTGTACCAGCGAAAACGACTTAGTAGCTGGCTTGTAGGTCTTATCGTCCACTTTAGCGAACTCGTAAGTTACGCCAGTATTTAAAGCCGAAGACCAGCGCATCGTTACGCCATCAACGGTGTAAGGTGTAGCCGAATTGATACCTGAGACAGTAAATGGGTTTTCGTCAAGCGGGCGGGTAGACCAATCGAATGTAGAAATTCCTGCTTCCGGAGTCCCTGTTATAGTTACATCATCTATAGCGTAGTAAGCCGTCTCGTTATTTTTATTCAAATCGTAAGTGATCTTCCAGTAAAGCGTAACTTCCGGCATACCCATTATAGCAGCTGGCAGTGCGATGGGCGTACCATTGTTTACTTTGTTCCAGATGCCGTTAGTGTTGTTTGTAGTTCTGTAAAAAGTAGTACGGGCACCAGCGCCTATACTATACTGAAGCTCAACTACAGCAATAAGCGGTGTATTTTGTTTATATTGATTTCGGAACTGTTCCCATGTGATGGCGGCACTACTATAACCCATGGTTGAGAATTTAAGGAACAGGCTTTTTGTTGATATAGCATCGTCTGCAGTTCTTGCATAGTTCCCTTTTGACGATTGCGCCAATGTGCTTGGAATTGCACTGGATCCTGCCCATGAGTTCGCCGGCTCAGCAAACACTCCAGCTATAACGCCCTGGCTATTTTGAGTAAAATTTTCGTGGTGAAGGATAACCTGGGCAGATGCAGTGATTGTAAAAACCAGGAAAGTAATAAGGGTAATGTAGAATTGTTTCATGTAATTGTGTTGACTGCCAGCCAAAATGAAATAACTATGCCATTCCATATTCCTTAGCTATAAACAGTTTTTCTACATTATTTTTGCCCTGAGCTACAGTTTAACAACCATTAATTCACATTGATTATCAGCTTATTACACAACAATACAGTTAGGTCATCTATATTTTTTTTTGATCACGCAAAAATCTGATGGCTTCCACATTACACTAAAATTTCCATAGTTGGGAAAAACGAGTGGGAATTGGGAAAGAATAAATCAGCAGTTTTTTAAACTATAGTTACTTGTTCAGGTGTTGGAGTAGCGGCTTGCGCTAACAAATTTTTAAGGGTGTCTGTTGTTATATTTAGTTATTACGGGAACGGTTTAGGTTTACCACAAAATTGAACTATATTGCTTCCGAAAGCTGCCAATATGGCCCCGCGCAACTATAGATTCAGATGCTATTGAGCCATAATGACAAACAGTTAACTCAGCTTCTTATGTTATAGGTATGGCACGCAGTTTGCAACACATAATATAAGAATTAGATTAGAGGAGGAAGGACATGAACCTGATTAACAATAATGATTTTCTGAAAAATGTAGCGCAACACCTCAACCTGTTCAATACGGTTGCAGGTGGCATCAGCGAGACAAATGTTACTGTGGCCAAATATAAAAAAGGCGCAGTAATAGAAGTTTGGGCTGCCAGTGTAACACCAGAGTCGTTTAAAGTAATGGTACATAATAACCAGCTTACTATTTACGCTTTGCTACACAGCCAGGATAATCCTGAACTAACAGTACCTATGTTTAACCGGGTATTTGTAATACCACCACAAGTAAATATTAGTAACATTGAGGCCGTTTACCAGGATGGGAAACTACAGGTGAGGCTACCTTACCACAGTGCAGCCATCAGGCCGAAAGAGATCGAAATTAAACAACTATAAAAAAGAAGGGCTACTGAATCAGTAGCCCTTCTTTTTTATAGTTGGTCTTACTTTATAAATTTCGCTTTAATAATAGAGGTCATGTAATCATGCACTTCTACAGTTTCCTGGTCGTATGGGAACGTATTATACTGGTCGGCTGAGGTTTGGGATATTCTGCAACCGTTATTGATCATCATGTAAATTAACTCACGCAGGCGGTACGGATGGCCGGCTACGTTCAGGATGCAGACCGCATCGCTGGTTTCCACGTGCAGGAACATGTGCTGCACATGATTTACATCCGTCATTATTTCCTGATCAGACATAGGCACTCTTTATTTCTTTGGCTTTTGTTTTATACTATAATATCAGAAAAGCTAAAATAGTGCCATCATTCACCATCATTTCACTCAAACAGCTAATCTGCAGCGGCTTATAGTTGTAAATTTTACCTGCGCGGGTGCTGTTTGCGCCAGCCAATCACAAAAACCACAATCCAGACAGGGTAAAAAGGAGATAGCACAGCAGCTATATAAGGATCCACAACGACCATAAACATTACCTGCAGCAGAAACGTAACGATGGCGCCAACTATAGCAATGGTGTAGTATTTATTCTTTCCGGTCATAGGTATGCTTACGATTACAACAAAAAAGCAGGAAGTTGCCTCCCTGCTTTTCATGTCTATAGTTGGTTATAGGTTAGTTGATTCTTGCGGCGGGCATGGTTCTGCCGCCATGGTGCATCAGCATTTTCGCTATTTTACCTTCGGCATCTTTCTCAAATGTGATCAGGGCAGGGGCAACTTTCAAAAAGAATTTATCTTCTGCCTCCGGGAACATTTGAAACACATCGTTATTCGGGCCTTCGGCAAACAACTGCCCATCTTCTAACTTTACTTTAAAGCTAACTTTTGGTGCTACCTGGTACTCGCCTACATAAGCTGCCAGCTGCGAGTCAGAAAGTGGGGTAATATTATGCACTACCGGCACCTGGTATTTCTCGCCGAGCACTATAGCTGTTACATCTTTCGAGATCGGGCCATTTACCTGCTGCGACTCATAGTTGCTCAGGATGGTTATAGTTATCCCGGTTTCCGGTAACCGAATAAAGTTTGCTTTAAAACCATTAATTGCGCCACTATGGCTAATACGCTGCTGACCTGCAACCGAGTCTATTACCCAGCCATAGCCATAGTCTTTCATTACCGGAGTAAACATTTGCTTTTTAGAGGCGTCGCTCAATAGTTTATTTCCAGTCAGCCCGGCATCGAACTTCGCCATATCGGTTGGAGTGCTGTAAATAGCTCCGGCGGCGTGGCACCAGCTCATATCTATCGGGTTAGCCAGTTTGCGGTGCAGGCCGTCGTGGTTGTAGCCCAATGCCAGGCCGTTAACCGGCTTACTGAACTCTACCCCGGTACTGTGCATTTTAAGTGGCTTTAGTATCTGTTGGGCCAGCACTTTCTGATAAGGTTTACCAGTTACCTGCTCAATCACCTGGGCCAGCACTACAAAACCGGTACTGCTATACTTCCATTTGGTACCAGGCTCAAACTCTAAGGGCTTGTCTTTCACCAGGGCCAGTATATCGGTTATAGTGGCTGGTTTGGTATTTACCTCTTTCCAGAAGTTCACAAAATCGGGCAGGCCAGAGGTGCTGGATAATAAATGATGCAGCGTGATCTTATCGCCGTTCGGGAAGTCAGGCAAATACTTGCTTACGTTGTCCTGTACGTTAAGCTTGCCCTGTTCCTGTAGCTGCATAACCAGTACTGCTGTAAAAGATTTAGAAATGGAACCCAGCCTGTACTTTACATCAGCCCCATTAGGCAACTGCTCTGCATAGTTGGCCATCCCGAAACCCTGGCTGTAAACGGGCTTACCGTGTTCGGTTACGGTTACGATACCGCTAAAAGTGCCCTGCACCAGATGTGCCCCCAGGTACTCGTGCAGTTTGTTGGTTACGTCTTTCTGTACCTGTGCATAGGCACTGTTTACACTAAATGCTACTGTAACAACAATAGCTACAGCCACCCGCTTTGCTACAAATAGGCTGTTGATGATACTTTTTTTCATAGTTTTATTTTGCGCGTTAATCTTCTTATCTAAAGAAGCTGATGCAAATATATAACACACTACTATGCAACGCAAGGTACTGTGCAAAATAAAAAGTGAATAGCCTGATAACTATAGGTGGAGGTGCTGAAAATAGAGGGGAATAAAAAGCATGGACATAAAAAAACCCGGCACTTAAGGCCGGGTGTTCATTAATCTGAATGCTTCTGCTCTGGATATTTTCTTTTCCAGAATTAATGGTGGGTCGTCGTTCTTAGCAACGACTAACGTAAATTTACTTTTCGTATCCTGGTAATAGATCAGCGTCGTAAGATCTTCATAGCCTATACTATAGATCTTTCGTTTGCTTTTATTTCCAGTAAAATTATATTTATCTAATTCAATATTCCTTAAAAGTCTCATATCCCTACTATCATCTGGTATTTTAAACGGGTGTTATAGGGTATATTGTTTCAAAAACTGTGCCTTATGCTATGCATTCCTCTGAATAATTATACAATTACAGCATATAACGTTAAACCCCGAAAATAGCTATATTAGAGTATTCCGGCTATTTCAGTAACTTGTATAGTTAAGCTCGTACTTTAAAACTGTTAAATTCTCAGCCCCCCCTTTATGTCTCGCTTTATTATCAGAGAACTGATCACATTGCCTGAAATGCTGGCGCAGCATGCCCTTATACTGCAACTGAACCCTTCAATGGACGCGGCACAATACAACCAACTGCTCAGCCAGATGCTGCCGAACGGTTACCGTATGGTTGGTATATTTACAGATGAAAAATGCGTAGGCTTATCGGGCTTCTGGATAAACACGAAACTATACAGTGGCAAATACCTGGAGATAGATAACTTTATAGTTGATGTAGCTTACAGATCGCAGGAACTAGGCAAACGCTTATCGGACTGGATGCAACAATTGGCCGTAAAGGAGAATTGCCAGACCATTATGCTGGATGCGTATACCTCTAACAACGCGGCGCACAGGTTCTATTTCCGGGAAGGATTTCATATTAAGAGCTACCACTTTTATAAAACATTGTAATGGAACGCAGTAAACTTAGTTTCTGGATATCGTTGTTTTACTTTCTGCTGTTTGAGGTGGTAGTGTATATGGGCCTTAGCTATCTGTTATCAGGGCTTGGCGAGAGCAACCAGCTGCAGGAAGAGAACACTGTGGTTCCCAATTGGGTAAAAGCCGTAGTTTTTATACTTTTATACCTGCTGTGTTTGCTGATAGCGGTTATGTTTGTAAGCAACATGGTGCCTAACAAGTACAGGCCTCAGCTTATGAAATGGGTTTATATGAGTTTGCTCGGCCTGCCCATTATGTTGCTCCTGCTTTTTAACTAACATATTACTTTAGCTACGTATATTCGTTAGTAGTTTTAGTTAACAGCACATCCTTATGAAAAAATACTTTTGTCTGCTGCTTACACTTTGCCTTATAACTGGCTTAGATGCCCTTGCACAGAACACCAAACCGTTCTTTATTAAACTTCAGGACGGACAGGTAGTGGAGGCTAGAAAGATACAGCTCAAATCGCCGCTATTTAAGGCAAACTATTTTTTGCTCGACGATTCGCTACGCTATAGTCCTGCTATGATAAGCGCTTTCCAGAACGAAGACGGGTATTATGCACGCGTAGAACCTGGCAACAGCTCCGATTCATTTGCCAAACGCATTTTGGAAGGCCCACGCATTGAGAAATTCTACACATCGCGCACCACATATGATAGCTATGGTTACTCGCCGTATGGTTACGGATACGGGTATGGCATGCCGCGCACCAGTCGCAAACGTATTTATTATTTCTCTAAAGATGGCGGCCCATTATATCTCTTTAACCAGGAAAACCTGGAGATGGCCCTTAGTGACAATGCTGCCAGTTTAACATTACTGCAAAAATACAGGCGCGAACGAATAATAGGAACCGGTGTTACTATTCTGGGAGCTGGCCTGATGGCACTGGGCGTAGCAAACTCTCAGCGCACTGCCGATGGGTCGCTGAATGTGTCGCCGGTGCTGTATGCCGGTGCTGGTGTATTAGGAGCGCAGCTGGTGTTTAACCTGTTCCAGAAAGATAAACTGACCCAAGCCGTACAGGTCTATAATTACCAGGTCAAGCAGTAAAAGTATAACCCTCAGCCTTTAACTATAAGCCAAACTATAAACCCTGTGGAAAATCTATTATTGTTGCACGGTGCGTTGGGTGCAGCCTCTACGCTCGAACCACTTAAGCACGCGCTCGCAGAGAACTACAACGTTTATACCTTAGATTTTGCCGGACATGGAGGCAACGCATTACCTGATGAGAACTATAGTATAGAGTTATTCGCGCAAAATGTGCTGGACTTTATAGATCAGCAGCAACTGGAGCAAGTGCATATCTTTGGCTATAGCATGGGCGGCTATGTTGGGTTATACCTGGCGCAGCAACACCCTGATCATGTTAAAAGTGTTTTTACACTGGCTACTAAGTTTGCATGGTCTGAGGAAACGGCTGCCAAAGAAGTTAAAATGCTTAACCCGGATAAGATAAAAGAGAAGGTGCCGCAATTTGCCGCTGTGCTTGACAAGCGCCACACGCCACAGCCATGGGAGCAGGTAATGCACAAAACAGCAGCCATGATGCAGCAACTGGGCAAACAGCCTTTACTTACCCCGAATGCACTGGCCCAAATACAACAGCCAGTTCAGGTTTCTGTTGGTGACCTGGATAATATGGTTACGCTGGAAGAAACTATAGCGGCTTACCGCAGCCTGCCAAATGCCCGGTTACTCGTTTTACCTGCTACCAAACACCCATTAGAAACTATACCAGTCAGTCGCATTACACAAGAGATCACTTTATTTTTAGCCAATACACCGGCTGCTATACCAGCTTAATATCTATGCTTTTCAGAATTACACGATTACAGTCTGTTTTTACTTATTTGCTTATAGTTATAGTATGCCTGAGCCTGGCATCCTGCGCTGGCAGTAAAGCTAACTTTGGCCAGAAAGGTTATACCGAAGAAGGAAAGGCATCTTACTACAGCCGTAAGCTGCAAGGCCGCAAAATGGCAAACGGAGACCCATACCGCCATGGCAAGCTTACTGCAGCACATAAAAAATTACCTTTTGGCACCAAAGTAAAAGTAACCAACCTGGCTACCAATAAATCTGTAAAGGTTAAGATCACGGATCGGGGTCCATTTGTACGAGGACGTATAATTGATCTTTCGGGGGCTGCTGCCAGACGTGTAGGTATGATAGATTCAGGGGTGGCACCTGTGAAGATGAAGGTGATAAGATCTGCTGCGAAAAAATAAATATGGGTTTAACTATACTTACCCAACAATAACTTCCGTTAACAATAAAAAAACAATCATTCTCTAAAATATACAATCAAGTTGTTGTAAATGAGAGAAAAAAAATATACATTTGGGTGTGAGAAATGCATGGCAACATTTACGGTTCATTTTTGCTGCAGCTATAGTAGCTATGTTGCTATCGATGCCATGCCCTGAGGTATTCGCCAACAACGGCAATACTACCGCTCAGAACACTAACACAACTATAGATAACGATACAGCTACCAAGTCTGCTTCTAAAGCCAAGCCAAAGTCATCAACTACACGTGTTAAAGACAAGTCTGTGCTGGATGCGGAAGTATTGGACAGCCCTTTAGCTTATTTTAAAGAAGCCTTTACCCCTGAAGACGAGAGCGACGATAGTAATGCTGCCCCGGCATTGATCAACACTGTTAAAGCTTTAGTTGCAACGCTCCTTTCCACAGTAATTTAATTCCGCTTTTCGGTTCCCAAAGGTATTTTTTCTATTCACAAAAGTAGATTATCAGCTCAACTATAGAACTATAGCTATATGTGTAGGAACCTGTTTAGGGTTTATAGTTTCTGCGGTAACAACGAGCTATTATTGATATTTTAACCAACAATCCAATTGGCCGGCTTTTAATCTTGTTGGCGAAAACACGCAGCAAGGGTGTATGCTAGGTTAAATAAACCCTAAACAGCTTCTAGATAAGATCTGATAGCAGGGCGAGGACCAGGCCAAGCAGCGTAGCGATAAGCTTGTTGCGGTTAAAGCTGTGCTCCGGGCTGGTCTCGAAAAGGATGGTGGTGGAAATGTGCAGGAAATTACCGGCAACTAAACCTGTAAGCGCAGTATAGACCATGCCACCTGGCGCTTCATGCGAGAGCAGGTAGTTACTTACCAGGATACCTAACGGTGAGCCAACCGCAAAAACCAAAAGCCAGCTGAACGCCTTTTTAAAATTCTTCACCCGCGACAGCAAAACCGACATCAAAGCAAATGCCGCCGGAACGTGATGTAATGCCACACCCAGCAACACAGAATAAAAGCTACCCTGGTGGTGCATGTGTCCCGCATCCCTGTAATCCTGATCGATCAGAATGCTGCCTTCTAAAAAGGAGTGCACAAACAAAGAACCCAGTAACAGGAAAGGAATGGTGTCTGTGTCGTGGTCATGTGTATGGGTGTGCATGTGGCCGTGCTCTACGCCATGCGAGAAAAGCTCCAGGATTAGCTGCAAAAAGAAACCGGCCAGTACCCAGTACCCTACCACATGCGGCTCTTTGTTGCTGAGTAGCACATCGGGTAGCAGGTGGGTTATAGTTATGGTAAACAGGTAAGCCCCGCTAAAGGCCAGGGCCATTTTAAGCCAGCGCACATTGTTCGGTGGGAAAAGCTTAACCAGGAAACCGGACAGCACTACTGTAAAAAACAGGACCAGAATGGCTATAAACATGCAGTGCGCTTATTTCTTTAAAACAAATATCATACGTTCGCTTTTTGCCGGGTCGAATGGCTGCAAATCGTAATCCCCGAATACTTCTGCCAGGCGTAGTTGTGCCATCGAGAAATACTCTAAAAAATCTTCTTCGCGCAGCGCGCGCACTCTTTCTTCAAAACAGTAATCTTCGCCATTATCAGAGAACCGGATGGTTTTAACTATAAAGCCGTTCTCTACGCCCCTGTGTATATGAAACTCTATACCATCTACTTCTTTCTTCTCTTCCGCTACCAGGTTGGCAATGGTCAGGTCGGTATTCATAAAGTCGATCACCAGTTTGCCACCATGCTTCAGCGATTTAGCTACTGCACACAGCGCTACTACATTCTCGGTCTCGTTCTCGAAATAGCCAAAACTGGTAAATAGGTTCAGAATAAAATCGAAGGACTCGGGCTCGTACACTTCGCGCATGTCGTGCACGGCAAAGTGCAGGCGGCTGTTTTCAAATTGCTTGGCATAATCTATACTTTGTGCTGAAAGATCTATACCGGTAACGTCGTAGCCTTTCTGGTTCAGGTATACCGAGTGGCGGCCTTTGCCACAGGCAAGGTCTAATATCTTTTCGTGCGGCTTGGGATGCAGGTGGGCAAGCAACTTATCCATAAACTGCTCTGCTTCCTGCTCGTCGCGGTTATTATATAAAATATGGTAGTAAGGAGAGTCGAACCAGGTACTGAACCACTCTTGTTCCGGTTGAGCCATCGCAGTTTATTATAGTAGCAATTGAGTTGCAAATATAGGCTAAAATATCTGATCGTGGGTATACGGATAACCGAAGCCAGGGTAATGCATCTAACAACTATAGTTTATATTTATAAGAAAGGCCTGCCGCTACAAAGAACGGCAGGCCTTCCTGTTTAAATGCTGGTATCCTTATGGCTTTGTAACGCCTGGCTTTATAGCACCAGCAGGTGTATTTGTCTCAGCAGCTTCGTTAATGCTATCAACTGGCTGTATGGTATTGGCGCCTGCATCATGGTTTGGCATTACTTCTTCATGAATAATTTTACCCTGCACAGCACCACCTTCAGCAACTTCTGCACTACCGGCATCCGATACGTTGAAAGTGCTGCGTGTACCTGGCTCTACATAGTCATTCGATACTTTTTCGCCTGGTCTCAGGTCTTTCGGAGTATCGCACGAAGCCATAAACAAACCGCAAACTGCGGCACAAACTGCTATTACGTTCTTATTCATTTTTGTACGTTTATATTCGTTATCTATAGATATAGCGCCTGCAACTATACAGGCAACATCTTATACTATAATTACTTACGTTAGCCGGTAAAGCTAAGGTTATTGTACTGTTATGCCAGCAGGTTTTTGCGGCGCAGCAGGCTTTCCATCAACTTTACGTCGTTGCCGCCTACAAATATACGGTAAGGCAGGTGTAAAAACACCGGAGCCTGGAATGTACGCGCAACCCATCCTTTCCAGCCGCCTGGTAACTGGCTGGCCGTTGGAGGCTGCAACCATAGCAAAAAGGCATCGCCGCTGCGCTCTGCCTTCTCTATCATGTCCCAGGTCATGGTCATTCCTTCGCGCTCGTTACGCTTCATTATTATCTGGCGTGAGTCAATCTCGTAGGTCATTTTTTCGAACAGCACATTACCCTGCTCCACGCGTGTTACACCCACTATCTGGGCCGAACGGATAGCTACAAACAGGATGGTAACTATAACTGCCGCTGCTACCCACCACCACGAAAAGCTGAAAACGGCCGGTAACATAAGTGCTACAAATGGAATCATGGCGAACCACCACTCGCGGCGCCACACCTTGCCAAGGGCTACCTTGGTAAACATGTCTTTATCTAACTGGTACTTTTTGGTCCGAATCGTGCCGGGAGCCGGGCCTTGTGGTGCCCGAAAGCCACCTCTGTTTGGTTGTTGCATTCTTGTAAAATCAGATTTTGTTGCCCTGCTGTTTCTTCTGCTTCTGTTCTCTGGCTGCAGGGCGATGCCAAAATTATAGTTTATAAGCCTTCAGGCTCAGGTCAATACTTTTGATGGAGTGTGTTAAAGCACCTACCGAGATATAATCAACCCCGCACTCAGCTACCGATCTTATAGTTGTTTCAGTTATCCCACCCGATGCTTCTGTTTCAAACTTACCACCAATCATAGCTACAGCTTCGCGCATCATTTCCGGGGTCATGTTGTCCAGCATAATTCTGTGAATGCCGCCTGTTTCTATTGCTTGCTTTACTTCGTCCAGGTTGCGGGTCTCTACTTCTATGCGCAGGTCTTTGCCTTTTTCCTGCAGGTAACGCTGGGTAGCAACTATAGCTTCTTTAATGCCGCCTGCATAATCCACGTGGTTATCTTTCAGGATGATCATATCAAACAAACCGAACCTGTGGTTATGCCCACCACCAATTACAACAGCCCATTTCTCCATTATCCGGAAGTTAGGCGTTGTTTTGCGGGTGTCCAGCAGCTTAGCGCCAGTGCCTTTAATCAAATCGGTAAGATGATGCGTGTACGTGGCGATACCGCTCATGCGCTGCATACAGTTAAGTACCAGTCGCTCGGCGGTAAGGATACTTTGCGCTTTGCCTTTTACGGTAAGGGCTACATCGCCATATTTTATAGTTTCGCCATCCTGCATCAGCACTTCTACCTGCAGCGTTGGGTCTACGGCATTAAAAATATAACCGGCCAGCTCTACGCCCGCCAGTATGCCGTCTCCTTTCACGAGCAGGCGCGCCTGGTTCTGCGCATCCCCCGGAATAGAAGCCAGCGAAGAATGGTCGCCATCGCCGATATCCTCGGCAAGCGCCATCGCGATAAAATCGCTTATACTTTTTTCGGTCAGGTATGTAGGTCTCACAGTGCAAAAATAAAAAAAGGCTCGGGATAAACCCCGAGCCTTTGTAAAAATATACGCTTTATAGTTAATCTTTTATAAAATTCATCGATTGTATCTTAGAATCCTTCATACGGACCAGCACGGTATAGCTTCCGGCTTTTGAACTATAGGTACCGATAGCGTATTGCTGACCTTTATCTGACGAACCCTGGTGGCTGTAAGTAAAGTCTACAGGTGCATTTTTGCTGAAAAAGTTCTTCATCACAAACTCAGCCTGCGTGTTACTGTAACTTGTAGCTTCTTTGCCGTCGAGCGTTAGCTCAACCACACTGCTGAAGTTGCGCGACAGATCTTTAGAAGACCCGGCTTTCATAGCAGACTTTACACCATCCATTACACCACCCTGCGCCACAGCCTGACCAGCAGACATAAACACGACTACTAAAAGTAAAGAGAATACTACAGCAAACTGTTTTAGATTTTTCATAAATATTGTTTGTAACTCTGCACAGTTATAAGCTAAAACTATGCCAACTAATGTACAAATTTTCGGGCTTTAAAGATAGCGGTATTTAAAAGATATATAAAATTTTAGCTACCAGATAAGCTAGCCTGCCTGCTTTAGTTGGCACCACACGAAATGAAATACTGAACTTGTTACGTACAGTTAAACTAAGCAGCCATACCAAGATTATAGTTATATTTGTAGCATGAACAAGCAGGTACTTTTAGTGATCCTGGATGGGTGGGGCATTGCCACTAATCCAGCGGTTTCGGCTATCAATAAAGCCAATACACCTTTCTACGACGCTATTTTAGCAAAATATCCGCATGCTCACTTGCAGGCATCCGGCGAGGCCGTGGGCTTACCGAACGGACAGATGGGCAACTCCGAAGTGGGCCACATGAACCTTGGTGCCGGCCGCGTAGTGTACCAGGACCTTGTCCTTATCAACAAAACAATAGCTGAGCATAAGCTGAGAAGCAGACCTGTTTTAGCCAATGCTTTTAAATATGCCAAAGAAAACAAAAAGCCTGTTCACCTGATAGGCCTGGTTTCGGATGGAGGCGTGCACTCGCACATAGAGCATTTGAAAGCCCTTTGCACTGCCGCTTTTGATGAAGGCTTGAAAGATGTATTTATACATGCCTTTACAGATGGCCGCGATACCGATCCGAAAGGTGGCGTAAAGTATATGAACGAGCTGAGCGAGCACATAGACCGCACTACAGGAACTATAGCTTCAGTAATTGGCCGCTACTACGCCATGGACCGCGACAACCGCTGGGAGCGTGTAAAACTGGCTTACGACATGATGGTTAATGGCCAGGGCATCTACTCAACAAACGTTATCGGATCTATCCTGGAGTCTTATAACAATGGTATTACCGATGAATTCATCAAACCTATAGTTCGCACAGATAGCAACGGACAGCCAGTAGCAACTATAAAAGATGGCGATGTAGTGATCTGCTTCAACTTCAGAACAGACCGTGGCCGCGAAATTACACAGGCATTAACGCAGCGCGACTTCCCGGAACAGGAAATGCACAAGCTGAACCTGCACTACGTTACTATGACCAACTACGATGACACATTTGAAAATGTAGCATCTGTTTTTGATAAAGATAACCTGAACAATACCTTGGGCGAAGTGCTCGAGAAAGCCGGTAAAACGCAGATACGCATTGCCGAGACCGAGAAATACCCACACGTTACGTTCTTTTTTTCGGGTGGCCGCGAAACCGAGTTTAAAGGCGAGCGCCGCCTGATGTGCCCATCACCTAAAGTAGCCACGTACGACCTTAAACCGGAAATGAGCGCGTACGACCTGCGCGATGTACTGGTACCTGAATTAAAACAAAAGAGCGCCGACTTTGTGTGTCTTAATTTTGCTAACCCGGATATGGTAGGCCACACCGGCGTGTTTGAGGCTGCCGTAAAAGCCTGCGAAGTGGTAGACGAATGTGCCGCCGCCGTAGTAACTACAGCCCTCGAAAATGGGTATGATACTATAGTTATAGCTGACCACGGCAACGCTGATTGCATGATAAACGAAGACGGCACACCAAATACAGCCCACACCACTAACCTGGTGCCATTCATTTTGGTAAGCGATACGTTTAAGGGTGAACTGAACAATGGCAAATTGGGCGACATTGCACCAACCATACTGGAGTTGATGAACATTCCGCAACCAGCCGAGATGACCGGTGTATCATTGATAAAGCATTAATACTTGTGAGAAACTATAGTTTAGTTTTGTTTGGGAGTATGATTCTGGCGCTGGCAGCCTGCGAGCAGCCTGTGCCGCGTAGCACCGCCGCCACCGACGACTACTATAACGTAACAGCTTATATACAGTATGAAAAGCAGCGCCTGCAACGTAAGCAGCCTGCCGTACTTAAATCTGTAACAACTGAGAACGAGCCCACCGAAACCATTCAGGCAGACAGCCTGAACTGGGACGAAGAACTCACCGTTTTTGAAGAAGCCGATATCAGCAAGCCGACCCTGCGCGAATACTATACCCGCGAAGAACAGGAATTGCCTGATGGCAGCACAGCCGTAACTTACACAAAAAAGAAAGACGCTGAAGCTCCCGTAGAATACTTGCACTTACAATTAAGCCCGGAAAAGAAAGTGCAATACCTCGAAGCCACCTTACTGGACCAGAACCTGCTTTTCTACTCTAAGCGCAAGGCCATATTAGAGGCAAGTCCGCAAAGTGGTCGCCTTGAGAGCTATAAAGTAGAGGGCGTTCAGAAACTGATCTTCGGGGATTCGTTGCACTATAGCATTCAGGCCAACCTATAGTTTGTAATCCATTTATAGTTAGCCAGATACACAAGAATTTAATATCTTTACACTGATCCTGGTAGTTTAGCCTGCGTACAATATCTTATACCTTTACTCCCCGGCTTTTATGCGCTTTTTTACTCTTGTGTGGTTTATACTGTTGTTTGTCGCTATGCCCGGCTTTAGCCAGCAAAAGAGTCGTACCTGCGCAACAGAACTATACCAGCAAACACTGGAGCAACTACAGCCCGGCATAAAATTGCAGCAGAAACAAGCCACAGAGGCCGCACAGCAATACCTAAGCCAGAAGCGTCAGGGCCAGCAAATGCGCAAAGCAGCCGACCTTATCTCTATCCCGGTAGTGTTTCATGTGGTTTATAATACTCCGGAGCAAAACATTTCTGATGAGCAGATCCACTCGCAGCTGGCAGTGCTTAATGCTGATTTCCGGAGAACAAACGCTGACAGGATAAACACACCAACACATTTTGCTGATCTTGCAGGCGATGCCGGCATCGAGTTCTGCCTGGCCTCTACGGCTCCGGATGGTAGCTTAACAAATGGCATAACCCGTACTCAGACCAGCAGCACCTCATTTAGCGCGAACAATAACAACATTAAACGGCAGGACAGGGGCGGCGCACCCGCCTGGGACCGCAATCAGTACCTGAACATCTGGGTAGGCAATATTTCTAATGATATACTAGGCTGGGCAACTTTCCCGGGCATGGGCTCTTCGTCGCAGTATGATGGCGTAGTATTGTTTTACAAAACCGTTGGAGAACCTCCTTACAACCCATTCAGGTCACAATTTAACAAAGGCCGGACCGCCACCCACGAGATCGGGCACTGGCTCGGCCTGCAGCACATCTGGGGAACAGGTAACGAATCCTGCTCCGACACAGATTACATAGACGATACGCCAAACCAGTACAGTCCAAACTACGATTGCCCCACCGGAACTATAGTTTCCTGCGAAAACGGTCCTTACGGCGACATGTGGCAAAACTATATGGACTATAGCGATGATGCCTGCATGAACCTGTTTACCAACGGCCAGATAGCTTATATGCAGGCGGTACTTAATTCGTCGAGGAGCGAGCTGTTAACTTCGGTAGCCTGTAACGGCGGCCTGCGAGCCAGATTTGAGGCTGAAACAGATACTTTGATACAGGCTGGTGAGCTGGTGCAATTCAGAGATAGGTCAATAGGGGTTAAGCCAAGCTCATGGCTCTGGGAATTTGAAGGCGGTAACCCAGCAACTTCTACAGAGCGCAATCCGTCAGTTACCTACAAAAAGCCCGGCATTTACAAGGTTAGCTTAACTATAGCCAACAGCGAGATGAGCAGCACTGAAACCAGGGAAGAGTTTATAGAAGTTACCCCAAATGACCTGACAGTTTACCCGGTACCGGCGTCCAACTATATCATCATAGAACAACCCGCTCACGTAACGCTGCGCCAGGTAGAGCTCCTGAACAGGGCAGGCCAGGTAATAATGACCCAGGAAGTGACCACCCGCAAAGCAGAACTTAAAACGACAGGCCTGCCAAGTGGCTTATATTACCTCCGCATCAGTAGCTCAGAAGGGGTAATCACCAAAAAGGTAACTATAATAAAGTAGCGGCTTAGTTGCTTCCGTTCAGGGTAACCACGATCCAACGCTTGGAGGCATGGTTGCGGTGCTCGCACAAATAAATGCCCTGCCAGGTTCCTAAATTAAACTTACCGTTTGTGATAGGTACCGTTACTGAACTCCCCAGAATAGCAGCTTTTAAATGCGCAGGCATATCATCAGGACCTTCGGAAGTGTGGCGGTAGTAGCTGGCATTTTCGGGCACCATCTGGTTAAAGTGGCTTTCAAAATCCTGGCGTACGGTTGGGTCTGCGTCTTCATTTATAGTTAAGCTTGCCGACGTGTGTTTTATAAATACATGCGCTATACCCACTTTAATATCTTCCAGTTCCGGCAGTTGTGCTTCTATCAGGTCTGTTATCAAATGAAACCCTCGCTGCACAGCCGGTAATCGTATCTCTTTCTGGTGCCAGATCATAGTTTTTATAGTTAGAAAGTTGGGAAGTTAGAAAGTTAGAAAAGGAGCTATAGTTTAGGAGTTAGAGAGTTAATGAATTCACGCCCTTGCTGTGTTTTCACCAGCAAATATAAAGTAGGTCATTTAAGATCCCATAATGAAGTATAAGCCAAGCAAATGAGATATAGTTACTTTCTAACTTACACTTTTCTAACTTTCTAACTGCTCTCAGTCTATCGTTCGTTCGTAGGCCCCGATGTCCGGGTTAGTAGCATGGCGTGTAGCGCCGGTTATGTCTTTGGTTATAGTTGGCAAAACCCAGGCTGCATTGCTCGCCGGCGACAGCGTGTCTAACCTGAAATTATACTTGCCGAGATCTTTAAATTTTGGTTCTTTGTTGAGGATATTCCCGTTCCCTTTCAGGGCATCTGCATATTTGGCGGTGCGCAGCAGGTTGTGGGCAATTTCCATAGTTACGGAGTTCTCTGCATCCAGCAATAACTCATCCTCCGAACTATAGCCATCAGAGTAAACTATAGTGTTTATCAGTCGCAGGCTTGTTGGTTTGTCTTTTATCTCGGTGTCCGGAATGTAATCGGTTATTACAAAAGCCGGGTTTGGACGCGCCAGCGAGTTGTTATAGTTCACGATAGTGGAGTAAAGCACCTCATAGTTACCGCCTCCCAGACCACCGAACCCAAACTGCCCGCAATTATAGATCAGCGAATTTACCACCTGCACATCAGACGTAAAAGCGATAATCCCATCCAGGAAAGCATTCGAGATAATACAGCCTTCAACCAGCGTCCCAGACTTACCCGGGTTACCAATGCGCAAACCGTAGATCGTATTTCGGATGTCGGCGTACTTTATACTGTTGTTGCTGCTTTTGGCCAGTATCCGGATGCCTTCCCATTGGCCGGGTGCCCGTACATATTCTGACTCACGACGATAACCGCTAAAGGTAACACGTTCTTCCGGGGTACCATTTACGTTTAGGGTGCCATTCACCAGTAACACGCCTTTACTACCTGCCACTATGCGCGCGCCTTTATTTATAGTTAGTGTCGAGCCTTCTCGTAACAAAACAGTATCCAGCAGCACATGCGGCAGCTCGCTGGTCCATGTGGTGGTGCCTATAGTTTCTTTTCTGTGGAAGACTGCGTTTTGCCCGTAGGCTACCAGCTTTATAGTTTGGCGCTGCCCGTTTGTATCAAAAAGGATAGAGTCAGATACCAGGAACGGCAGGTTTGCATCGTTGGGGTTGATATTTACTTTAACCAGTATGTACAGGCTGTCTTTACCGCGGAGCTCAAGGTTGTTACGAACTATGGTTTCCTGGCCGTTGATGATGAGGTTATAAGGAGAAGTCGCCGCGCCTGCCAGTGTAATGTTGCTGATACGAACTGCCTTTTTGTTTGGGTTGTAAACTTTCAGTCGTTTGGTTACACTGCCCTGTGTTACAAAAACAGTATCGAACAACACCGTATCCTGCGAGAACTCAAGTACAGCCCCCGGATCTGTGGTCACTATCTCATCTTTCGGCTCGCAACTAAACATCGAGAGCAGAAACAGCAGGGGCAATATGGCAAGCAGGTATTTCAAGTTTTAATTGTTGGATTGTTGATTGTTGAAGATCATTATAGTTGACAACCGTTCAGCAATTTAACAATTAAACCATTAAACCTTCAGCAATAAAAAAAGGATGCAGTTACGGCTATCTGCCAACCTGCATCCTTTATATATCTCTTTAGCTGTTACAGCTATTATTCTGCAGTAGCGCCTTCTTTCAGTCTTTCGGCGTTCTCTGCAATACGAAGCTCTTCCACAAAGTTTTCAATACCACCATCCATTACCGAAGGTAAGTTATAAACTGTGTAACCGATACGGTGATCAGTAACACGACCCTGCGGATAGTTATAGGTACGGATCTTATCAGAGCGGTCGCCGCCGCCAACCATAGACTTACGCTGTGCACCTTCTTCTTCGTTTTTCTTAGCGAGTTCCTGCTCGTAAATACGCGAACGAAGTACTGCCAATGCTTTATCAAAGTTCTTTAACTGCGATTTCTGGTCCTGGCACTGCGCGACAAGGCCAGTTGGTAAGTGTGTTAAACGAACAGCTGAGTACGTCGTGTTTACCGACTGACCACCCGGGCCCGAAGAACAGAAAAGATCCTTACGGATATCGTTCATGTCAAGCTCAATGTCAAACTCTTCTACCTCCGGCAATACAACCACCGATGCTACCGACGTATGGATACGACCCTGCGTTTCGGTGGCTGGTACGCGCTGTACGCGGTGCACACCCGACTCAAATTTCAGTTTGCCATACACGTCTTCACCCTGCATACCAACTATAATTTCTTTGTAACCGCCCGATGTACCTTCTGTGGCATCGATCAGTTCGGTACGCCAGCCCATCTTTTCAGCAAAGCGGATGTACATACGGTAAAGGTCGCCGGCAAAAATAGAAGCCTCATCGCCACCAGCACCAGCACGTATCTCCATTATAATATCCTTGCTGTCGTTCGGGTCTTTTGGTATCAGTAACTCTTTCAGAGCATCTTCCATTGCATCACGCTGCGGTATCAGCTCATCCAGTTCTTCTTTGGCCATCTCCCTGAAATCTTCATCCTTTTCAGTCGAAATCACCTGCTTGGCGTTGTCGATGTTGCTCAGGATGTTCAGGTACTTCTTATATTCAACAACAATCTTATCAAGGTCTTTATACTCTTTGTTCAGCGCCTTATATTTCTTCATGTCGCTGACCACATCAGGCTGAATAAGCAACTGGCTTACCTCTTCAAAACGCTGGTTTATGGCTTCTAATTTATCTAACATTGGGTTTTTCTATTTATAGGCTGCAAAGATACAAAATTGGCATCTAGAATTTAATATCCATTTTACCACATCCTGTAATTCTAACACCTTAATTGATTCTAAACTATAACTTTAAACTAATAACTATAGTTTCAGATTACCAGTGACTTGCTAACAAACTAATATTATAGTCTAAAACTATAAACTCATAAGTTAAATCTATCATATCTATTACCAGAGTTTCAGTTGAAACATTTACTTTTGACACGAGTTATAACTAGTCATTGAACGAATTACGCATTATAAAAACAACACAACATGGCTGTAATAAAAGCAACAGATAGTGATTTTGCGAGCATTGTAAGCTCTAACAAAAAAGTTTTGGTAAAATATTATGCTGACTGGTGCGGTAACTGCCGTTTATTCTCGCCTAAATTTAAGCGCTTATCAGACGACGAGCAGTTTGGCAGCATTACCTTTGTAGATGTAAATGCTGAAACCAGCCCGGAAGCCCGTAAAATGGCCGGTGTTACCAACCTGCCTTTCTTTGCAGTATTCAAAAATGGTCAATTAGTTGATACGTTAGCAGCCAGCAAAGAAGAAGCTGTACTAACCCTTATCCATAAATTAGACGCTTAATTATGAAAATACCTGCCATAAAAAAATTAGTAGAAACACAGGAAGTAGACGCGTTAATGGCCGCCGAAGCAGCTATTATTGACGAACAGCCTTTAGCTATTGAAGTAGATGGAGATGATGAAGGCGAGCAGTTGACACATATTTTAGCTGCCATCTGGATCCTGAACCACATGCAAGAAACCGGCGAGGATTTTAAAACATCGTTGCGCGAATACACTAAAAAGGTGCGTGTTTCTATCAGCTAGAACCGATTTATACTTTACAAAAAAGGCCCGGACTTATTGCCCGGGCCTTTATGTTATAGGGTATTTTTTGCGAAGAACTCTTCGGCCATTTTACCGCCATGCTCGGTACAGATGCCGCGAACATAGTATAAATAGATGCTTCTGAAAACTTCGGCTAAGTCATACTTATCCGGCGGAAAAACCATTGGGTTGATCATCATAAAGAACTGCTCCAGGATGATCTTGGTAACCAGTTGCAGGTTTACATCTCTCCGGAAATAACCTTCCAGAACGCCCCTGTTCAAAATCTCAGCGTTTACCTGTTGGTTGTTGTTAGCCAGGTTATCCAGGCTTACCTGCCAGGCTTCCGGGTAAAGTTGCAGATCAGAAATAAACACGGGATTTATTTCTTTCATTGATTTTATACCATCTACCAGCAACATCATTATCTCCTCAACCGGATTATTTGCCATTTTCAGCAATTCCTGTTGCTTGTCGTTCTGCTGCTTAATATCAAATTTTATTACCTGCAGCACCATATCCGGTTTATTCAGGAAAAGCTCATGATAAGTAGATTGCCTAATATCTAATTTCCGGATAATATCTGCTTCAGAGTTTGCCTCTATACCTTCACGCTTAAAGAGTTGCAGAACTTCGCCCAGAATAGTTTCTAAAAAAGTCATTGTTAAAATTAAACAGCTACCGGATCACATAACGTTAGCTTACGCACAAATACCCCAAAGGTCAGGGTAATACTCTGCAAATTAGCCAGACTTTACTGTAAGTACAAGTCCATATCCGCAGCAAACAACTTTAAAGTTTACAGCATACTATATAAACCTATAAAAAACAGTAACTGAACCAGGTACACATACGGTGCCAGCGCGTTTTGCTTGTTTACATCTGTAGCCTGAAAATATAGTTGCAGCAAGAACGCCAGCCCAAACCAACCAGCATAGTTAGACAAAGGTATCATATCACCCTGCCAATCCCAGAAATCGAACTGCATGGCTACCGGCTCCATAAAAAAATCGAGTACGACCATTAATACCGCACCAGCCAATGTTTTAACTAACAGATTCGCTTTTAGCTTGTTAACTATAGTTCCGGTACTATAGATCAGCATCAGCCAGTTAAGCCCGATCAGGAGCGGCACATCCCATAGTTTGGTACCCAGCGCTTCGCCGTAAGTATATTGCCCGAAAAGCAAACCGGTGTGCACCCCAAGTACCTCTGCCATAAACCCTGCTATAGTTACTACTGCTGCAAAAACCAGGAAAGTATTGTTCCAGGTGCGGTGCAGGCTAAAAAGCAAAACATTGGTAAGCATCAGGTTTAGCGGAGTAAGCTCCTGGAAGTACATGGGCCTGCCACTGAACATCAAACCCCAGAAACCTACTATATGAAAAATTACCAGCACGGCCAGGCAAACCCAGAAACCTATCGCCCTGGTGGTCTTTTCTGACATAGTTGTCATGCTATCTTCTATAGTTTTGATCATGATGAATGTTGTTTGTGCGATGGCTCGGGAGCCAGGTCTGCTACTATTTTTGCCGAAAGCAAACACAAAGGAATGCCGCCGCCCGGGTGTACGCTGCCACCACAAAAGTAAAGTCCTTTCAGTTTGCTGCTAAAATTAGGATGCCTGAGAAATGCAGCCAGCCTGTTATTGGAGCTGCTACCATAAAGTGCTCCCGCAAATGAGGAGGTCTGGCTTTCTATAGTTAGCGGGTCAAGCACCTGCTCGTGTTCAATAAGTTGTTCCAGGTCTGTATCCAGCATCTTGCTTAGTTTCCGGATCACTGTTTCACGTGTAACGGAGGTTAATTCCTGCCAGTTCTGGCCCTGGTTATGCGGCACGTTCACCATTACAAACCAGTTCTCGCTACCAGCCGGTGCATCCTGTTTTTCGAGTTTAGAGGTGATGTTTACATACACCGTAGGGTCCGGGCTTATAGTTTTGTGTTTAAAGATATGCTCGAACTCGGTTTTATAGTTGCCGCTAAAGAAGATGTTATGCAGGTGCAACTCCGGAAATTCCTTTTTGATACCCCAGTAAAAGATGAGCGCAGAACTGGAGCGCGGTTGCTGCAATACAGTTTCAGGGGCAGGCTGGTTGGGTAGCAAATAGCGGTAAGTTGGCACCACATCCATGTTGCTCACCACTATATCTGCGTTATAGTTTGCCTTTATAGTTTGCACGCCCGTTACGTGGCCATTGTCAACTATGATCTGCTCTGCTTTCTCGTTATATCTGAATTGCACACCAAGTTCTTCGGCCAGCTTCACCAGGCTAGCAGCTATACTATAAATACCACCTTTGGGGTAAAAAGCGCCAATGCCATGCTCCAAATGCGGAATAATATTTAATGTAGCCGGCGCCTGGTAAGGATCAGAGCCATTGTAAGTAGCAAACCTGTCGAGTAATTGCACAAACCTGTCATCAGCAAAAAACTCTTTATTAGCCTCGTGCATGGTTGTGTTCAAGCCTAGGTCAGGCAGGCATTGTATCGATTTCAGCACATCTGCGCTAAGGTAAGTCCCCAGTTTGTGCAGCGATTTATGAAGAAAGGTGTCGGCGGTGCCTTTGTATAGCCTTGCACTTTTATTAAGCGCTTGCATTACGGTTTGCTGAGGTACACCTAGTTGTTTTTCTGCCTCGTTAGCAAATTGCTCAGGGTCGGCCCAGGCTTTTACCTTACTGCCATCCGGCCAGAAATAATGGGTTATCGGGTTGAGGCGGGTGTAAGTAAAATAGTTTGCTGGTTTGCGGTTGGCAAGTGTAAAAAGCTCATCCACCAAATGGGGCAGGGTAAACAGCGATGGCCCGGCATCAAATCTATAGTTGCCCAGCCAGAACTCATGCATTTTGCCGCCAAAGCTTTCGTTGGCTTCAAATACAGTAACATCGTAGCCTTTTACGGCCAGGCGTATGCTTGCCGCAATACCGCCAATACCCGCACCTATAATCGCTGCTTTTGCCATGCTATAAGTTACTGATTTCTGAGTTTCTGTGCACTAACTGGTAGCATACCCGAAAGGTTTTAAGAACCTATAGTTTCCCGAATATTTTCCTGTAAACCGGCTTCCGCATACTGAACTGTGCAACCATAACCGGGTAAAGCATAAGGTCGAGTAATTTGTTGCCGGTACTATAGGTTATAATATCGTGTATGGTTGCGCTGCTGTTAATTGCTGTTACCAGGTGTTTGTGTCGCCATAGTTTAAGCGGGGGAGGAAGTACCTGGCCTTCATCTACAAACCAGGCTTCGGTGTCAGTTATAGTTCGTTCGGTTATCAGGCTTGTCCACCTGAAAGATTTTATACCTGTCTGCAATTCCACTTCCACCACATCACCGGGCTCGGAGCCATCAAACCGTATCAGCTTTAATTTAGGATAGGACGGTGCTAGTTTGCGGAATAATTGCTCATCAAAAGCATCAAACACCTGCTTATAGTTTTGCCCGACATTAGTTCTAAGATGTATCTGCATGTGTTTGATTGATGATTGTTAATTCTTTATTGTCATTTCGAGTTTTTGCGAGAAATCTATCTGAAATTCTAAATAGATCTCTCCTTGCGTCGAGATGACAAGTGAGGTTGCTTGAAGATTAACTATAAGCAACTATAAAAGTTATAGTTCGCGTTAACAAAAATGCCGTTGCACTATAGTTGTAACGGCATTTTATAAGTTAAAAAATCAAAAATTTAACCATCAAGCAATTCAACAATTAACTAAGCAGACTATCTATATCCTCTTTTGTCAGGCTCTTGATCACGTTCTCATCAATGCTGATAAGGTCGTTTACCAGTTGCAGTTTGCGGTTTTGCAGGGCCAGAATCTTTTCTTCCACCGAATCTTTCGTGATAAACTTGTAGGTAAACACTGTATTCTGCTGACCGATACGGTGTGCTCTGTCAATGGCCTGCGCTTCTACGGCCGGGTTCCACCATGGGTCCAGTATAAACACATAATCGGCTGCGGTAAGGTTAAGGCCTACGCCACCAGCTTTCAACGAGATCAGGAATACCTGTATCGTTTCATCTGTCTGGAAAAGCTCTACCTGCTCTTGCCTGTTCTTCGTATGCCCGTCCAGGTAAGCATAAACTATGTCACGTTCATCCAGGGCAGCCCGCACAATTTCGAGGTGCTTTACAAACTGGCTGAAAATTAAAACTTTATGCCCCTTTCCAACCACGTTCTTCGTCATGCGCAGCACTTCCTTTATCTTCCCCGATTCCCCCTCGTAATTTGGGTCGGCCATTAACGGGTGGTTAGCAATCTGGCGGAGCTTCATCAGACCCTGCAACAGCATAAACTGAGTGTTGCCCGGCCCGTTCTCTTCCAGGTTGGTCAGTATCTTGTTGCGGTAATATGACTTTGTTTCTTCGTAGGCATGCTCCTGCTCTTCTGTCATTTTACAGTAAGTGGTGTGCTCTATCTTTTCGGGCAGCTCTTTTGCCACCTGCGATTTATGCCTGCGAAGTATAAAGGGCTTTATCAGCGCGTGTAGTTTGCGTGTTTTCTGCTCGTCTTTTTCTTTCTCGATCGGTTTCAAGAACTCGTTCCGGAAGAAATGCTGGTTGCCTAATAAGCCCGGGTTAATGAACGACATCTGCGACCAAAGATCCATGGTGCTGTTCTCGACAGGCGTACCGGTAAGTATCAGCCTGTGCTTAGATTTCAGCGACCTTACAGCTTTAGACGTAGTAGAATCCGGGTTTTTGATGGCCTGCGACTCATCCAGGATAATATAATCGAAGTAATACTGCTGTAGTAGCTCTGCATCCAAACGAACTATACCATACGAGGTCAGCACCACATCATAGTCCTGAAAATGCGATACATCTTTGTTACGATAGGTTCCGGTATAGCTCAACACACGCAACTCAGGAGTAAATTTCTGAGCCTCGTGCAGCCAGTTATAGATAAGCGAGGTTGGCATTACCAGCAACGTAGCCGATTCCGCTCCATGCTCTTTGCGGTGCTGCAGCATGGCCAGCGTTTGCACGGTTTTACCAAGACCCATATCATCGGCAAGGCAGCCGCCAAACTTATAGTTCTGCACAAAATGCAGCCAGTTATAGCCCGCTTTCTGGTAAGGTCTTAGCTCACCTCTAAAGCCAGCAGGTAACGGATGATCTTCTATAGTTTCGAACTCACGTAGCTTTTCCAGTTTACGGCTCATCGTTACTGTAGCCAGGTTGCCGTTATACAGGTCGTTTACCAGTGCCATGTGGTGCTTACGTAGTGTTAGTTGCTCATCACCTTCCGAGAAAGCGAACAGCTCAATGTACTGCGTAAACCACTCATCCGGAATAATAGCAACCTGCCCGTTCGGCAACATAAACTCGTTATTCTTGGTCAGGATATGGCTCTTTAACTTGATGAACGGAATCTCGAACTCACCAAAACGAACTATACCGTAAATATCAAACCAGTCGTTTTTCTCGGTTATGCCTACTTCCACGGTCACATCGCCGATAAAGTAATTCTTGCCGCTTTTATCAGACTGCTTTATTGTATAGCCCTGCTCTTCCAGGTCCGAAATGTGTGAGCCAAGCCACGCAAAAGCAGCTCCTTTTTCCAGCACGGCCACACCATTCTTCATTTCAAGGCCGCGGCTATTTAGTTCTTTGCAAAACTCTTTTTCGCGCACGGCATCACGCACCAACCTATGAAAAACAAAATTATCAGGCGTCTTCTCCAGGCTCACGCTTATCTTTTTGTTTTCAGCGGCCTGCACTTCCTGGTTACCGTATTTGTAGCTCAGTTCAAACAGGATCTTATCCGGCTCACGGTCAATTTTAGAGTCAGGTTGTGCTCTGGCCAACAAACCGGGCACATTAGCCGCTTTTATAGTTGAAAAAGCCAGTTGCGGCTCAGGGATATATTTTTCTTTCTTTATCTCGAAAGCAGACGCATATACATCAAACGACTCCAGGAGCAGAGCTACAAACTTGCTGAAGTAATTCTCTTCTATGCTCCGCGAAATAACTATCTGTCGTTTATTCAGGAAAGGCTGAAGTTTTTTTCCATCTATTGGCTTCTCAAAACTATAGATCACACCATTCAGCATCAGCCAGGCCGGCTCATAACAGATCAGTGCTGCATTCTTAAACATGAATTCCAGCTTTTGGCCGGCATATTTTATAGTTGGGAAGTAATGTGTGTTACCGTCGTCCTGGCGATGGAAATGAAACAGAACCGAAGCTTTTTCAGGCGCAATAGAAACTTTACGCCAGGTTGGTTCGCCATCTTTGCCCATAATAAAGGTCTGCTTGTTGCGCAGCAGTTCCAGTATTTTACCCATGCGCACCTGTATATAATGGGTTATAGTTTCCTGCAGCGTTTTATCTCCTTTTTCAGGGTCATACACTTTCAGGAAAAAATCGACAGGCGACATTTTTTTGGGAGAGAACTTTTTAAGCACTGCATCCTGCTGTATCTGGTCGATCAGCGGCATTAGCTTAAAGTCGTCAGCATCCAGGCCGGAGGCAAACTCGCTCGCATTTTTAGCCGAAATGTTCTGGTGCTGAAGCGTAAGCTGCCCACGCGAGTTAACCTGAACTACAAAAGATTCGAACTGGTAGCCAAGATATTCGTGCTCAAACAGTGAATAAACTACCTGAAAAGGCTGCGTGGTAAAAACTTTCATTACAGATTCTATTTCGGACCACGAATTTACCCATTAAACAGGTCACAACCTATCAAAATCAGACTTATTAGGCGCTCCGAAAACAATTTTTCAGTCAATAACCTGAAGTGTAAGGCGAATGTTTACAAAACACCCGTTCGGAAAGAAAATCAGGTAGAAATTAAGGGGAGAGATGGGTTAAATATTTTCGATAACAGACATGGCAGCGGCTTTGCGGGCCGGCCTGATAGACACTAAAAGTGTGATGATAACTATAGCTGCACCGGTTAACACAAAGTCCTGTAGTTCCAGTTTAATAGGATAAGCTTCCACTAAAGAAGTTGCCATCCCCATCGAGATGATTCCAAATGTTTGCTGCAGGTTACAGATCAGCATCCCCATTGATAAACCATAGGCTGCACCAATAAAAGCAACCAGCGCACCTTCAAAAAGGAAGATATTCCGGATAGTAGTAGCCGTAGCACCCATAGAGGCAAGTATGGCAATGTCTTTCTTCTTGTCAATTACCAGCATCGAAAGCGAGAAGAAAATATTAAGCGATGCGATGAACAGGATAAATGCAAAGGTAACGAACACAAAAAGCTTCTCTACCTTAACGGCGCGTAGCAAACTGGTATGCTGCTCATCGCTGTTCTGTATTCTAAACTTTTCGCCCAGTAGTTGTTGCAACGATTCTTTTACATTTTCTATGTTATAGCCTTTCTCTACTTTTATTTCTAAAGCTGTTCGTTTGCGGCCATACTCCAGCAATTCAGCTGCATAGTTTAGCGGCACAAACACATAGGCATCGTCGTACTGTCGCTCAATGGCAAAAACCCCACCCGGCAATATAGGTAAGCTATTAAAAGCACCTTCAGGATTCATGGGGTTAAACTTAGTGTTACGCGGATACAAGAACTGCATCGGCACGAACTGGTTGCCCGGCTTTATAGATAGCTGGTACTGCACCCCACGGCCTACCAACGCATAATACTTATCATCCTGGATTAGGTGATGATGGCCTTCAACTACTGACGTATCGATCTCGTTTTGCTGGAAGAAATTTTCGCTTACACCTTTTATTTTCACCACCATCTGGCGGTCGTTGTAACGCAGTAGGGCATTGTCTTCTATCACTTCCGAAACCACAGCTACACCCGGCATCCTTCGGATCCGGTTCATAAACTCGGTATCCGTTTCAAAAGCCTTGCCTTCAACTATAGTTATCTTCAGGTCCGGGTCAAAGCTGGAATAGATCTTCCGGATAAGATCTTCGAGCCCGTTAAAAACCGACAAAACTATAATCAGCGCCATAGAACCCACAGCTACGCCGATCATCGCAATATTCGAGATAATGCTTATGATGTTCCGCTTCTTTTTAGAGAAGAAGTAGCGTTTCGCTATGAGAAAAGGGACGTTCAAATTTTTGTTGTTCGTTGTTCGTTTTGATGGATTAATGGCTTAACTGTTGAATTGTCGTTTCTACTATTATTGATCAACAATTTAACAATCAGCCATTCAACAATTAAACTTACTTCCAGGCTTTTACGATCAGGCCAGTTCCGGATGCATGCCTGTTGTTCACATCGAGCCAGTTAAGCACTAGACTGAACGGGAATGTAACAAGATAGTAAAACGGAAGCACTATAAAGAATAGTTTTGATGTGTTCAGCATCAGCATAGGGTACTTCATCGATAGTCTCCAGGAGATTTGGCCTGGTTTGCCATACGAATACCGCGCTTCCATTTTACTGAAACCTGCTGAGCGCAACTTGTCCTGAATCTCGTTTATGTTGTAGCCATCGCGTACGTGCTCTTCTATAAAAGAAGTTTCATCGTCGCCATGCACATCAGAACCGCCCTGGTCAGAAGGAGTAGAGATTACCAGCATACCACCCGGCTGAAGCGAACTATAGAAGTTTTTGAACACGTCTACATCTTCCAGGATATGCTCCATCACGTCTACAGAAAGGATAAGATCATAGCTATTCGGTTGGCGGAAATGTACCAGGTCAGCTATTTTGAAAAGCACGTTGTGGCGGCCAAGCTCGCGCATGAACCTGTTGTTATCAGATACCTGCTCTTCCTTCACATCTACTGCCAATATGTTCCACTTCGGGCTCATACTGGATAAATGATAAGTATACTGTCCAAAGCCGGCACCAGCATCCAGGATATTCTGTTCTTTATTCCGGCGATCAGCAGCCCACTGGCGCAGCTCTTTATGCACATGCCAGGTACGCAGCAACAACAGATCTAACAGGTTAAAAAATACACGACGCAGGAACGGAGTTTTGTTGAAAACATCTCCAAGTACCCGCTTTATTGGGTCGTAATGCATAAGGGTGAAGCGAAACTAAGGCTATTATTTATCGTTATCGATGTCTTCGATATAATCGTCGGTATCGTAATCTTTGTCAGTTGGCGGAATCTCGATCCCTGTGAAGAGCTTATCGATATGAGCAGCGTATTCGGCGCTGTCGTCCAGGTAAAACACCAATTCAGGTATTACTCTAACCTGGCTTTTAATGCGTTGCGCCAGGTGGTGGCGAATTGTTTTGGTGTTCACGCGCAGCTCCTGTAGCAGCTCTTCCTTGTTAGGTGCCAGCATAACACTAAGGTACACACGTGCCAGCCCAAGGTCCGGAGATACGCGAACAGTGCTAACAGAGATATAAGCGCCACCAAAAAGGTGAGTCGTTTCTCTCTGAAACACTTCTGCCAGCTCTTTTTGTATCAGGCGTGAGAATTTCTGTTGTCTTTTACTTTCCATACGAAGATGCAAATATCATATTAATTTCGCATTTTTACCCCAAAAGCGCCTTATTCATTTCAGGTGCATTGGTTTATAGTACTCTCTAACTCTCTCTTTCCTTGGTTAGTTACTTCAGAAGTGTCCGGCTTTCCCGACTTAATTCGCTGATCTTACTATTCCTGGCTATTCAGCTGCCTTTATACCTGCTGCTTACATCTGTAACCATGCAGGAGCTTTTATATATGCTGATCGGGGAGCGGATGGCAGACG
>NZ_JBEOKT010000018.1:0-85986 GCF_040278685.1 Pontibacter populi
CTTTTTAAAACAATCTCACTTTGTTTACTGGTCTTAATGAAGCTGTTTTGTAAACTGCTCTTGCAACCCAGCAATGCCACTGCTATCAGAATGATAAAATATTTGCTGTAGAGTTTCATAGTTTAAATGCCGCCCAACTACCTGATAAACGAAAACCTACGCTTATCTGCATTATAGCTGTAGTAGTTTTAAGTGCTACCAACAAGTAACAGCTTATGGTATACAATATAGTAAACATTGTTATATCCATAAAACAGAGTGGTAAGCTTAAGGCCGGTACTATAGTTAGAGCTTATGGTAGGACCCTTAGCATAGTCGCGTTTTAACGCGAGTATACCCGTTAATACAAGAATATCTTTTAACAAAAAAGCACCTGCCAACCGAATGACAGGTGCTTTTATAGTTTAGGCTATAGTTTGGGGCTTATGCTTCGCGCCATTTTATAGTACAGCCAATGGCTTTTGTGTTAGGCTGGCTCACGGCTTTGTTAGCTACCAGTTCATCCAAGGCGGCTTCGGCATATTTCTTTTGCACCTGTGCTGGTTCGCGGCTGTTATCATCTATGGCACCAATATAGGCTACTTTAAGCTTTCCGTCTTTCTGCTTCTGCACAATGTATAAATGCGGAGTGCGGGTAGCACCATAAGCTTTGGTTATATCCTGGGTTTTGTCCTGAAGGTAAACAAACGGGAATTTCTTGTCTTTGGCGCGCCGCTGCATGTCTGCGTAAGAGTCTCTCGGCGAAGCGGTTACATTGTTGGGGTTGATAGCAATAACCGGGTAACCTTTGGGTGCATACTTGTTGTGCAGGGCAATAATGCGGTCTTCGTAGGCTACAGAGTAAGGGCAGGTATTGCAGGTAAACGTAACTATAAAGCCTTTGGCATCCTTATAATCCGCCATCGATACCATTTTACCGTCAACATTTTTCAGTTTAAAATCGGTAGCGATGTCGCCAACCTGATACCCAGGGTTTGCAGGTGTAGCAGCAAGCATAATTCCAACCAGCAGCAGGCAGAAAGTGTAAGCCAGTAGTGAAATCGGTTTTTTCATAGAAGTATAGTTTATAGTTTAAATTGTTGTACCAGGTTTTGGAGTTCGTCCTGTTTCAGTTCCTTTTCTACAAAGTGGTATTGCTTGCGCTTGTTGTTAAAGAGTATAGTGGCCGGTATGGCGCCGCTCCATTGTGGTTCCAGTTGGTCAATCCATGTATTGGCATCGGTCTCATCCAGCAGCCACACATCCGATGCTATCTTACGGCGCTGCATAAATGTTTTTACCTTTTGCAGATCCTGCTTAGCATCCATACTTACCAATATCACGCGCACTGGTTGGTTTTGGTATTGCTTGTTTACGGCCTCAAAATAGGGCATTTCTTTTATGCACGGACCACACCAGGTTGCCCAGAAATTTACCACATATAACGTATCAGCATCAGAATTGCGCAGCTGTTGTAGCTTGTCAAATTTTACCACGTTCACTTCCTGGGCCTGGGCCGAAAAGCCTGCCAGCATAAGTATAAATACAAGGCGAATTATAGAGATCGGTTTCATAAGTATACAACGTGGTGTGGCTATACTATAGTGCAGGTATAAAGTTAAGCGTAGAGCCTGAGAATCAGAAGTATAACGGTAGGTTTTAGACGAACAGACTACTGGGAAGTATGAATCTGCTTTTTACATAGATGTAACGGACTTACAAGTACCGTAAAACAGGCAAAAATTAAATTACAAAAGGCTTCTTTGCATAAAGAAGCCTTTTGTAATTTAATTTTTTAACAATGTTGTTTACGCTGCTGTAGCAGTTCTTACCTTCAGCTTTTTCTTTCCTTTTTTGTTGAGCTTGTTAACCCAGATGATGGTGCCTGTTACCGGTAAGCTTGTAGCAATAAGGCAGGCCATGAAGTAGAGTATCTTCGAAAAAGTGCCATACACATCCCCTAAATGTAGTGGCTTTATCAGCGACACTATCTGCTCGTTCAACGGCTTATCAGCAAAAATGTCTACTTTAAGCGGCTGGCCATTGTGCTGATCCAGCTGTACTTTATCGGATGCATTCAGGGCTAAAAACCCGGCTTTACTTTTGGTGATAACTACGGCAGTGGTATCGTTATCTGGCAGCGAGATGCGCATATTCCCTTCATAGGGAAGTAATGCGTTGGCTTTAACTATAAAATCTTCGGCAGATAAGGTAGTAGCGTCAGCCGCGGCAAAACTGGAAAGTGGCTTTTCTTTACGGCCTTTAAATACCTCGGCACCCATTACCTTGCCTAGCGCTTCGCGGTACCACTCAAACGACCAGCAAAGGCCCGTCAACGACATGATCAGCAACAGTATAAAAGCATAGAAACCGAATGTGTTGTGCAGGTCGTGATTAATGCGTTTCCAGTTGGCGTCGGTTTTCACTTTAAAGCCCTGTTTCCAGTTCTTCAGTTTTTTAGGCCACCACAGCACAAGTCCGGTCAGGCATAGAAAAGCGAAAATTATAGTTGCAATACCAACTATAATGCGGCCCACACTGTCGCCCATCAGCAACCAGCGGTGCATTTTCATAACAGTACCAAAAAACTTCGAAGCCGGTCCATCGGTGGTTCCAACTATAGTTCCGGTATAAGGATTCACGAAGTAGGTTATCGGTCTTGGGCCTTCGCCTTTAGCTTTTGGCTCGTCGGTAGCTGGCGGGGCAATGCTTACGCGGTAGCTGTTTTCAGCATCAGCCGGAATCTCTAACGATAAAACCTTGCCCTGCTGCTCCTGTTCCAGTTTGGCAATAAGCACATCTGCAGACAAAGCCTGGGCAGTAGAGGGTACTGTTACCGTATATTTTTCTGGCTCCAGCATTTGCTCTATATCCGACCTGAACGTGTAGACCGTGCCCGTAAGGCAAACTATAAATAACACCAGTCCGCTGCCTATTCCCAGCCACAGGTGCACATCGTTAAACAGTTTTCGCCAGCTAAAGCTATTTTTCATGGTGAGCAAGGTTAAATGTTAAAGCTGTCTACAACTATAACAAGCATAGCAATATACATCTGTGCAGCATGAGTATGGAAGTAGGAACGGGTGGTTTTTATTTAGATTAATTCTAAACAGTGCAAACATACGCATGTTCAAACACCAAATGCAAATCATATATTCATCTTTTCTAAAATTTTAGTCTTAGGATAAATGGCAGGGATTATTACCTGAACTATAGTTATGCTTTAACCAAAGCAACTATAGCCCGTTAAGTAGGAGGGAATAATTAACTTAAACATACACGAACTATGGCAAACAAACTTGAAGGAAAGAAGATAGCAGTATTAGTAGAAGAAGGATTTGAGCAGGAAGAATTAACCAAGCCCATGCAGGCCCTAAAAGATGAAGGAGCCGAAGCGCACATTATTTCGCCGAACAAGAACAGCGAAATAAAGGCTTGGGACCACACCGACTGGGGCGATAAATTTAAAGTAGATAAAAAACTGAGCGACGTAAATGCCGATAGCTATGACGGACTGTTGCTGCCCGGCGGCGTAATGAACCCGGATAAGCTACGCGTTAATAAAGATGCTGTAAGCTTTGTAGGGAAGTTTCTGGAGTCGGGTAAACCTGTGGCAGCCATCTGCCACGCCCCCTGGACCCTGATAGAGACCGGCAAAGTGAAAGGTAAAAAAATGACCAGCTACCACACCCTGCAAACCGACCTTAAAAACGCTGGTGCCAACTGGGTAGATGAAGAAGTGGTAGTAGACCAGGGGCTGGTTACAAGCCGCAAACCAGACGATATTCCGGCATTCAATAAAAAGATGATAGAGGAATTTGCTACAGGTAAGAACAACAAATAAAACTATAAACTATAGTTATTAAAGCCGCGGCAGAACAACTGCCGCGGCTTTTTACTTTTACGGTATCAAACTATAAAGTACGGCTGCTTTGTCTTCGAGCATGGTGGTAAGTACAATGTCCAGTACCAGCAGGAAAAAGCCCTGCAGCACTATAGATTGCCCCCAGCCAAGTAACTGTTCTGTTTTAGGAGATGATTTGGAACGTTCCTGTAGCCACTGGCCTAAAAACAGGTAAGCTACATCCAGGCCAATGTTCAGGTACAGTATCTTTTTATACCAGTCGTGTAGTTTAATGCTTTCGGCCAGGTTTTGTACAGCAGGCTCTTGGGTTAGTAACGAATATAAAGCCACCGATGCGATGATCATATTCACGATGTTCCAGTAAATGTTCATCTGGAAAAAAAAGCGCTTGTTGCGCGTTGCCTTCATCAGCTTAAAGCTCCCGATAAGGATGTTCAGCAGCGCCCAGGCACCCAGCACAATCATCCCGATCTTCAGTACTTCGTTCTGACGCAGGTTAAACGTTGCCAGCGTATTGGTCTGTGCATGTGCCGCCACCGACAAAAGCATAAACAACAGCAGGCAAAGGTACTTTCTCATAATAAAAAGGTTGGTTACTGTAGCTACAAACGCAAAGGGTGGTCTTTTAGCATATCAAACACAATAAAGCTAATGCAGTAGGGTTGCTGCCAAGGTATTTTTAAGGGATCAAAGTGTGGTGCGACGCGCCACCAGGTCTATCCCGATGTTTACTTCCGGGCGAATGGTCTGGTTGCCCAGCGATTTGTCGGCGCGGTATACAAGGCCCCACTTGGTGCGGTCTATGTTAAAGTTAGCTTTAGCCTTCAGTACATTATCCTGCAGGGTTATTTTAGCCGGAAAACGGATGCTCCTGGTTTTATCTTTTATGGTCAGGTTGCCGGTAAGCAGGTGGGTGGTTCCTTTTATACGTAGCTGGCTATCGAGGGCAGGTGGTGTGTTTATAGGTTTGCGGTCTGTGCTATCGTAAGGGCTGATGCTGGTTATCACAAACGTGACAGTAGGATAGCGCTCCACATCAAAAAAGTCGGCAGACCGGAGATGCGTGGTCAGCTTTTTATTGGAATCCTGGTTCAGGGTTTTGTCATCAGACCGGGTGGCCTTCATGTTCAGGGTTATAGCGCCGCCGGTCAGTTCTTTGTGGTTTAGGTGTAATTCTCCGGAGCTTATCTTGAAAATTCCATTGTGCCTGCCCGTTATTTTCACCCCGATCCAGGTGAGCTTGCTTTTAGCCGTATCTACATGGTAAACCTCCGAAACAGGCGCCAGCTGCCGTGCTATTTCCGGTGCGCCTACTTCGGCTTCGTCGGTCTTAATGGATGTATCGCAGGCAGCAAACAACAGCATCAGCACTATAGCTGATGCAAGTTTTAGTAACAAATACTGCTGTTTGCTGCTCACTGGGTAGTATAATTAGAATCCGATGCCAACATAAAGTTGCGCAACGTTATGCATTAGTTCATTGCCTACAGCCAAACCTGTGTCGCCGTCATCTAAAAGCCCGGCAAAGCCAAGGTTATAACGTGCGCCTACCCTAAACATACTGAAACGTGCTTCTGCGCCGCCTGCCAGGCCATAGTCAAAAGTGTTTATGTCTTCCATATTGATCTCGTTACCGTCCTGTTTAGCTGCTATCATTACGCTAAGCTGCGGGCCAAGGTGCAGGCTAAAGTTGTCGGTAATGTTGTATACGGCCAGCAAAGGCAATTCAAGGTAATCAAACCGATTATCGATCTCAGCTTCGTACCCTTTGCGCGAATAAAGCCCTTCTACCTGCAGCGAAAACGACTCGGTAAGGGCAAACTGTGCATAAATACCACCATGGAAGCTAGTAAGTGAGCTAGGGTTCAGGGCATCGGCCTCGTCGCCGTGTACATTGGCCAGGTTAAGGCCACCTTTTATACCAAAACCGCTGTTTGGGGCATCAAGGCCGCTCAATTCGTTATGGTTTTTCTGAAGGGTAGTCGGGCCGGTATGGTCTTCGGTTTCCGGCTCTTGTTCCTGGGCAAAGCAACCAAGGCTAAGCAGCAGCATTCCAGCCGAAAGTAAATACTTTTTCATAATTATGATTTCTACTGAGGGTGATTTTAAGTGAAAAGAGGGTTCTCTGTTAGTAGTATACTATAAATGCTATGTACAAAGTTGCGGTAGTTTAAAAGTAGAGCAAAACAGTCCTGTTTTGCCGGGGTGAAACAGGTAACTATAGGTGAAAGAGCGGCTTATAATTTGCTAACAGACTTGACAAAAAAATTAGCAGAAATTATACTTTACAACTTTGATATTGGATTATATAATACTTTTTGGAGATTGCTAACTATAAATGCACAGCAAATGGTGGATAACTTTGTTGATTCAACACACTTATCCACATTTATCCACATCTCCAAACCCGCAGATTCATAAGAAAATGAGGCTTCTGAAAACTTATGCACCATCATGATTTTCGCTGCTAACAGCATTAGTTTTTGTACAGATACCGGAGGCGAAACTATAGTTTAGCAAGGCAACTATAAACCTGAGGAGGTGGATTGTTGTTACCTTTGTGCTATGCTAAAAATTGCCTGGTCCCGGATGTTTGCGCACGCCCTGCCCGAAGGTCACCGTTTCCCGATGGCCAAGTACGACTTGTTGCCCGAGCAGTTACTATATGAAGGAACTATAACCGAAGCCAACTTATTCGCCCCAATCCCACTACCCGAAAAATTTATAGTTGATACTCACGACAGTACGTATTGGAACCGCCTGCGGCAACTGCAGCTCACGCCTTCCGAGATCCGCAAAACAGGCTTCCCGTTATCTGATGAACTGGTAGACCGCGAAATAGTGATCATGAACGGAACGGTGCAGGCTGCTTTGTTTGCCCTGGAATTTGGGATCGGGATGAACATTGCCGGTGGTACGCATCATGCATTTACGGACAGGGGAGAAGGTTTTTGCTTACTGAACGACATTGCCATTGCCGCTAATTACCTGCTCAACTATAAAAGTATCAGCAAAGTGCTGGTCGTAGACCTGGATGTGCACCAAGGCAATGGAACGGCACAGATATTCCAGAACGAACCTCGGGTTTTTACATTCAGTATGCATTGCGGCCACAATTATCCTTTCCACAAAGAGAAATCAGATCTGGATGTACCACTAGCCGAAGGCACCGACGATAAAGCCTACCTGCACCAATTGCAAGCTATACTTCCGCGGTTACTTGATGAAGTGGAGCCAGAGTTTATGTTCTTTCAGTCGGGAGTAGATGTGCTGGCAACTGATAAACTGGGTAAATTAGGCATGACCATCGCAGGCTGTAAAGAACGCGACCGTATAGTGCTGGAACTTTGCCGGCGTAATAACCTGCCTGTAGCTGTAAGTATGGGTGGTGGGTACTCCAAACAAATTGCCCACATCGTAGAAGCCCACGCCAATACCTTTAGGTTAGCACAGCAGTTGTGGTTTTAGGAGTTAAAGAGTTTAAGAGTTAGAGATTTAAAGAGTTAAAGAAGTTAGAAGGCTTTTGAATTAGGATGTTAATGCCAACTATAAAACTATACACAAAACCATATCTATAACAGAAGTATCCCCTTGAGGACAAGTGAGAACGGGAGTTCGAAAGTTGCGAGCATAGCTCAATAGGGGTGTTAAATCACCAACTATAAAACTAAAGCTGCACTATACGCAATAGCCGAAAAACTCCCCTCCTTAGACTACCGAGAAGAGATTTCGAAGGTAGCGAGCGTAGCTCTGAGGGGTTGGGGGTGGTTGGACCACGGTAACTATAAATCCAGACGCTAGCAGGAGCTGAGCACGCTGCTAGGTCTAATAAAATCCTGTTCCAGACAAAAACGCCATCTTCTGTTTTTAGGAGAGAGCTGGGGTGAGGTTAAACTATAAATTAAAAGTCATCCTCATCCCCGCCATTCTGCTCGCCATCATTCTGGCGGCGGTTGCGTTGATTTTCGCCATCGCTGTTAAGGCGGTAAGTAAAGCCCAGGTAGATGATGCGGCTCTGGCGACGGTTCTCACTTTCGGTTCTGAACGTAGGCCCGTAACTCAGGAAATTGAACTGGCGGGTGTTGAAGATATCTGATACACGGAGCGAAATAGTGCCATTCTTTTTCAACACATCTTTCTTCATTCCCAGGTCAGCACTGAACATCTGCTCCATACGCCCTTGTATGTCAGCAGACGGAGCGCGGTAGAAGCCTGAAAGCTGTATGTCCATGTCTTTCCAGACAGTCATGGTTGAGTTTAGCTTGGTGTTCCAACTGATGCGACTGCTGCTGAGTTCGGTATCGCCCTGGGTGGTGTTAAGCTCTGTTCTGAAACCGGATATACTTGCGTTTAATTTCCACCAGTTGGTAACCGGGTAATTTACACCGAACTCCACACCATAAGATGCATTGCTGGCCAGGTTCAGAAAAGTTACCTGCGTGCCTGGTATAGTATCGTTGTCAACAATAACTAAGGTATCCGTCCTGAAACGCTCGATCTCATCGGTTGTGTGGCGATAAAAAACAGTGCTGTTTAAAGAAGCATCGCCAAAATAGCGCAGGTACCCAAGTTCCAGCGAGTTCACAAATTCTGGCTTCAGGTTTGGGTTGCCGTAGCGCACGTTGTAAATATCAGAGCGGTCCACGAAAGGATTCAGAAAACGGCTGCGCGGCCTGTTTATGCGGCGACTGTAACTGAACTGCATCTTGTTGTTGTCATCAAAATCATTGGTAATGAACAGCGTAGGGAACAGGCTGAAGTAGTCGTTATCTGATTTTATGTTCTGTGTGCGCTGATCGGCAGTAGTGTTGGTTTGCTCTGCCCGAACACCCAACTGATAACTTATCGTTTTAAACTTGTTGTTATAGTTGGCATATACGGCATGCACCATTTCGTCGAACACAAAGTGATTGCTCATTTTGTTGTTAAATACAAGCTCGTCGGTTGTAGGGTCTTTCGTGAAAAAGCGCGAATCTTCGTCTAGGCGCTCAAAGGTGCTTCTGAAACCGGTTTCCAGGTTACTGTTCTCCGTGATCGGGTGCACATAATCGGCTTTTGCTACAAATTCATAGTTGCCATCGTCCACCAACGTTTCCTGTGCATCGGGCAGGCCGGGTTTTATTTCGCTGGCTTCCCTGAAACGGCTTATCTCGTCATCCACGTTGGTATTATAAACTATATCGGCGGTCAGTTCCTGGCCTTTTTTAGCAAAGGTCTGCCGATAGCCCAAGGTAAGGTCAATAGCTTCTTCATCTTCCTGCTCTGTTGTGTTCCGCAATCGTAAGTCGTTCAGTTCGCGGTCCTCTTCCAGGAAAGTATACCGGATGTCTTCGCGACCTTTGTCCTGGCCAAAACGGTATAGTGCCGATGCTGACAAAGTGATCTTTGGAGTGAGATAATAATCTGCACCAAACCGGAAGTTATGCGAAATGTCGGTGCTGTTGCTTTCGCTGTTTTGTAAGCGGTAGCTGGTGCTGTCCTGCTGGCCGGCTTCGTTCAAATAATAATTGGTGGTGAAACTGTTGCTTTCGCCAAGTCGCGCACGCTGCCTGAAATCGTAACCGCCATTTAACGACCATTTAAAATATCTATAGTTCAGGTTTAGCGAGGTGTTATAGTTGTCGTAAGTGCCTGCCGTAACCGAAGCCGACCCATGAAAGCCCGGTTTCTTTTCCTTTTTCATGACCAGGTTTATAATGCCAGACGTGCCTTCGGGGTTATATTTTGAGGACGGGTTAGTGATCAGCTCAATGCTCTCGATTAGGTTGGCCGGTATCTGATCCAGGGTAAGGTTAGATAAGGCAGATCGTTTTCCATCTATCAGTATTGTTACGTTCTCGCTGCCACGCATGCTCACGTTGCCGTCGATATCTACGGTTACAGATGGCAGGTTTTGCATTACTTCGGCTACGGAGCCACTTTGTGCCGCAATGTCTTTGCTCACGTTCACTACTTTTTTATCCAGATCATACTGTACCAGCTCGCGCTCGGTAACAATTTCAATTTCGCCAAGCTGTGTTGATGTGGGGCTAAGGGAGATGGTGCCTAAGGAAACAGTTGCAGAGCTGGGTGTAACGTTAATGTTTTGTACAAACTTAGTAGGATAGCCCACCATCGAAACGCGTAGCACAAATCTGCCCATCGGTACACGGTCAAGTATAAATTTGCCTTCTATATCAGAAGTAGCGCCTGTTACCAAACTCGAATCAGATGCGGTAAGCAACACTACATTGGCAAAACCTACCGGTGATTTAGAAGTGCCATCCTGCAAAGTGCCGGAAACTCTGCCAGCGGTGGTTGGTTGTGCCGTTTGTGCAGATAAAGCAGCCGGAGAAATCAGGAAAATGAATATAAATAATGATCTGTAAAAACTCGATATCATACGTCAGTTAATCTATTCGCTACAAATTTTAACGCGCTACCGGGTGAGAAGGTGTTGAAAACAGCGCAGGACAGTTTCTGAACTATAGCTGACCCGGTGCATCAGGGTGGGGCAGGCAGCAGGAACCTGTAAGTAGGACAAACAAACGGGTGATAGGTTTAAAGCAAACGATAAAAAGTATGGTTTTAAACTATAAAAGCAGCAGACCCAAGTTAAAAATGAGCCTGCTACTTTCTTTAAAATAACTATAGGTTAGTGTTACTGCGCCATTGTTTTGCTCAGAAAATCCCAGACCACCACCCCCGTAGCTACCGAAATATTAAGCGAATGTTTGGTGCCAAACTGCGGTATCTCCAGCACAAAATCAGAATTGTTGATCACATCCTGCTCTACACCAAAAACTTCGTTACCCATAACAAGTGCATAATGCTGCCCGGGCTCAGGTATAAATTCGTTCAGTTTTAAACTGTTCTCTGCCTGCTCCACTGATCCAATCTTATAGTTCTGCTCTTTCAGTTTTAATACCAGTTCAAGTGTGTCCGGCACGTGCTTCCATTCCACCGATTCAGTAGCGCCTAAAGCTGTTTTCTCGATGTCGCGGTGCGGAGGAGTTCCTGTAATGCCACACAGGTAAATCTTTTCTGCCATAAACGCATCGGCCGTCCGGAACACAGAACCCACATTATTCAGGCTCCGAACATTATCGAGCACCAAGACTAACGGTATTTTTTTCTTATTTTTGAATTCTTCAACCGACTCGCGGTTAAGTTCATCCATCGACAGTTTGCGCATTATTTGTAGACAAAAAACTGTTTGACAAAAGACAAAGGACTATAGTTGCTTCACCTCTACAAAGGTCAGGGTGTTTGTTCAGAAATCAAACTTATAGTTTGTCGTAAATTGTTGAATGGTTAAATGGCTGGATTGTTGACTGGACCGCTCTTTCGGATTTGCAATCCGAAAGAATAGTACCTGCGGATTTGTAATCCGCGATAGAGAAGGCTAAAGCTAAAAGGTGGCAAGCGGATTACAAATCCGCAAATAGCAGCGTTCCGGATTGCAAATCCGGAACAGCGTAAAATTCCCCTCCTGGGAGGGGCAGGGGTGGGTTAAGTCCATTCTTAATTTATAATTCAGAATTCATAATTACAATATAGTATGAAAGCAGAGAGCACCGTAACCCCACTGATGAAACAGTACAATGCTATCAAAGCGAAGCATCCGGGGGCATTGCTGCTGTTCAGGGTAGGGGATTTTTATGAGACTTTCGGGGAAGATGCTGTAAAGGCAAGTAAGATTTTAGATATCGTCTTAACCAAACGCGGTGCAGGCTCACCATCAGAGATTGCCCTTGCTGGTTTTCCGCATCACTCCCTGGACACTTACCTGCCAAAACTGGTGCGTGCCGGCGAGCGTGTTGCCATCTGCGACCAGTTAGAAGATCCGAAATCCGTAAAAGGCATTGTGAAGCGTGGCGTAACCGAACTGGTAACACCGGGCGTGTCGTTTAACGACCAGGTACTGGAGCGCCGCAGCAACAATTACCTGGCAGCCGTGCATTTTGGCAAAACCGAAACGGGTGTTTCGTTCCTGGATGTATCTACCGGCGAGTTTATAACAGCGCAAGGCGACCGCAACTATATTGGCAAGCTACTGCAAAGCTTGGCGCCATCTGAAGTACTGTTCTGCAAACGCGAAAAAGAAACATTTGCCGAGCGCTACGGCCCCGATTTTAGATACTTCGCCCTGGAAGAATGGGTGTTTAACTATGATTTTGCTTACGAGTCGCTGACCCGCCAGTTCGGAACGGCATCTTTAAAGGGTTTTGGCATTGAAGGCATGGTGGAAGGCATTATCTCCGCCGGAGCTATACTTCATTATTTATCCGAAACGCAGCACAAAGAGATCAGCCATATCGCTACTATCTCGCGCCTGGAAGAAGACAAGTATGTGTGGCTCGATAGGTTTACGATCCGTAACCTGGAGCTTGTATTCCCGCAGCACCAGGAAGGCGTGCCGTTAATTCAGGTGCTCGACCATACGGTAACGCCTATGGGTGCACGCCTTCTGAAAAAATGGGTAGTGCTGCCACTGAAAGATGTAGTCCAGATAAAACGCCGTTTAGATACCGTAGAAGCCCTTACACAGCACCGTGAACTGCTGACCGAACTTACCACGCACCTGAAGCAGATAAACGACCTGGAGCGCCTGATCTCGAAAGTGGCTGTTCGTCGTGTAAACCCACGTGAATTGGTGCAGCTTTCCAAAGCGCTGGATGCTATAGTTCCGATACAGGCTGCCTTAGCACTGAGCAACATTCCGGCCCTGCAGAAACTGGCGGCACAGTTAACACCTTGCGATGGTCTGCGCGAAGAGATAAAGAATATCCTGAAGCCCGAGCCGCCCATGCTCACCAACCAGGGCAACATGATCAACGATGGTATCCATGCGGAACTGGATGAGCTTAGAAGTATAGCTTTCTCAGGCAAGGATTACCTGGCACAACTCCAGCGGCGCGAAGTACAGAACACAGGAATAAGCTCGCTTAAAATAGCTTATAACAAGGTTTTCGGCTATTACCTGGAAGTAAGTAACGCGCATAAAGACAAAGTACCTGCCACCTGGATCCGGAAGCAGACGCTGGTAAACGCGGAGCGCTACATTACCGAAGAGCTGAAAACCTACGAAGAAAAGATTCTGAATGCCGAAGACCGCATCTATACTATAGAGTTTGGCCTGTATAACGAACTGGTGGTGCATGCTTTGGATTACGTAGCCCAGGTGCAGCAAAACGCCAAAGTTATAGGTGTAATAGACTGTTTGAGCTCTTTTGCAACTATAGCTCTGGCCAATAACTATACGAAGCCCGAAGTAAGCGACAGCCACGTACTTGACATCAAGAAAGGCCGTCACCCGGTTATTGAAAAGCAATTACCATTGGGCGAAAGCTACGTGCCAAACGATATTTTCCTGGACAACGAACAACAGCAGGTGATCATTATTACGGGTCCGAACATGGCCGGTAAAAGTGCTTTACTCCGCCAGACCGCGCTTATAGTTCTGATGGCCCAGATCGGTTGCTTTGTACCTGCCGAGGCCGCCAGTATTGGCATTATTGATAAGATCTTTACCCGCGTGGGGGCTTCGGATAACCTATCAAAAGGCGAATCTACGTTTATGGTGGAGATGACGGAGACGGCAAGTATACTCAATAACCTGTCGGACCGTAGTTTAGTGCTGATGGATGAGATCGGGCGCGGTACAAGTACCTACGATGGTATTTCGATTGCCTGGGCTATAGTTGAGCACCTGCATAATCATCCGAAATTTAAAGGCAAGACGCTTTTTGCCACGCATTACCATGAGCTGAACCAGTTGGCTGAAGAACTGCCTCGTGTAAAGAACTATAACGTGTCGGTGCGTGAAGCAGGTGGCAAGATACTGTTTATGCGTAAGTTGGTGGAAGGTGGCAGCGAGCACAGCTTTGGTATACATGTGGCCCAGATGGCCGGTATGCCTAACAGCGTAGTGCTGCGTGCCGACGAAATCATGCATCACCTGGAAAAGGAAAAGGTATCGGAGCACTCGCCACAGCAGAAAATGAAATCAGCTCCAAAAAATAATTTCCAGCTGAGCATGTTTGAACTGAACGACCCGCAACTGATCCGCGCCAAAGAGCTGCTCGAGCAACTCGATATAAACACCATCACGCCAGTAGAAGCCTTGTTGAAATTAAACGAGCTAAAGTTACTGTTGAAAGAAAAAGGAGAAACTGTTCGCTAAATCACAAACCAGAATACCGGAAACTATAAGCATGATGCAGGAACCCGAAATAGTGGTATGCAGTGAGAAAAAGCTGGTTGGACTGCGGGTCTTTACTTCGCTGGCCGAGGATAAAACCGTAGCTATGTGGCAGAAGTTCATGCCCAGGCGCAAAGAGATCAAGAATAGTGTAAATGATCTGTTGTATTCTGTGCAGGTATTTAATGGCGGCTTGGATGTAGAGGAATTTACCCCCAAAACAGTTTTTGAAAAATGGGCAACGATGGAGGTGTCTGATTTTGGAACTATACCGGAGGGTATGAGCAGTTTTGCCTTGCCAGCCGGCTTGTATGCAGTTTTTAACTATAAAGGCGTAAGCAGTGCTTTTTTTGAGGCAGCTCAGTACATTTATGGCAGCTGGCTACCGGAATCTGTGTACGTACTCGATGACAGGCCTCATTTTGATGTAATGGGCAAAAAATACCTCGGCCCTAACAACCCGGAATCGGAGGAAGAGATCTGGATTCCTGTAAAATTAAGGTAGGAACAGGCCGCTGAGCCTGGTCAATAACTATAGAATAACCCTAAGTTGAAATAAATCTGAAATTTTTCTAGCTGAAAATCAGTCTGAAAGGCTTAAATGGAAGATTTTTTTTACGCAGACTATTGACAAGTGGATTTTTGTCTATATCTTTGTATCACTAAATCGCTGGGACGGAAACGAAAAGCGAAATAGTGATTGACTCAAGCGGGAGTAGCTCAGTTGGTAGAGCGCGACCTTGCCAAGGTCGAGGTCGCGAGTTCGAACCTCGTCTCCCGCTCAAAAAAGGCAAATAAAGACGTTGTGTTAAACAACGTCTTTGTTTTTTAAAGTCACCCTTCGGATGTCGTCCGGATGGCTTGCCGGGATGGTGGAACTGGTAGACACGCAAGACTTAAAATCTTGTGTCCGCAAGGACGTGCGGGTTCGATTCCCGCTCCTGGTACATAAGTATAAGCGAAAAGCCCTGTAATTCAATGAGTTACAGGGCTTTTTTGTTTTTGAGTAACAAATAAGTAACAAATTAAGCATTTCACTGATGTTCAATCTTTAATAACGGCTTCCAATTCTCTTCTTTCCTCCTAGTAGTTTCTTTCTTGTAACAGTGTAGCTCAAACTATTCAATAAAAGCCTTCCACGAAGCAGAGCCAATATAAATACATGGTAAAACCTCTATATAATTTTATATTTGGTAAAATAATTTTTTGGAAAATAAATGAATGTAAATGGAAAAAAGAGTCAACAGCATTGTATTTAGGCAATTAACATATGCTGATTTTAGGCATATAAACAAAAGAGGAGGTGAAGAAGCAGGTGGAGGAGGTCAATCATATATAGATTTTCCTACAGCTGATATTCCATTAAGCGATTGGTTTAAATTCTTAGGTCCTAACACTGGAAATGGTGCTGGTGGTAGACCCCAGTGGGACTTTACAATACAAAGCTTTGGACTAGATTTGCCCAAAGATCTAAGAATATACCAAAGAAGGTCAGCATCTGTAAGTGTTGCTGCTCAAAAGATACATAGCAAAAGAGCTAATCGGGTACCCTCATGGCATCCTAATAATGGATTTCCGGATGATTATGATCCGAGTACTCAAAATCTTGTTGTATATATTGTAAAAACAACTGATGGTGAATTTTGGGCGGGGTGGTTCTTGCAAGACCAGATTCCTACTACATGGATTGGTAATAAATCTTTAAGTAGAATGTTCATTGAGGAAGCGGGATATATAAAGTTAAGCCAAAAAGCTTTCATCGAAACGACAGAAAGTCAGTGGCCATTTTATTTTAACGCTAGAACAGTTTCAAATGAAATCCCAAATGAGGAAGATGTCGAAACAGAGTTAGTTCTAGAGGATACTTCACCAAAGCTGCAAGAGCTCATTGATTCAGATACACAACCAGCTGTTAAGGAAAGAGTTCTTAAGATTCGACAAAGAAATAATGCTATCGTAAAGAATCTGAAGCAACTATACCGAGGAATGTGTCAAATCACGGGTGATAAACTAACATTTAAAAAGAGAAATGGTGAGCTTTACTCAGAAGTACATCATTTAATTCCTCTAGGTGAAAACGGCTCAGATTCATATGCTAACGCTATTGTCGTTAGTCCTTTGATACATAGAATGCTTCACTATGCTGAAGTATCAGGACTTGACTTAAGTAAGATAGCAGACTCTAAATTGAAAATCCAAATCAATGGTCAGGACTATGAAATTACTTGGCATCCTGAACATACAAGAACAGTAGAAGATAGTCTAAGCGAATAAAACACTATAGTTCATTTTTGATACACCTTCTTAATTTTTATGAAGGTGTATCAAGAACTCATTAAGTTTAGCTGCTTTTTTGCTGTCATTACTTTTGAAGCGTTTGTATTGTATATCTTTCTTTATTACACTGCCATAGTTTTGCAAGAAGCTTACTAAATCATCTATAGGTAATAAGCCATCTTCACTGTAGCTTATCAGTATATCTTGGCAGTTAATATTTGTTAAAATCTGGTCAAATGAATCTCGAATTTTAACTTTTGAGCAAAAATTTGAATACTGGTCACGCCAAGGCCTTAAGCCGCTATCTCCTATAGCTTCCGGCTCATCCTCTCGGGCAAGTGTTTCCAGTATATGATAGTTTGCTGCATACTGCCTTTTTATATATGGAGGGTCAATATAGCATACATCTCCTTCGATGTGTTTTGAAACTTCTTCAGCATAGCCTCTATAAATTTTGTGATCTGTAGTTCGGCCTACACCTGAGAAGGTAGAAGGGTATAGTTCTATAGGTGCTTCTGCTCTTTTGACAAATTTTGAAAGGTAATGGCCATAAGTTCCAGCAATGTTTGCGACATCATTAACTGCCATAATTAAGTCATGAAGAAGCAGAGAGTGCTCTATGTCAGTTATTGTATTAGCTGATTTTAGTCTTTTTATCTCACCCCTGATAGCATCTATTTTAGCTGCGTTTTTAGAAGTAAAGTATTTTCTGGGCTTACTTGTATTTGAAGGAGTGCCTTCCGGACTAAATTCTTGATAAAAATAGCCTTTAACAGGTTTTAAGCTATTCAAGTAGCTTAAAATAATATCATAGTTCCTTACACCAAACAAATTGATTGGTTTGGAATTAATAATTGATTCTACAGAATTAATGCCATTAAAATCAGGAGCTTCTACTAAATTTAAATGCACATTAAGGTGGTGAAATGAATAAGTCATAACATCAACAGCTGTAACACAGTAATTGCTTTCTTTCAATGCCAGTGAAAACAAGCCCGTGCCAGCCATCAAATCTATTACTCTACATGCTTCATTATTTATAGACTTTATTTCAGAAATGATAATATCAGAAAGCTTGTCTTTGGAGCCTATATATCTAAATCCCATTTACTTCAAAAATTTCATCACTGCTACAGTTTAGTAGCCTCTTAATTGGAATAAGTGGATCGGTTGAATTCAACGTTTCCAATATGGTATTGTAATCTTTTTTGTTAAGCTTAAAAAAATAAGCTACTGCCCTTTCAATTCTTAAGTCACTTTGCTTGCTGATATTTTTTTCTTTTGAATTAGCTACCTCAGACTTAATAATTTCAGTAATCTCTTTAATTAAACTTGTATGCTTACTCAAGTTAGGATTGAGTTTTGGGAATGGTAAATTTATTAGCATCGTTTGAGTCAAGTATGGGTGAGACTTCCATTCATTTTCACCATACTTCTTTAGTAAATAATAGGTCATTGCTCTCGAGTTAAGAACTGCAAGAACAAACTCCAAAGTCAAATTTCTACTAACTTCCGACTTTAACTTTAATATATAAACTACTTGATTTACTATTGAGTTTTGGTAGTCTATACTTGCTGTTATACCAATACCAGTTTTTCTCACTAGTATTTTATCTCCATTATAGATACTTAAACTTTTGTAGTTAATACCATCTTTATCAGTATCTATCCAACTCTTAGTTCTTGAAGTATATCTGTATAAATCCTCACCAACTTTAAGTGCCTTATTACCTAAGCCCTGATTGATATGAATAATATGCTCCTGTACAATTTGATTCAAATCAACGAAAGTGCCACAGTGGTTACATTTGGGATTTTTAGACTTGGGGTATGGCATCCATTTGCTACAATCTGGGCATTGACAAACAAGGCCATTCTTTGATATTTCTGCTCCTCTTGTATTGTTTATAACTGAGCTAAGTACAGTACCGGAGCTTTGAATTTTATCAAATATGTTATGTTCGCTGACTCTTAAATCTATATCAAAGACATTACCACTGTTTTCTAAGAACCTTTTTTGTGGAACTTCATGAGCTAATGCCTGCTCTACTTGTTCTAAAGTTAACTTGTTTGTTAACACACTTTTCTTGAAGTCTGGAGAAAGCCTAAAGCAGTTGACAACATGTTCTGGTGCTGCTCTTCTTTTTTGACCAATTACAATTACACAGGCTCGGTTTATTTCAGGAAAAATCTTTTCCCCAAGACGAGCTATAAGTAAAATGGTAGTAGTGTCTGCTAATAATAGCCTTAGCCTTGCTTGCTCTTGGCTAAAAACCGAGTCAGGTAATATAAAGCCATAAAGCCCGTCTTCTCTTAGGTTATTAAGGGTAACCTCTATAAACAAGTTGTAAATATCGAATTGTCCCTTTGCTAACTGAAAGTTTGTGCTTAACTGATTAGAGTCATATTCTGTCATGTCAGCGCCCCAAGGTGGATTACTCAAAACGATATCAACTCCATTTTCATAGCCTACCTGCCGTCTCAGACTTTGCCAACCATTTATAGAGCTAAATTCATTACTTGGGAACAGACCATCAGTATTGATAAAATGCCTGTTAAAGCGGCTGTAATGTTCAAAGTTGAATTGTTGTTCAGAACTTATAACTGCATTAACATCTTTATCAACTCCGATAATGCTAAGATTAGTGGTAGCATTATCCAAGGTTGTAAATTCAGTAAGAAAGCTTCTTAGCAACATACTGTCACCACATGCAGGATCTAATATAGATTCAACGCTGCTTCTATTGGTGTCTTCCCAGTAGTATAGGATCTTCTTTGCAAGATACTGTGCGAGGAATTTAGGAGTATAGAATATTCCATTTGTTTTCCTTTCCTCTTTAGTATATAGTTCAGCAGGGCTCATCTTCCTCTTCCTTTTAATGTACTATTCATTCTCTGCCTAACTTCACATTGTCGTGTTAATGACAGCGTCATTGACAAATTTAAACCAAAATATTTGCTTATTAAGTTGGGAGAGGCCTTTTCTTTAATGATGTTTTAATATATTCTAATTATCCTTTTTTACATTTCAGCTTTCTTATAATAGTATCTTAGTTAAAACCACAGCTTAAGGAGTTATTAAGCTGCCAATTTATAAAGCTTCTATTACTCTTATTATTGTACCTTTCTATCCTGCGGATGAAACGTGTAGGGTTATTCCTGTAATGACTATTAATTCGTTTACCTTGAGCACTTCTATGATCTATTAAATCATCCCTTTTTCTGTCATACAACATGAAAAGTAATGGTTTTATATAATTAGAGAGTATCTGAGTTTCATAATAAAATCCTTGGAAGGCATCTCGATGCAGAAAGTACATTCCCCATGGCCTGTACAAGTGAGTACATCTTCTATCTGTTTGGGGGCAGATAAAGTAATATCTTACTCCCCTGCCTAAATTACTTGATACAGCCTCAAAATATACGTTGTAGTGCACTAACTCCTGCAGACCGGTGCTTGTAGTAATGTAGTAACTTAGAGTTAAATAAGGGGAGCTACAACTCATATCAACTGATATGTTTATGCTATTGATTATTATCCCATTAACCTTCCATTTAACGTGGCCACTTTTTACTATTCCAGCCTCTAAATATCCATGTGACTTCAAAAAGGATATTGTTAGAACATTGCTGTCTTCTACAGTGGGTAAGTTTTTAGAATATCGCCCCATTATGAATATGAATTTGAACTTTACCTTAATATAGTAAAAAATAGCCTAAATCTTTAAGGATACAAGTACAAATCTCGATTAATAGTAACAGCTAACAGCCTGTGTTATCTTGTTGCTTAACTCTAATATAAGTTCATTATGTGATGTTAATCTTGGTGTGTTTGATAGCTGCTTTATCTTATCCTTAAGTCTTTTTACTTGCATCTTATTTTTAAAAAGACCAGCTTGTTTAGCCAAGTCAATTTGGCTTATAATAGCTAATTCTCCTCCTAGTGCATTCAGACCTGAAATGCTCAAGGCCTGCTCAAAATCCTTTATTGTTTGAAGCGACTCTAACTCAATAGTGAGAATTCGCTTTTTTCTTATTGCTAAGTATTCAGTTTCCCATTTTGTAATTGCTTCACAAAAGAAGTCCAAATCATATAGCAAAGCTCCTGTAACGTTAGCAACGTTAAAGAAGGAAGGTAGCCTTTGTAGAAAACGATATTCATATCTTAGTACGCTTCTCTCTGCGTATAGAGGAGGGATAAGCTGCCCCTTCTTTTTCTGCTCATGAACCTTGCCATAGAATAGTAGCTGTCTATTAGTGTTAGTGTAGTATACACCATTATTCTGTTCCAATCGCCTGTAAAAAGTTGACTTTCCTAAAAGTGGATAGTACACTTGTTCTGGATGCTGTAAGATGAAGTGCTGTGCTATATCCAGGCGATGAATGTTGGCTTTATGCATAGGAAGGTGCAGTTTATCCGACAGCATTTCAATACATGGTTTAACTTCCCCAAAAAGTAAAGTAGCAAAGTTGTCCTTCAAATAGTATTTACTAATTGAGCCTTTAACCGACACGCCCGATTCAAATATGCCAACGTTTAAGTTATCCAAATGACCTCTAAAGTAGTCCCTGCTATTCTCTAGATTTGTAATAGCAGAAATATTGCTTAAACTATTAATAACCTCTTTTGTAGGTATACCTTTACTGGTTTCTCTGCTGAGCCAGAAATGTACAGTGTCATACATATGATAATAACTCTTTTAAATAAACTAACTGCTTTTGAATGGGCAGTAACAAAATCTGTTACTGAATACACATTAACATTAGCTGTAATCTCGCCTGGGGATATTATGTTTATCCTTTAGCCAGTCTTAGACTTTTACATTATTGCTGCTTTTTTTCTTACTAATTGTATGACTTCATTGAACATGCCATTCATATAAGCATTTAAAAGGGGGGTAGTGTGGTTCTTTTGACCAGGAGCAACAAACAGTTCAAACTTACTCCAGTCCTTGTTAAAATGGATGATAAATGCATCGTTAGTACCTTTTATATCTCCAAACCCAACAAAGCTTTCGGGAGCTGTCTTGTAAATGCTGCTAATGCTGTTACCTTTTGCTATAAGGCATTTGAAAGCTTCCTTTCTAACATTATATCTGAAGGCTTGTGGTACATCAGTAAGGTAAAGAAACAGATCTTTGTTTTTGGTTCTTAAGTCTTCAAGCAGCCTATAATCTTTGGTAGAATAAATTTCGTCAAAGCGGGTCTTGCCTTTATTTGGGACTTGAGCAAACGCATAATAGTGAGCTAAAATATTCAGCATCTTTTAGCCCCTCCGCGACCTGTATTATTAAGTGTGACTAGGGTTGCGGCTTCCTGCTCAATTTCTCCTACAGTCTTAATCGGGTTCTTAAGCATCCACTCTTCCAGCTTCTCGCGTGCTATGTAAATGATTTTCCCCTCTGGCTTACTGTGTGGTATTATGCCAGCGGAAGTAAGTTTATATAAGTTGGATGTTGAGCGGCCACAGTATATGGCTGCCTCCTGAAGTGTTAGTACATTCTTCTGATAAATTCCCTTCTGATTAATAAGCTCCTCAAGCTTACTATACAAGTTGTGCTCTTCCATAATTTTGCAATTTGTTTGAGCACAAAAGTGGTAGTTACAGTGTGGGTATAGAATAGGTATCCCTGTACATACTATAGGTAATATACAGGGATATACAGGATTTAGGATTTGGTGAAACGTGACAAAGCCTTGTCTATCTTGGCGTGATGCCTTGGTAAATTCTTATCGTTATAAATCAAGTTATAACTCGATTTGGCTAATTGTTTGTTATGAAACTTCTCGCCATTACGTTTAACAAAACATGCTGAAGCAATTGCAAATCTTTGGTCATAATCTGTATCTGCTACTAAGCCTTTTAAATTGTTTAATAGGTAGACGAGTAGAACTTCAGTGCTTAGCCAAACAATGTTAGAAATGTTAGTGACATTACTCCTGCTAAAAACCTTGATAAACTCACTCTCAATCGTTTTTGAATCAATCAATTTGTTTTCTATAAGCTCAGTGTAAAGTATGATTTTAGGCTTTGTATTTATCCAGTCAAAACTATAAAGCTCAGAGTTTCCTTTTTCGTGCTTCCAATCGTAATAAGGTGAATGCAGGTCTTCGCTAGACTTTGTTATTTTGAACTCAACTAATTTTGGAGAAGTAGATGTTGGGACATTTTCTTCGCTAGGCTGTTTGCTTATGGTATTTTGTTTTATACCTATACCTCCCTTGAGGAATGTCTGAATTATTTCTATTCTTCTCCTTGAGAAGAAGGCAATTGCTATTGTTTCTATTAATGGTCTTGCAAAAAGCAGCAAGTTCTCCGGTGGGCTGGGGTGGGGATTTAAGGGGAAGTGATTATTAGAATAGATTATTTCTCCTGCAGACTTTATATTATTAGTATCAACACTTTCTACAACAAACTCCTCAAGGTATTTTGTACAACCAGTTCGTGAATAACTTTTGATCTTGCTTAAATTAAAATAAGTATCTAGATCTGCGGATATATCTTGACTTAAAAATAGCTCACGTTCCTTTAGTAGCTTGGATAATTCTGTCTTTAGTAAGTTGACTTCCGTCTCTTTGTCATAAGCTTCAAACTCAATCTTTTCCTTTAAAAATGCCTCATAAGCATTTGTTAGCTTCTTACTGAGTTCTTCTGCATAAGCAACTAATAACTGCACCGGATCATATTGTTCAAACTCAAACTCAAATTCAGTCATTAATTGTTGGGTGTTAAATGTTTATCTCTGGAAGTTTATTCACTGCCTGTCGTTTTAGTGCTTCTACGACCCTTACATACTTCTGGGTATGGCTTAAGCTTGTGTGACCTAATAAGCTAGATACGGTATTTATATCTGTTTCATATATTATAAGGTTTGTGGCAAACGAATGGCGCGCGCAATGGAAGGTGACATGCTTCTTTAGTTTTGCCCGCTTTGCCCAAGTTTTTAAACTTTTGGAAATCCCAGTGTGGGAAGGAAGGGTAAATATTGGTTGTGCGGATTCCTGAGCTTCTCCAAGTAACTTTATAGCAGTTGTGTTTAAGTTTACTATAACGGGCTTCTGTGTCTTGCTTTGGGTAATTTTTAGTGACCCATCATTGATATGACTCCATTTTAATGTCTTGATATCACAATAGCGCAATCCAGTAACACAAGCAAAAAGAAAGGCTCGCTTCACATCATTATTACCGCATTCAGTTTGAGCAAGTGTCTGAATTTCAGTTGTTGTAAGTATATCCTTCTTGATACCTTCTGTTTTCTTATTTACTATCTCTGCAGCAGGACTAAAAGGAATTATCTTATCGCGAGTTGCCTGCTTTAACACTCGCTTTAATACAGTAAAGTAGTCATAGGGTGTTTCACCGTTAAGATTGCTATTAAGGTAGTCCTTGAAATCATTGCACAGCTGTTCAGTTACTAATTTGGCTGACAGCTTGTCTTTACCTATAAATTTTTTGAAATGATTTAAGCTGCCCTGTATACTCCTTGTGTTTTTCTTTGTGTAGCTAGAAGCATACTTTTCGAAGTACTCAATAAAGTTTATTCCTTTCTTGAAGTTAGGCTGAAAACCATGATCAGTGGTATTTAATTCAAGATCCCTTTTAGACCTGATACTTTCTGCAAGCCTCGTTGTTTCTTTGTTATGCTGCTTCTCTATAGCATCTTTCGGGCGCTTGAAAATGTACATGTGTAGGAACTCATATCTCCTTTCACCCTCACTATAGTAATCTAGATAAATACTGTAACGCCCTTTGGTGATAGGCTTTTTTCTTAATAATACGCTCATAATCAACATATTTTGGTTGCTGATTATATTTACGTCTTAAGTATATATGAGTAACAAATAAGTAACAAAAGTTAGGAAAATAACAGCTATAAAGAACAAGTATCAACATTATATAATGCCTTTTCTACTTATTATGGACACTTTTCTATTCTGTTCTTTTCCCATATTTGAACGTTTTGTTCCCGCTCCTGGTACATTTTAAGCCCTTGTAACTGATAAAGTTGCAAGGGCTTTTTTGTTATCGAATAAAATGTGTATAGCTTTTGCGAATCTCTCGTATTGCTATCCAATGTGTAGCTTAAACAGCAAATAAAATGGTTTTATACAATGGGTTGATTAAGTTAGAATATAATCCTGCAACCGATATATTAGAAACCTCTATGCCGGATGCGTCTCATTTTACGTTGCCTGAAGTGCGTTTGTGCCTGGATGTTATCATCTCCCATATCCGGAATTATCACATCAGTAAAGCACTTTTCGATTCTCGCCATACACAACTGGATATGGGGGAGAATGAAGATGAGTACAAAGCCATGGCTGCACAGTTCGGAAAGGAATTAATGGGCACTCACATCCGAAAAATTGCCCGCTTATCCTTAACAGATAAAAACCGGGAAGAACAGGGTAAAAAGCTGCAACAGACAACAAAACAAGCTATCGATATCAGAACTTTTTACGACTATAGCGAAGCAATACAGTGGTTGGAGAAAGAGTAGATATTTAGCTCGTCAAGTATCCCTTTTATAATCACTCTACCTATTCTTATGTGTTTGCCTCTCCTGACTTTTTAGGCCGTTTATCAGGTGCCGATGTAGCTATCAATAGTTGCCATAAAGAGCAGTTTGATATTGTCCTGTAACTATTCTCTCCGTACACGTAAAACAACACATTCAAATTTTTTGAGTGTCACCCTCCCCGTTAGCTGGTAAATTTTATGATCAGGTTTTATTTAGTGCTGGCACTTTGTGTTGTCAGTATGCACGCTGTTGCGCAGAATGAATTTACGGTACAACATAGCCTGTATGTTGGCGCAGGTATCTCTATGGCCCCCGAAGATCTGGCTGGTATCGAAAGTATAGATGATAAAGGATATGTGCAGAACGGGCCAACTATAGCTCTGAATTATGTTGCCAGATTTCATAGGTATATGGCAGTGGGTGCAACTATAGGGCATAGCCGCAATGATCTTAATTCAGCTGCTGTAGCGCAATCGTTCTCTTCGTCTACAAGTGTGCAAACAGAGCCGTATACCCTTACTTTTTTAATGGCGGATGTGTATGGCTTGTTCCCGGTTAAGCAATGGCAATTTTATGCTAAGGGGAGCCTTGGCAGTATGCTGCCGGACGTTTGGGAGATGAAAATTAAAAATGATGTGGGGAGCGGAAGTATAAAAAGTGGAAGCAAGTTTGAACCAGCTTACGCCGGAACACTTGGTGTTAACTATAACTTTGGCAAAATCAGCTTAGGACTGGAGTCTGCTTTGCTGGCCTCGGAGCCCGAATTCGAGTTTGAGTTAAATCAATCAGTTACCTACAAAAAGCAGTGGCTGTCTGCCTTCAATCACATGGTTAAAGCCGGTATTCGGTTCTGAGAGTAACTATAAGTTTGTTACCTGGATAGGTCCTGTGCTCGGTTAGCATCTATAGCCAGCAGAATATAAAGCAGTATAGTAAACGACCACAGCGACGAACCACCATAACTGAAGAACGGCAACGGAATACCCACTACAGGTGCCAAACCGATCGTCATGCCGATGTTTACCAGGAAGTGGAAGAAGATAATAGAGGCCACACAATAGCCATATGTGCGAGCAAAAACAGACTTCTGGCGCTCCGCTATATTTACAATGCGTGTCATGAGCAGTAGAAACAAAGCGATCAGCACTGTGCTCCCGATCCAGCCATGCTCTTCTCCGATCGTACAGAAAATAAAGTCGGTACTTTGCTCCGGCACAAAATCGAACTTAGTTTGTGTGCCATCCAGGAATCCTTTACCCCAGAAACCTCCGGAACCAATCGCAATTTTAGACTGGGTTACATTCCAGCCATAGCCAAGCGGGTCAGCTTCCGGGCTAATAAGCGCCTTGATACGGTTTTGCTGGTGAGGCTGCAGTACATCGTTTATGAAATAATCCACACTAAAGATCATCCCAACTATAAGCAGCAACAGCGCGATCATAGACTTAATGCGGCGCATCAAACGATAATCAAGCCAAATGGCCGCTCCCATCAGCACTATAATTCCAATGAAAAGGTATAGTTTGGGAACAAGTAAGGTGAGTATAAAAATAGCAGCTGCCGAAGCTCCAATTATCAGTATCAGCGGCGACATACCCTCGCGGAAGTAAGCCAGTATAAACGCGGCGAATACTAGTGCCGATCCTGTCTCGTTCTGAAGAATGATAATGGCAGGCGGCAACAAGGTAATAAAAGCCAGTATCATCTGGTCTTTCATGTTCTGCTGGCGCAGGTTTACATTACTCAGAAATTTAGAGGCAGCCAGCGCAGTTGCAAACTTGGCAAGCTCTGCGGGCTGCAGGCGTATTCCGCCTCCCAGATCGAGCCACGAGCGCGAACCGGCAATAGGGTTAGCGACAGCCAATGTAATGAGTAGCAGCAGGATTATAGACCCATAAATAGGGTATGCCAGGTGCTCATATATCTTATAGTCTACAGCCAGCAGCATCGTTATCAAGATAACAGAAGTACCGATCCAGAGCAGCTGCTTACCAGAGTTGATATCGAAGCTGAAGATGTTCACAACATTATCGGGACTATACACCACCGCATAAATGTTCATCCAGCCCAGGCCTACCAACAGGAAATATATCAGTACAGTTACCCAGTCCATGTTATTCAGGATATTGCGCGAGGTACGCTTGCTGCTTCGGGTAGCAATTTTATACTTTGGTATAGTTTGTTCCACTGGCATATCCTTACTTCGATTTAATGTCCAGGTATTTACGACTAAGCACCCATTTCTCCTGGTCTACTATAGTTACAGTGTCTGTCAGGTACTTCTCGATCATCAGGCCGGCGATAGGGGCTGCCGACTGGCCACCCCATTTCCCATGTTCTACATAAACCGCAATGGCAATTTTAGGATTAACTTTCGGGGCAAAAGCCACAAATACGGCATGGTCAGGCCCTTGTGGGTTCTGGGCAGTACCTGTCTTTCCGCAAACTTCTATGCCTACTTTTTCCAGGTTAGCGCGGCGTGCAGTACCGGCACGTACCACCTCGGCCATACCTTCAACTATAGGTTCGTAGTGTTCGGATCCTACAGAGGTGTAATGTTTTTCCTGGTACTCTTTCAGGGGCTTGCCATTTTCGCCGACTGAGCGAATAATGTGGGGCGTTACGTAATAGCCGCGGTTAGCAACTATAGCCATAAAGTTTGCCATCTGTAAGGGCGTTACTCCAAGCTCTCCCTGGCCAATACTAAGTGAGTAAATGGTAGAATATTTCCAGCGATTTTTGCCATACACACGGTCGTATAATTCTGGCGAAGCAATAATGCCTTTTTTCTCACCTGGCAGGTCAATTCCCAGTTTTTGTCCGAACCCGAATGTTAATACCTGGTCTCTCCAAGATTTCAGGCCAAGGGCTGTGTCCATGAAGGTGTTTGGTGATTTGCCCTGGTTAATAAGCGCCCTGTAAGCCTGGAAGAACCATGGGTTACAGGAGTGCTGCACGGCACCGTACAGGTTAAGTGGAGACGGATGCGGGTGACAGTTTACCAGTGCCTTGTTGCAGGCATAAGTCGTATTTGGGTTGATAACACCGTCTTCCAACGCAATAAGAGCCTGTACCAGTTTAAAGATAGAGCCCGGCGGGTTTTGGTCGGCCATAATCGGGCGGTTGAACATGGTCTTATCCACATCCTTCAGCAGGTTCATGTAGTTCTTGCCGTAGTCTTTACCAGTAAACAGGTTAGGGTCGTAGAAAGGTGCTGAAACATACGCCAGGATCTCGCCAGTAGCTGGTTCTATAGCAACTATACTTCCTTTGGCACCATTCATCAGCTTTTCGCCGTATGCCTGCAGCTCCAGGTCTATCGTGCTGTACAGGTTCTCGCCTGCCACCGAAAGCGTATCATAAGCGCCATCTTTAAAGGGGCCCTTCTCGATACCACGCACGTTCACCATAATATGCCTTACTCCTCTTTGGCCCATCAGGTAATTCTCGTACTCCAGCTCTATACCACTCTTTCCAATATAGTCGCCGGGGCGATATCCCTGGTAATTGCTGGTATCTTCTAACTGTTTCGGGCTGATCTCGGCAATGTAACCCAAGGCATGTGATAAACTGGTATGGGAATAGCCGCGCGCTGTACGGGCATTAATGTAAAAACCAGGGAAATCGATCAGGTTATCCTGTATAAGGGCAAAGTCTTCGGTGGTAAGTTTCTGGTAAAAGATGGATGGCTTAACGTAAGAATACGCTCGTGCTTTTTTCAGGCGTTCGCGCACATCTTCCAGGGGCAGGTTCAGGAGTTGGGTTAGCCGGAGCGTATCCAGTTGCTTGGTCTCCTTGGGCACCACCATCAGGTCGTAAACAGGGGTGTTCTCTACCAGCAGTCTGCCATCGCGGTCGTAGATCAGGCCACGGAACGGATACTGGACAACTGTTTTAATCGCGTTGGTTTCGGCAGCCTGCTTATAGCTGCTATCTACTACCTGTATATAAAACAGGCGCAGCACAAACACAACACCGACCACTATAAAAATGGCCTGAATAACGTACTTTCTGTTTTCTAAGTAGTTCATGTACTATCTCTTCGCTCTTTTTACAGAGAAGAAAAGTAATTGGAGTATTACAACCACAACGCCTGTAAACAAGGTGCTGAGCAGGATTTTGACCAGCGTAAACCACTCAAACGTGATGATCTCCAAAAAGAAAACAGCAGCGTGGTGTACAACTATAAGTATTAGAGCATAGGTCAGAAACCAGCTCCAGCCCATTACGTGCAGGTTAGCGGAATCATTGGTATCGTAACCATCGCGGGGTGTGAGAAGGTTCAATATGTACGGGCGTAAATATGCAAGCAATACACTTGCCGCCGCATGTATGCCCATGGTATCGTAAAAAATATCAACCGTAAAGCCAACTATAAACCCCAGGAACAGCAGCAGGACCTTATTTATCTGGATGGGCAGGAACAGCAGAAAAGCAATATAGATAAAACAAAAGCCTGTACTGAACAACACCAGGTTATCAAAAAGCAGGATCTGCAGCGCTACAAACAGAATGAACTGCACGATATGTCGTATGATAGAGATGCTATTCATTTGGTAAAATGCCTGCGTTTTGTTCTAAGGTATCACGCTCTGCTTTCTGCGTATTTTCCACTACATACACAAATGATAGCTGGGCAAAATCTACGGCCAGTTTAACTTTTACATTATAAAAGCTTTTATCCGGCTCTTTCGAGATCGAGCTTATAGTTCCAACTAAAATGCCTTCAGGGAAAACTGTATTAAAGCCGCTGGTAACAACCGTATCGCCTTTGGCCATTTTAACATGCAAAGGTATGTAATCAAGTATCGCAGTCTGGAAGTCGCCGCCCTGCCACTTAATGGTACCCATGGTATTATTTTTCTTGATCTTGGCAGAGATCAGCATTTGCGAGTGCAGCAGCGATGTAACCGTTGAATAGTTATCGGATACTGTTTTTACCCGGCCAACAACACCATTTGATGCGATAACGCCCATACCAGGCAGCACGCCATCTTTTGTGCCTATAGATAAGGTGATGTAATTATTCATGCGGCGTACCGAGTTGTTGATAACGCGGCCAGCATGAAGTATAAATGGTTGCGGTCCTGTTCTAAGCGAGTCAACTACAGTAGTATCTGCAGGCACTACCATAACAGTGTCCAGTTTACTGGTGCTGTCTGCTAAGCTTTTCTGCCTGAACTGCATCAATTCCTGGCGTAGCAGTGCATTCTCGTTTGCCAGTGTAGCGTTAACAGATGCCAGGTTAAAGTAATCGGTAACACCGCTCTGGAACTCCAGCACACGACCTACATACCTGTTGGCGGAATTAAAAAAGGCTGCGCCCTGGTACGTGTTGTACTGTACGATCAGGTAAATAGAAAGCGCTTCCAACAGCACGAACACAAGGAACGCACGGAACCGGTAAATAAACGCAAAAAGATTCCGCATGCAGCTCTGTTACGTCAGCAGGACGTTCTTAAAGCCTTCGATATTTTTAATGGCAGCTCCGGTACCACGCACTACCGCTCTTAACGGATCCTCAGCAATGTGGATAGGAAGCTTGGTTTTAGCAGCTAAACGCTTGTCGAAGCCACGTAATAACGCACCACCGCCTGTCAGGTGTATACCATTGTCGTAGATATCGGCAGATAATTCCGGCGGAGCGATCTCCAGTGCCTTCAGTACCGCTTCTTCTATTTTAGATACAGATTTGTCAAGAGCAATCGCGATCTCTTGGTACGTTACTTTTATAACCTTCGGAATACCGGTCATCAGGTCGCGGCCACGGATCTCGTAGTCAGCTGGTGGGTTTTCGATCTCTGTAAGTGCAGCACCAACTTCAATTTTAATTTTTTCTGCTGAACGCTCACCGATCAGCAGGTTATGCTGGCGGCGCATATAATCCAGGATGTCTTTTGTAAACACATCACCGGCCACACGGATAGACTGATCGCAAACTATACCAGAAAGGGCCACCACAGCGATCTCTGTTGTACCACCCCCGATATCCACGATCATTGAACCTATCGGTTGTTCCACATCGATACCAATACCGATAGCGGCAGCCATTGGCTCCTGTATCATCCATACTTCTTTGGCACCTGCGTGCTGCGCAGAGTCACGTACGGCGCGTTTCTCTACCTCCGTAATACCCGACGGAATACAAATTACCATGCGGTGCGAAGGCTGGAACAAGCGACGGCCAGTGTCGATCATCTTGATCATACCACGGATCATCTCTTCGGCAGCGTGGAAGTCGGCAATTACACCATCTTTTAGCGGACGAATTGTTTTGATGTTTTCGTGGGTTTTTTCGTGCATCTGCATCGCCTGACGACCAATGGCAAGTACTTTGCCTGTTGTTCTGTCCACGGCAATTATAGATGGCTCGTCAACCACGATCTTATCGTTATGTATGATCAGGGTATTTGCGGTACCAAGGTCAATGGCTATATCGCTGGAGAAAAAATTAAATAGTCCCATTTTTTATATGTGCGGGCGTGCGGTAGCCCTATTTATATTTCAAATATACTATAATTATCGGGGATAAACCCGGCGCAAAATTAGTGATTTTAAACAGAATTTATACTGTAGTACTATAGTAGTGCTTGCTTTTTTAAATTTCGCGCTATAAAAAGAAGTCTGTGGCTATGTTTCAGGGGTATAACGGTGGTTTTCGGTTTAAATTGAATTGTATAAATTTTTTGATTTTAGTAAAGCTACGAACTATAAAGCACAAAGCCCCGGCTAAACTATAGCCAGGGCTCCTGTTTTGTAACTATAAAGCTGTTAGTGCTTAAAGTGGCGAACACCAGTCATCACCATCGCCATATTGTGGGCATCGCAGTAATCAATAGAATCCTGGTCTTTGATAGAACCGCCTGGTTGTACTACGGCTTTAATGCCAGCTTTATCTGCAATCTCCACACAGTCCGGGAAAGGGAAGAAAGCATCAGAAGCCATTACGGTTTTGCTCAGGTCGAATCCGAAGCTATTGGCTTTTTCGATGGCCTGGCGTAATGCATCAACTCTTGAAGTCTGGCCAACACCGCTCGAGAACATCATTTTATCAGTTGCCAGCACAATAGTATTGGACTTAGTGTGCTTGCAAACTTTGGCTGCAAATACCAGCGCTTTCTTTTCTTCGGCAGTTGGCTCGCGTTTGGTAGCTGTTTTAAAATCGGCCTCTGTTTCTGTTGCCAGGTCTTTGTCCTGCTCAATTACACCATTCAGTAAGGTTTTGAATTGCTTCTTCGGCATCTCCACTTCATGCTGCTTTAACAGGATGCGGTTTTTCTTTGACTTCAGTAACTCTAAAGCATCGTTATCAAAAGCAGGCGCGATCAATACTTCAAAGAAAAGCTTGTTCAACTCCTCAGCAGCAGCCAGATCTATAGTTCTGTTAGCAATGATCACTCCACCAAAAGCAGATACAGGGTCAGATGACAGGGCAGCAAGGTAAGCGTCTTTTATAGTTTCGCCGGTAGCGCAACCGCAGGCGTTAGTATGTTTCAGTATGGCTACAACCGGTTCTTCAAACTCAGCAGCTAACGCAACAGCAGCATCCACGTCTACCAGGTTGTTGTAAGATAGTTGCTTGCCGTTCAGTTGCTCGAAAAGCTCATCCAGTTTGCCGTAGAAAGTGCCTTTCTGGTGTGGGTTCTCGCCGTAGCGCAGCGGGGTAGCCTCGCGTATACTTTGCTTAAATGGCTGCTCTTCTGAATTGCCATTCATGTAGTTGAAGATATGCGTATCGTAGTGCGATGACACATCGAATGCCTTTGCAGCAAAACGCTTACGGTCTTCCAGATCTGTGGAGCCATTTTTCTCCTGCAGCAAGGTTACCACGTCATCATATTGCTCTCTAGACGACACGATCAGTACATCTTTAAAGTTCTTGGCAGCTGCACGGATAAGCGAAATACCGCCAATGTCTATTTTCTCAATAATATCCGCCTCTGATGCACCTGATGCTACAGTTTCTTCAAAAGGGTACAGGTCAACTATAACCAGGTCTATAGATGGGATAGCATATTCGGCTTGTTCAGCTAAGTCGCTTTCGTTATCGCGGCGGTGCAATATGCCTCCGAATACCTTTGGGTGCAGCGTTTTAACACGCCCACCAAAAATAGACGGGTAATCAGTCAGGTCTTCTACAGCAATTACTTCAGCGCCTTGCTCTTCCAGAAAAGCCTGCGTACCTCCTGTAGAGTAAATCGTAACGTTATGCTTTTTCAGGAGCTCTACTAATGGCTCAAGGCGGTCTTTATAGTAAACCGATATAAGTGCGGACTTGATTTGAACTGGTTGCATGGAATTGCTTGTATGGGTTGAGGATTGATTTCTATAGTTCGTCTTTTTGCAGTAGTAGCTTTTCGACTACTTCGGGCAGGTATTTATGTTCTAAAGCCAATACGCGTGCGGCTAATTCTTCAGGAGTATCGTTAGGGTGCACCGGGCAATACTCCTGCAGTATAAACTCGCCTTTGTCGTACTCTTCGTTAACGCGGTGTACAGTTATGCCGGATTGTGCATCGCCAGCCTGTACTACGGCAGTATGTACATTTATGCCATGCATGCCTTTGCCGCCATACTTGGGCAACAGGGCAGGGTGTATGTTGATGATGCTATCCGGGAAAGCCTTCAGGAATTTCTGAGGTACCAGCCATAAAAAGCCAGCTAAAACTATAAGGTCCGGATTAAAGGATTTTACCTGCTCCAGCACCTCGTCGGTTCCATAAAAAGCATCTCTGGAAAACAAAAGAGCCGGGACGTGGTAGGTCTCGGCTCTTTTTAGGGCATAGGCTTTCGGGTTGTTGGAGAACAGGGCGGCCACACGTATCTCAGGGTGGTGCTCAAAGTGCTCGAGCAGGCGCTGCGCATTGCTCCCCGATCCGGAAGCGAAAATGACTATATTCTTCTTATCTGGTCGTTCCAAAAGTATAAGCTGCTATTGAAGCTGCAAATATAGCGTGTTTGCTTATAGTTGCCAGTAACATTATAGTTTAAAATTATGGAATGTACCATTAACAATTAGCGCACGATCTTAAAAGCAAAATAGCCGTTCCCGGTTGCCATCCAGGTTCGTAGCCAGATCGGCAGCAGCATTTCTGTGCCGCGTGCTGTGGTGATGTCGCCCAGGTCGATAATATCGTTCCAGTTAAACTGCTGCAAAATAGCTTTTACTTCTGCTTTAGCCTCTGCGTTATTGCCGCTTATGAACATGGTCGGGTCGCCACCGCTTTTCTTTGCATCCACCATCACCTCGCAGTTTACGATGTTAAGCGTTTTTACCACATTAGCCTCAGGCAACAGCTTTTGAATCTCTTCGCCCAGCGAGTTGGTGTTTGCATATTCCGGGATAAGCGATGGCGGCATTCCTTTAGAGAAATCAAGCGGGTTGCTGATGTCGATGATGGTTTTTCCTTTGAAGTTTTCCGGGCCGGCCATTTTGAAAACATCCAGCGTGATCTCTCCTTTTGTGCAGTTAAAAACGATCTCACCGAATCTGGCTGCATCCTCGAAAGTGCCTGCCGATGCGTTGGCGCCATTGGCTTCAACCCAGGCCAGCGCTTTTTCGTTGGTTGCGCTCCTGCTGCCCATCATTACCTTATAACCTAATTGTATAAGTTTGGTACCGATGGTATTGCCTACCATACCTGTTCCAAGTACTGCTATATTCTTCATAAATGGCTGTTTTATAGTTGCTATATTAATTACAGTAGCAAACTTAAGTATAGTTGCTTATCTTTGCAATAACTGTCAAACCTGACAGTATGCAATTATTTCAAATTTTTAGTGAGATGATCATTCAGGATAGGGAATACATATTTGAAATAGGCGATAAAACCTACCATTGCGCCATGGATGTAACTATGGACTATATCGGCGGCAAGTGGAAAACCGTGGTGTTATGGTACCTAAGAAACAAAACAATGCGTTTCGGAGAGTTAAAGAAGCAGATACCGGATATTACCGAAAAGATGCTGAGCCTGCAACTGAAAGCATTGGAAGAAGATGGTTTGGTGAAAAGGGAAGTGTACCCCGAAGTGCCGTTGCGTGTGGAATATTCGCTAACAGAATTCGGAGAAACATTGGTGCCGGTTTTGGATGCCATCGCTAAGTGGGGCAGAAACCTGGGCGAATCCAAAGGCAAACTAAAACCGGTTGAGTAAATAAATCTGACCTAACTATAGCCTATAAGCAAACCGGCAACTACAGCCAGTTTGCTTATAGTTGCCAGTAAGTATACTTTTTGACATCCTGAGCAGAACTTTTTTACAGTTTAGCGGCGTACTCCAGTACTTTGCTGATCTCCTCTTCGGATTTCATTTCAAGGTTTTGCGCTTCTATATACTGCTGTAGTTCGGTAGCGTGTGCTGCGTAAAGGTTAATCAGGTTAGAGGTAGTGGCTTGTATATAGTCGGACTTATGGCTTATGTAAAAGGTCTTCGGCAAGGCAGTAGAGTTATTTGCCTGGCTTTCTTTTACTAGCAGTCTTCTGCCATTTATGTTCTTCAGGAGCTTTAAAACAGAGCCCTGCTGTGTGTCATAGTAGAATGTATCGCTATCTATCGTTATCATATCTATCAGATACATCTCATCAAAAACCAATGTGTCTTTTTTAGAGCTGATGTAGGCTACTTCGTCAGTCAGTAGGTTATAGTTTAAGATACCTGCGTTTGCTGTGCCTGTAATAAAAGTTATTGTTCCCTTTTTAAAAGTAGGGTAGTAGTAGGTATTACTTTCAGGCAAGGAGCTCATTTCGGCAGACACAACAGTTGCCTGAATTTCTTTCTTGCTCTGTGCGAATGAAACAGAACCTGCAAGAAGTACCAGGCACACAGTTAATAAAAAGCCATTTAGTTTCTTAGAGGGAGACAGCATAGTAGTTTGTTTAGTATAGGTGGATATTTTTGTTTTATTGAACTATAATACGGAAAGTTTAAAACTAATAGTTATAAAGTTATAATAAATTTCAAACTATATACTATTTAGTGCATAAAAAAGCCTGTAACAGATAAGCTCTGCTACAGGCTTTTAAACTATAGTTTGTTCAAATCTACTCTATAGTAACCACAAGCTGTTTTCCTGCCAGTACTTTTTCTTCCAGTACCTGAATGGCTTTTTCAGCACGGGTAATTCTGGCTTTTCTCTCGTTATAATCCGCATCCGAAATAGTGCGTGCTTTACGGTTACGCTCCAGTTCTTCCAGAGCGCGGGCTACACGGCCTCTGGCTTCTGTTACTTTTTCGTCGCCTTCCGCTACAACCTTGTTCAGCTTTTCCTGCTTTTCCTCGTTGTTAAGTTGGGCTGCTGCTGCTCTTGCCTGGCCAAACTCACGTCCGCTCAGTTCGCCTTTGTTCTTGCCATAAGCGTTGCCGTTGTTTCCTTTAGCTTCCTTTTCTTCGGCTTTGTTACCTTGCTGTTGTACCTTAGCTTTTGCTTCTGCTCTTCTTTCGTCTGCTCTAGCTCTAGGGTCAGTTGGCCTGTTACCTGATTCTTTCTCCTTGGCTTTGTCAGATTTGCCGTGCTGCTTTGATGTGTGCTCTTCCTCTGCTACGTCGCTTTTTTTGTTGCCTTTGCCTTGCTGCGCAAGAGCCATATCGGCAGTTAAAACCGAAAGACCGATAGTTAATGCCAAGCTTATATTACGGGTGATATTTTTCATGATAACTATAAGTTAGATCTCGTTTAACAATGAATCAACTTCTGCTGATGCTTCTTCTATCTCTACAGTTGTATTATCAATTTCAGTGGACGTAACCGAATCAGTTGCTACAGTACTTTCCTCTAGTTCAATTGTTTCTGTCTCAACTACAGCTTCCTGTGTTTCAGAAGCATTACCGCAACCCGAAAGGAGCACTGCAAATAAAATAAGGGAGAATAAATTCTTTTTCATGGTCAGTTAAAATGATTGGTAGTTGGCAATATACCTATAAAATAAACAGTTACGGGATTTAAATATAGTACATAACCTATAAACTGCAAAAACAACTATGTCAGATCTGCTAGTTAGTATATTAAGCGAGGAGCTTGCTTTTAGCTTTTAATGACCATGTAAACCTGAACTCGGCTACCTGGTCGCCTTTTTCGTCCATACCTATAGTTGAGGCTGTTATGGTAATGCCTTCGCCGGTAAGTTTGGTCTGCTCGGCGGCCTCTTGTATGCGCTTACCATCTTCACACATAAACGTGATCTTGCCCACAGCCTTTTTGGTAAAATCCGCATCCATATGCACAACCAGCATCGATATTGCCGGGTCGGCTTTGTAGGTATGCATCATGCACAACACCCCTGTTGAGAGCTCAGCAGCCATACTCAGGCAGGCAAAATAAATAGAATTGAACGGATTCTTGTTCAGGTATTTGTACGGTATAGTTACCGTGGCGCGCTCATCGGTTAGGGCTGTAACCCGCAGGTCTGCCATGTAGGCCATTGGCAACTTTGCAAGCATAAACAACCGGAACTTTGCCGGCGATGCAACCAGGTTCCGAAACTCATCTGCTTTGGTCGTTTTATGTATCATGTACCTGTGGTTTAAAGTGTTTATACTTAGTTAGGCGCAATCAGGTATAAAAACAACAACTATAGTTGCTATATATTTTGATGAAGACAGGTACTGAAAGCTAAAAGTTATGCTTGAATTAGTAATTGACTACAAGGTAATTTACCCAACCAGCAGCATCGACAGTATACCCGTCAGCATAATAAACTTGTTCAGGTTGCTCAGGTAGGCGAAGTCGCGTTTGCGGTCGGCGCGGGCCAGTTTTATAGTTAGCCAGATAGCCGGTAGCAGCACAAGTAGCACCATATAGATGTCAAAAGTAAGGGAAGTGCGGCTGTGTATGGAAACAATTATAGCAAAAGCCAGGAAAGCGGCAATAATAGGGTAAAGTACTAACTTTGTATTCCGGAAGCCAAGTACGATGGGTAACGTGCGGCACTCAAAAGAGGCGTCACCTTTCATGTCTTCCATGTCTTTAATGATCTCCCGGATAAGCGAAATAAGAAATGCGAACAAAGCATAGCCCAGCGTAATCCGGTTCAGGCTGTCGTCGTAAACGGCTACCACCAGCAGCATAGTAGCCGAAAGCAATGCGATGGTAATATTGCCAATCAATGGTAGCTTTTTAAGTCGTGCCGAATACCCCCAGAGCAACAATACCGCACCTGTGTTTATCAACCCAATTGGTATGTATAGCCAGAACCCGATTGCAATGCCCAGGAACGATAGTACCATGTGTGCAAACATAGCTTTCCTTCTACGGATAACAGTGCCTACAACCAAGCGGTCGGGTTTATTGATGGCGTCTATTTTAACATCGTAATAATCGTTGATGATGTAACCGGCTGCGGCTATAAATACTGTGGAGAGCGAAAGCAACACAAACGAAGGCTCCAGCACCTTACCCCAGATAATGCCCGGCGAAAGCAGACAAGCCTGGGCCAACGCCTGGCTCAGTACAATCAGTACCAGGTTGGGGAAGCGGATGAGGTTTAATAATGCCTTCACGGTTACGGAAACAGAAAATATAAGGTAGTAAAGGTATGCTAGTAACAGGACAGACGCAAACCTATAGTTCAGCCATAAAAAAAGCCCCTGTAAGGAGGGGCTTTTTCCGTAACTGTAAAGAAGTATATCTGGTTAGATTCTTTTCACGTTTACAGCATTGATTCCTTTTTTGCCTTCCTGCGTATCGAACGTTACGCGGTCGTTCTGCTGAATCTGCAGACCGTTAAGGCCTGTGATGTGCACAAAAAAATCCTCATTTGTCTCGTCTTCAGTAATGAAACCGAAACCTTTAGACTCAATAAAAAACTTTACTTTTCCTGTTTTCATAAAGAATTAATTATTGTAATAAAAATAAATTACGGTAAAGATATTAGAATTAAATATATATACAAGTTTAGATAATAAAAAATTTGCTTAAAAATATGGGAAAAGTATAAGTGAATTTTACCAGGTATCCTGTGTTTTCATAATCTTTTCGATGAGCTCCCTTACAGCTCCGCGGCCTCCATCTTTGGTGGCTATATAAGTACAAATCTCTTTTATATCATCGGCTGCATCGGCTGGGCAGGCACGTAGTCCGCATCGCTGCATTACTTCAAAATCCGGCATGTCATCGCCCATATAGGCAACGGTAGCCGGGTGGATGCCCTGCATGTACAGGTAATCCTCGAACTGATCTACTTTATCTTCTATCCCCAGGAAAATGTCTTCGATACCCAGGTCATTGAGGCGGTTACGCACACCGGGCTCATTTTTGCCAGATATGATAGCAACTTTGTATCCCTGGCGTATGGCGTGCTTTATGGCAAATCCGTCTTTTATATTAAAAGCGCGCACCTGTTCTCCGTCAGCAAAAACATATAGCAATCCATCTGTCAGTACACCATCTACATCAAAAATAAAGGTGTTTATGCGGGTAAGGTCTGGTTGAGTGATCGACATAGCTCTAAAAACAAAAAAAGGTTCTCGATAAAGAACCTTTAAATGTATAGAAAATTTTTAATATTTCTGTAGGACGTTACCGTTTCCGGCCTTAATCCTGGTTATCGCGCCACTCATATACCCAAGCTGCCTGAATTTGCTCCAGGTGCCCTTCGTTGGCCTGCTCGCGCGTACCTTCAAAGTTTGGCAGCGTAAGTATCCAGTCCAGCAATTCGGTAAAACGGATACGGTATATTTTAGACTCATTAAAATCATCACCAAACTTTTCGTAAAGTGCCATGGCGATGTCTTCGTGATCGCTCCATGTTATTGGTGGCTCGTAGTTCTTATTATTCATATCTGTTCAGTTAACAATTAACAGTTATCAGTAAACAATCAGCAGTAAACATATTTTGTATTGATAACTGTTTACTGCTAATTGCCTGCTTTAATTAGTGCCCCAGGAAGTCCTGCTCTGGTATAGTTACTACCACGTCTTCGTTGCCTTGTACCACGCACTGGCAGCCAAGCCTGGAGTTTATACGCGGGTCTACGGCGCGGTCAATGTAGTCTTCTTCCTTATCTGATATCTCAGGAAGATCATCCATGCCGGCTTCTACATACACATGGCAGGTACTGCAACCGCAAACACCACCACAGTTATGCTGTAGTTTTATATCGTTATTCAGCGCTACATCCAGCACCGATTCGCCTTCTACAGCGGGGTGCGTCTGGTCTGGAGAGCCGTCTGCGAACTTAAATGTTATATTTACAACTTTCATTTTTCGGATCTTGTAATGCGAGTGCAAAGTTATGAAACAAGCCTCCCGAATCAAAGTTATAACGGGTTTGTGTTTAGACGTGCCTCGGCGGTAGCTTATGCCGGGTTTTCTGAACTATAGTTGTTGCCTTTTGTAGCCTGTATGCTTTGTGTAAGAAGCTGGTAGATAGCCTGTAAATTTGGTTGGTGCTGTAACAGACGCAGGTGCTCGTCGATTACGTTCTGGTCGTTGCGTATAGCTGGTCCTGTCTGGACTGAGTAGGGATGATGCGTGGTTGCCTTTTTTATGGTTTCCTGAATAAGGGGCTGTAGCAGATCGGTTGGCATGTCAGCTTTTTGTAATAGCTCCTGGCTAATACCCAACAGGTGGTTTGTAAAGTTGCAGGCAAATACGGCTGCTAAGTGCAGTTGCTTCCGCTTGTCAGTATCCACGCGTTCTACCTTCTGGCTTATAGTTTGCGCCAGCTGCGTTAACAGATCTATAGTTGCTTCGGTGTTGCCTTCTATTAAAACAGGAACCTGCTGTACATCTACTGTTGCGTTTTTAGAGAAGGTCTGTAAGGGATAGAATACGCCATAGTTGGCACCAGTTATAGTTGACAGGACGGCTAAAGATTGCGAGCCGGACGTATGCGCAACTATAGTTCCGGGTTTAACTTTAATCTGCTCAGCAATACCAGGCAATGCCGCATCCGGAATAGCTATCAGTACCACATCGGCAACTATAGTCCTGAAGTTTAAGCTTTGCGTAGCCACCGCATTTGGGAGTAGTGTAGTAAGTCCTTCGCTGTGGGCTTTGTTTCGGCTATACACGGCAGTTATAGTATGCCCCGCTTTTTGCAGTGCCTGCGCCAGGTGCCACGCCACATTTCCCACACCAACTATAGCTATGTTCATAGGATTCTTGTAATTATAATTTTGTAAAGCTGCATCAGTTGGGGAACAATTGCCTTTTTTGAAAACCTGTTCATAAAATCTTCTCTTATGGCTGCGCTGTCATATCGATTATAATTTTTAACCATATCACTCATGGCTTCAGCTAAAGCTTGTGGGTTATTTACCTCCACTAATAAGCCATTAGTATCATTTACAATACTTTCTGGACCACCGCACCTGGTAGCTATTACTGGTTTTCCGCAGGCAATTGCTTCTGCATAAACAACGCCGAACGACTCGTAATGGCTTGGTAATACAAAAGTATCACACTCCTGGAGCTGCCTTACTGCTTCTTCCCTGTTTAATTCTCCTAACCATTCTATACAATCTGATATGCCAAGCATTTCAGCAAGGTCTTTAAAATCCTGCAAGTGTTTTCCATCGCCGCCTATTGTAAATTTTATGTCCTGCATTTTTTCTCTTACCAGTTTGATGGCATGAAGTAAGGTGTCTATGCCTTTTTCACTGGTGATGCGGGCTAATGTAAAAAAGGTAAATGATTTATTGCGTTGCTTAAGAACAGGTTTAAATACATCTTCGTCAACAAAATTAGGTATAACTATGGTTCTGGATATAGACTGGCGCTTCATCTCCTGCTCCAGAAACGGACTTACTGCTATATTAGCAACTGCGTTTAGGTAAGGTTTCAAATAAGTAGGAGTCAGGTTACCTATCTTGTCAGAAGCGTAATATCCTGGAAAGGGGCCCATGTGCTCCGTAATTATATAAGGCAGTTTTCTACGTCTCGCCAGTTCCATGGCCAGTTGCCCTGCTACTTCGCCTACATGCGCGTGTATAAAATCTGCCGGCCCGAAATCATTCTCAAACCGATCTAAGTTGGCCAGCATCGCTTTTAAAATCCCTTGCCTGTTGCCATGTAATAGCTTACGGGTCCAGGTAAAAGTGGGGTGGTGAAACTCTTTATAGTTAGGAAGTATAGTTCGGCTAAAAGGTTTTGTATCGGCCAGCTTTAGTTTTTGGAGGTTCCGGAAGTGGTCTTTTAACCAAAGCAGGTAGCGCTCATCTTTTTGCCCCCATAAACCTACACCTATTTTTACCGAACTATCATATCGGCAGACGGCCTGCAGTTGCTCCTTTATAAAAATACCGTTCAGCGGATAGTCTGATGAAGGATACCAGAACGGAATTACAAATACATTCATAAGTTGTGTAGGGGCTTGCGCTGCCCTAAAATACAAAAAGGCGGACAATGCCCACCTTTCTGCTATATTTATTATGTATGTAACTTACGCTACCTGCGCTTTCTCAGCTTTCTTTGCAGGTTTGGTTTTCGGGGTTTTGCCGCCGCCTTCCTGGTTACGACGGGTAATGGCCATGATAAAACCGATAGACATTACGATAGTACCGATCCAAAGAATATTCACGAAAGGTTTCTCCATGGCTTTCAGAATGATGTAGTCCTTTTGTGTAGTATTCACACCGATCTTAAATTCTTCTTTCGTAGGGTCTACGTTTAGGAAGGTGATGCGCAGGCCAAGGTCTTCGATGATCTCAGGGTAATAACCAGCCATGCCGTCTTTAAAGATCAACAGCGGATGTGCGTGGTAGGTCTTTTTCTCACCCATAATCTTCATATCAGCCTGTACAGCTATATCGCCAGCTTTCAAAGGTACACCCGGCACTTCTTTGATCACCTCAACACCGTTAAAGATGGCTACATAATCGTTCAGGATAATGGTGTCGCCCATAGTTACAGTATACTCCTGTAACTCGCTCCACTCTTTCTCCTCATTTGGGTCCGGCACAGAAGAAACGTGCGTATAAAGATCTTTCGTAGCGGATGTTTTAATGTCAGGAGATGCAAGCAGACCCATATTAGGGTTTACCTGCGCGCGTGGGTAAAGTGTAAAGGTTTCCTCAGTTTCGCGGTTCTTATACTCTACCTGGTAGTACGTGTTTTCCGGAGTCGGAAGCTCTAATGTATCGCCAGTCTTATAGTATAGTTTGTCTTTTACTTTAATGTCAGCCCGGGCTATAGCAGTATACTCATCGGCTGTTCTGAAAAGTACTTCCTTGTTTACATATTCCGGTACGCCTTCTACTTCCAGGAACTGGCCACGATAGCTCACACTATACTTATCCATGTCGGTAGTAGTGTTGCGCCATAGCAATACGTTGTCACGGTTAATTTCGTCCGGGAATTCACGGGAATATAACATACCTGATGTGTTCCCGGAAATAATGTTGGAATAACCTGATGAGAACAGGATGCCGAGTAACATTAAAGCAATACCAATGTGCGCTACAGCTCCACCGGAAAGGGTTACTTTCTTATGTAGCAGGCTCAGGATAATGCTCAGGTTGGCAAATACTGCGAATAGCGATGTTACAAACAATGTAATGTAAACCGGGTTATCCAGTTTAAAGTCGAATACATCGAACTTGTTAGATAAGATGATCACAAGGCTGGCAAACAGTAACGTAAGCATCAGCGGCATGGTGATCGCATCACCAAAGCTTTTCTTATCCGTTTTTCGCCACCACATTAGTTGGCCAATACCTGTAAGTATACCAATCAGTACACCTGCCCATAGTTGGAACTTCGTATAGTGCTCGATCTGGTCGGCTGGCAGGGCGGCGTTAGATTCTATACCAATAAAACCTAAGAAGGAATTGTAAACAGGGATAGAGGTAGTTGTTAGCACCTGAAAACCTGCCAGGCAAAGTACTGCAGCACCTATAAATATCCAGAATTCCCCGTTATAAGTAGTCAGCTCTTTTTCGGTTGTAGGTATGTGTTTCCACTTATAGATCAGCAGCGCCACAGCCAGTACTGCAAAAGCCGCAAGGTACGCGAACAGCTGACCAGAAAGACCTAAGTCTGTGAAAGAGTGAACAGATGCATTACCTAAGATACCGCTTCGGGTAAGGAAAGTAGAGTAAAGAATCAGGATAAAGGAGGTGATAACCAGGATATAGCTGGCTCTTAAGCCATGCTTGCTTCTACGGTAAGCGATCATGGTATGGATTGCACCAACCAGTACCAGCCACGGAATGTATACCGCATTTTCTACAGGGTCCCAGTTCCAGTAGCCACCGAAATTAAGGGTTTCGTAAGCCCAGTAAGCACCCATCATAATACCAATACCCAACGTTACAGCTGCAAAGTGAGCCCAAGGCAATGCAGGACGTACCCACTCGCCGAACTTACCTTTCCATAAGCCAGCCATTGCAAACGCAAACGGAACCAGTGTAGCTGCAAAACCAAGAAATAGGGTAGGAGGGTGAATCACCATCCAGTAGTTCTGTAAAAGCGGGTTAAGGCCGGTACCATCTTCTGGTTTATAGTTCGGATCCATGGCAAACACCGGGGTATCCGGCATAAAGTCACGCATCAGGATAAATGGCGAAGAACCGATCTTCAGGTCACCGATCACCACGCCCAAAATCATAGAGGTAAGGAATAACTGTACAAATGAGAACATGGCCATAACTGGTGCTTCCCATTCCTTGTTCTTTCTGCCAGCGTTCAGTAATACAACTCCAAGCACTACATGCCAGAAGATCCAAAGCAGGAATGAGCCTTCCTGGCCTTCCCAGAAGCAGGAGATCATGAAATGGACTGGCAGGTGATTGGACGAGTGGCTCCAGGCGTAATAATACTCGTAACGGTGCTCGTAAATAATGTTAAAGAGCGCGAATATTACTAACAATACTGCCGCAGAATGCACATAAAAAGCACCACGGGCAAACCGGCGCCATTTGGTAAGAGCTTCAGCATCTATAGAAGAACGCGAAGCCATAAAGTAAGCGTAAGAAGACACGATGGCTGCCACAAAAGCAATTATCACACTCAGGTGGCCTATATCGCCGATCAGCGTATTTATCATCTTTAAAAGTTAGAAATGTATAAGTTAAAAAGTGTGGAAGTTAAAAAGGCTAAAGAGCTATACTTTCTAACTGAATTACAAGCCTGCGGTAGTTTGCTGTACTTCTTTTTCCACGTACTTAGACGGGCACTTCAGCAGGATCTTATCGGCTACAAACACTTCGTTCTGCATGCTGCCGGTAATTACAACCTGCTCCGAGCGCTCAAAGTCCTGTGGTTTTGGGTTAAAGTATACCACCTGCTGCTCTACGCGGTTTGTATCCACGAGCATAAACGAGAAGTAGTTCGGGTCTACGATCGGGTCATACTTCATGCCAACTATATGGCCTTGTGCGTCCTTTTTAAGGCGGCCTACTACGTGCACCTTTGCTTTGCTTCCATCTTCTGCCAGCTCTTTAGCCTGGCCAAAATCAACATAAGTACTGGCGTCGCCGGCCGTAGACATGATGATCATGATGGCTGCCGCGATGATGATGATACCGATGATGTGTGACTTCTTCATCTATAGTATAAATTATTGATTTTCCGGTTTCGTTAGCCTAACACAAAAGCAGGTATTTTAAATCCACTTTAGTGCTGTTTTTATACCTGCCGGTAACTATTCTTTAAATTGCTTTTCGAGTTTGCCTACCTTACGGTCCAGCGTTACCAGGTAAATGATTAATCCGGTCAGTACAGTCAGCAGAACTACTACCACTACCCAGATCTTTCCATCCTGGCGCAGCGTGTCGGCCATTTCTATATCCGTTTCAGCCGGGTCAGACGAATACTCTACCTGGGTTTGCTCAGGCTGAGCCTGCACTTGGGTGATTCCTGCCAGTGCGCCAAGGATAAAGCAGCAGATGGCCAGTATTTTAAACAGTTTCATATAAGCGTTGTCTCAGTAATTCAAATCTTGATCTTACATTCACGATCCAAATGCCCAGTAAGGTCCAGCCCAATACTGCAGGATAAAAAACCATACGCAGGCGGCTGTCGAGGTCGTAGCTGTTAAAGCCTGGGTTGCCCCCGTTGCCAGGGTGCAGCGAATCGGTAAGTCTTGGGAGAATAAACAGCAAAGGGATTAAAGCTGCAAATGCAAAGATATTATAAACAGCGCTGATGCGGGCACGCTGCTGCTGTTCGGCAAACGAGCTGCGCAGTACCACATAAGCAAAGTAGATAAGCAGGCCAATGGCTGAAGCGTTCTGTTTCGGGTCGTTGCTCCAGTATTCGCCCCACGTAAATTTGGCCCACTCCATACCGGTAACTATACCAAGCACGCCAAACAGGATACCAACTTTAGCAGCTTCGTAAGCTACCACATCGTTTTTTATAGTTGGGTTGCGCAGGTATTTTATTGAGTATACAACCGAGATCAGCAGTATCAGGATCATACCAAACCACATAGGTACATGGAAGTATAAATTCCGGATGGTCTCGTTCAGAATAGCCAGCCTCGGAACTTCTGACATCATACCAACCACTACTGTAAAGATCAGCAACAGCACGGTCAGTATTTTCCACCAATAGTTTTTCATTCTTTAAGTCAAGTTATTCGTTTGCAGCATCTTACTTCTATTAACACATTCTGTTATTTTTTGTGCCCGAAGCTGCATAAAATGTTTCGCAAACACAGTGATAATCCACGGCTTACGAACGCCAAAGGTACGGGAACAAAATATAAGAAACAGTGATAACGATCATGTTTATGGCGAGCAAAGTCAACAGTTCGTCGAGACTGGCTCCTCTGTCTAAACCATCCATTGCGTTCTTCGACATTTTGATGAGCATCAGCAGCATCGGAACTATAACCGGGAAGCTCAGGATCGCCATTAATGTACTGCTGTTTGCGGCCTTGGATGCAATGCCCGAGATCATAGTCAGGGATGTAGAAAACCCGATAGCTCCAAGCAAAAGCGACAGCAAAAACATTGGAATATCCTGCACTGGGTTGCCCAATACAAACGCATAGAACACAAAACAGATAATAGCCAGCAGCAACATTAAAAGCGTGTTGTAAACTATTTTAGCCAGTATTATGCCCTGCGGGCTAACTATAGAATAGAAGTATAACAACCTGCCTCGGTTCTCCTGCATAAAACTTTTGGCGATAGCGTTAACCGATGTAAACAGCAAGATAATCCAGAGCAATGCATTCCAGATCGGGCCGCTGTCGTCGGAGAACTGGCGAAGACCAAAGCTTAAATAACACACAAAAACGGTACTACCCACATACAGTAACATACCGTTAAAGGCATATTTCTGTCGCCATTCCAGCACTAGGTCTTTCTGTATCAGATATAGTATTTCTTTTAGCAGCACTGCGTTAATTTTTCGCAAAGTTACGACACAATTATTTGGGAAAGTAGTGTTTGTTTGGATTGATGATTTGTATCAGTTTGTGGTGGGTTATAGTTTTCCCGTTGTCATCCTGAGCGAAGTCGAAGGATCTTATATGTCCTATAGTTGTAAACCCTACTTCCGCACCAAGCTATAGTTTCAAACCACTCTTCATCCTGGGAGCTTTACTTACCTATTGTTTTATAGTTGGCTTGGCTCCCTCACGGCCGGGAGGCCCCGTCTTCGGGCATCGCGCCTTTGATTTGAAGCTACCCTCGTGCCTCGGGTTGCCTGCGGCACCGCAACAAATCAAAGGCGCTCAACCCAAAGACTGAGATATTTCTCATAGCAATTCTATAGTATAATTTGAACGATAAGCATCGACATTTATCGTGGTCGTAGTTCCGTAGGGACAGGTCGCGACCTGTCCGCTCGACAGGCTTGTACTATGAAACTATAACCCCAACTATAGCAAAGTCAGAGAGTCCCCCTTAGAAGGGGGCGAAGGGGGATGTTAAACTGTACCAGATCGCTCACCCTGTTCGAGATGACAAAATAAAAAGCAGAAAGCTCCCCGCCTTGGACTTCCGAGAAGCGATTTCGAAGGTAGCGAGCGTAGCTCTGAGGGGCTGGGGGTGGTTGGATATTGTTGACTATAGAACTATAGCCAAAGCTACTGCAATTCCTGTCCCTGTCGGGCCAGTTGAGTCGGGAGACTCAACACCATGGTTAGACACGGGTCACAGACCCGCGCCAGCATATTGAACTATAAAACAAAAGCACGAACTATAACAGCCCGTGCTTTTGCCTGGAAACAACTATTTGAGTTATAGTTGCTATTGATTTCCGTTATCCTTGTTCTTCTTTTTAGATTTGTGCTTTACCACTTTGGCATCCTGGTAAAAGATAATCTCCTCGGCTATATTAGTGATCTGGTCGCCTACACGTTCTACCTTTTTGATTATAGAAAGTAGTGCAAGGCCTTCCAGAATACTATCAGGGTTATTGCGCATGAATTCTGCAATGATCGAGTCTGATTTGCGATAGATCTTGTTCAGCATTTTATCGCGTTTAATGATGGCTCGTGCATGGTCCGTATCGTTTGCTTTATAGGCCGTGCGGCAATCATGAAACATAGACAGTGCTTCGTCGAACATAGCCACTGCTTTCGTTATTTCTAACATTTCGGGGCTAAACGGAATATTCCTGTTCTGCACATACATCGAAATACCTTCTGCCGTGTCGCCGATGCGCTCCAGGTTAGCGTTAATTTTAAGGGTAGCCAATACCAGACGGAGATCCACGGCAACCGGAGTGTAAAGCGCCAGCAGATTTTCGCACATGCGGTCTATCTTCACATCAAAGTTATTAACCTTTTTGCCAAGCTTTAATACTTTGCCGGCTAGTTCATGGTCGGCGGTTAACATGGCTTCGCGGCCGCTCTGCAGCTGGTACTCCACCAGGTCCCACATCTCCATCAACTTAACTCTCAGGTCACTAAGTTCAACATCTATATGGTTCATCATTTAGTCTCTTGTTTTATTAATAACTATAACACGCTCGCTGTAAACTATAAGAACTCAACCAAAACGGCCTGTAATATAGTTCTGGGTACGCTCGTGCTTCGGGCTGGTAAACATGGTCTTGGTCTTCGAGAACTCGATCAGCTCGCCCATGTAAAAGAACGCTGTCTGGTCGCTTACACGGCCTGCCTGCTGCATGTTGTGCGTAACTATAACTATCGTGTAATCTTTCTTCAGTTCGTAGATCAGCTCTTCAATTTTAGCTGTAGAGATCGGGTCCAGGGCTGAAGTTGGCTCATCCATCAGGATAACCGAAGGCGAAATAGCGAGGGCGCGAGCAATGCAAAGGCGCTGCTGCTGGCCACCTGAAAGTGCCAGAGCCGATTTATCCAGCTTATCCTTCACCTCATCCCAAAGGGCCGTTTTGCGAAGCGAGGTTTCAGCGGTTTCGGTCAGAATCTTTTTATCCTTGATACCCTGTATCTTAAGACCGTAAACTACATTCTCGAAAACGGTTTTCGGAAAAGGGTTTGGCTTCTGAAAAACCATGCCTACTTCTTTACGAAGCTCATCCACACGAACTTCTTTCGTGTAAATATCATTACCATCCAGCAAAATATCGCCTTCTATTCTAAAACCATCTATGTAGTCGTTCATGCGGTTAAGGGTGCGCAAAAACGTAGACTTACCACAGCCCGACGGACCGATAAAAGCTGTAACCGCTTTCTCTTCCATGGCTATGTTAATGTCTTTAAGGGCTTGGAAGCTGCCATAAAAGGCGTTGAGATTCCTGGCTTCCAGTTTATAGTTTTTCTTACTCATGGTTATGTTACCACTTTACACGTTTCTGCCACTTGTTGCGCAAGTATACGGCAATACCGTTAAGTATAAATGTAATTAAAAGTAATATAATAATTGCTGCTGCGGCATTTACTAAAAAGTCTGCCTGTGGTCTGGATGTCCAGTTAAAGATCTGGATCGGGAGCACGGTAAACTCATCGGTTGGCGAGGTTGGTACAAACGGTACGTAAGCCAGTGCCCCGATTACGATAAGCGGAGCCGCCTCACCCACAGCTCTCGAAAGGGAAAGAATAATCCCTGTCATGATACCGCCAAACGAAGCCGGTAAAACCTGGTTCCAGGTGGTTTGCCATTTAGAGGCACCCAGTGCATACGATGCATCCCGGATACTGCGCGGCACCGCTTTAATTGCTTCGCGGGTTGTAACTATAATAATAGGTAAGATCAGCAACGAAAGCGTAAGCGCTCCGGCAAGTAAGCTTCCGCCAAGGCCCATAACTCTCCCGAACATCTCCATGCCCAGCAAACCATAGATAATAGAAGGTACACCGGCAAGGTTGGCAATGTTGATCTCCAGGAAGTTAGCCATTTTTGTTCGCTTGCTGTATTCTTCCAGGTAGACACCGGCGGCAATGCCCAGCGGGAAAGCGATAACAGAAGTTAATATCAGTATCCAGAGTGTACCGACCCATGCTGTATAAATACCGGCGCGGCTCGCTCTGCGCGATGGTAAGCTGGTCAGGAAATCCCAGTCTATCCTGGAAGCGCCTTCCATAATAATGTCGATCAGGAAGATAGCAAGTACCACCAGGCCAATAAAGGTGCAGAATACACCAAACACCTGGAAAGCTTTATCTTTCAGCCTGTTTTTTTCTCCGTTAGTCATATTTTTCCTGGTATTTCTTTTTGATCCAGAAGCTTAGGTTGTTCAGCGCGAACGTGAAAATGAACAGCGTGATACCTGCCGCGAAAATAGTTCGGTATTCCAGTGAGCCGTGTGGCACATCGCCTAAACTAACCTGTACAATGTAAGTGGTTATAGTTTCGATGGGCACCAACGGGTTGGCTGTAAGGCGTGGCTGCTGACCGGCGGCAATGGCAACAAGCATAGTTTCGCCGACAGCCCTGGAAATAGCCAATATTACCGACACCACTATACCAGACGAAGCAGCAGGGACCATAACACCAAAAGCAGTCTGTAACCTTGTTGAGCCCATGCCATAAGCAGCTTCGCGAAGGGAACGTGGCACAGCACTGATGGCATCCTCACTCAGCGACGAGATCATTGGGATGATCATGATACCCATAACGATACCAGCTGAAAGCGCATTGAAACCTGCCAGCGTTGGAATGATACCTTGTAGGAATGGCGTAACCACCGTAAGCGCGAAGAAACCATAAACAACCGTAGGTATAGTTGCTAGTATCTCCAGCAATGGTTTTACAGTCTGTTTAAAACGGGCTGGTGCGTACTCGTTCAGGTAGATAGCTATAGTTAAGCCAATAGGCAAGGCAACGGCAATAGCAATGGCAGTAGTAAGTAAGGTGCCCGCTACCAGAGGCATTATGCCAAAGTGCTTTTCTGCAAACAATGGCGTCCACTCATCATCTGTCAGGAAATCAACTATAGATACTTCAGAGAAAAACCTTACAGATTCTGAAAGCAGAACCCATATTATGGCTGCTGTAATTAGTATGGTTATCACAGCGGATAACCAGAGCAGGCCTTCAATAATTCGCTCTTGTATTCTCAAGGGAAATATTTTTACACACCAAATGCGGTTACCCGAAGGAACCGCATTCAGCATTGATGTTACTATTACTTTTTAGCAGTGCCCGAAGAAAACTCCTTGAATTTAGCTTTCTGTGCTTCATACTGTTCGGCAGGCATTGGTATATAACCAACTTCTTCGCTCAGCGCACCGGCGTTATCCAGGTAATAGTTCACGAACTCAACTACTTCAGGGCGTGCTGTTGCCTTAGAGTTTACATAAATAAACAGCGGACGAGATAGCGGAGCGTAAGTACCATCTTTTACAGTCTCGACACTTGGCAGAATAGCGCCTTTGCCGTTTGCATCGTTCTCGTCGTTTACGGGTACAGCTTTTAGTTTACCTTTGTTCTCTTCGTAGTAAGCATATCCAAAAAAACCAAGTGCCAGTGGGTCTGTTGATACGCCTTGTACCAATACGTTATCATCCTCGCTGGCTGTATAGTCGCCGCGGCTGGAGTGGCTTTCGCCAACTATAGCTTCTGTAAAGTAATCGTATGTGCCAGACTCAACGCCCGCGCCATATAAGTGTATTTCTTTATCAGGCCATTCCGGGCGTATCTGGTTCCACTTTTTAATTGTGCCTTGTGCAGCTGGCTCCCATATTTTTTTAAGTTCAGCTACAGTTATATCTTTTACCCAGTCGTTCTCAGGGTGCACTACTACTGTAAGTCCGTCGAAAGCAACCGGCAACTCAATATAACTGATGCCATTTTCTTTCGCCACTTCTGATTCTGATTCTTTTATAGAACGAGACGCATTGGTGATGTCTATTTCGCCACGAGAGAATTTCTTAAAGCCGCCGCCGCTGCCAGATACACCAACAGTTACTCTTACATCCGGGGCTTCTGCTCTGAATTCTTCTGCTACCGCTTCCGTAATCGGGTAAACCGTAGAAGAACCATCTATCTGTATATCACCGGTAAGGTCAGATGCTGCGCCTTCTTCGGTGTTGCTGTTGCCACCGCAAGAGGCTAAAAGTAAGCTTCCGCCTAACAATATAGCCAGGTTCAGTTTTGTGTAAGTAAGCCTAAAATTTGACATAAGCTTTTTGTTTTTTAGTAAGGTTTATAATTTCTTGAGATAAACTTCAATTGACTCTCTGAGGTTACTTTAATTCAAAAATATGTAAATCAGAGTGTTATAGTTGTTGCGTGTTAAGTGCCTGATCAGGAGTGCAAATAGACAGACTATGTACGACACTAAGAACAGGTAAGCGTTAAGTAATTGTTAACTTTTGATTACAATGCCAGCTCCATCTGCAAACGGAACTGATAGTTGTCATCGCGGCCATCTCTTTTTTGAAGCGTAACATCGCCCTGTACTTTCAGGCTATGGCCAACTATAAATTTATTGATGCCAAGGGTATACTGTTTCTCTGGGGTTAAGCCAGTTACTTTTGTTGGATCATAACTAGTGTAACGACCTGCAACTTCCCAGTTAGTCGGAAACAGGTAACCTGCCTGCAGGTTCAGGGCCTCGCCGGTTACAAAGGTCTCTTCTACGTCACCGGTATCATCTGTTAAAACAACTGGTCCGTCTGGCGCTTTTTTGTTGGCATATTCGCCCATAGCCGAGAAGCCTTTGTATTTAAACATGGCATCTACAAACACAGTACGCAGGTCGCGCTGCTGGCTCAGGAAATCGCCTAACTGGCCTTGCGCTCTTGTGGCGTCATCGTTGTAATCGTAGGTGGCTGCTAAGGCCAATTTTGGAGTTTGCTCGCGGGCCAGGTCGCTGCCTACATAATCACCATCTCCTGCAAACGTACCGAAAGGCAGAATCTCGAAACGGCCTGTATAGTCGTAGCCACCGGTGTTATTTATTGTAATGTCACGGCCTTCGCCCATGCTTACTGATCCGATCTCGCGCAGCACTACATTGCCAACAGTATGCTCATGGTGTAACTGCAAACCTGCATCGCGGTCTATGTTAAAGCGTGAGTTTAGCAAGCTGCGGTCTACGAACTGCATTTTTTGAGAAGATACAACGCGTTCGCGGTTGCCAGGTAGTTTGGTCTGGCCAACATATAAAGACAGGCCTGGCAACATCTCCCATTTAGCAACGGCATCAAGTATTATGTTATCGGCATTATTGGTCTGGTCCGGAGTGTCGTTACCGATGTCGCTGTTGCTTAGGCCAAGCTCAATTTTATATTCCAGTTTAGGAGAGTATGCAAAACCTTCAAATTTCAGGCGGGCCCTGCGGATCAGGAATCTGTCGTCCCAGTTATTGGTGACTGTGTTCTCGCTACCCTGGTAAAGTACCTGGAAGCGGGTGCTGAATTTTAAGCTGAAAGAAGAGTCGGCGGCTACAAACTGCAGACCTTTTCCGAATTTAGAGTTATTTATAGTTTGTGCATTTGCGCTACTGATAGCGGTAACTATAAATGTGCTTAGCAAAAATAAAATGCTACGGAAATTGTTGGTCACGGTACTTTGGTTTAAGGTGAGAATTAATCCTGGGGTCGTGAAACTATAAAATATAAAAGCATAGCCCAAAGACTATATTTAGATTTTAGATACTCAACAGAAGCAGTTAGTCAGACAGCTTTAATTGATGTTTTAAAATCACAGTGCAAAATAACGCACTCATTATTACTCCAAGGTTATCCCAATGTTATATTAATGTTAAGTATTATCAGCTGTTGCATTACGTAACCGCGTGGATTTCGCATTTAATAAGCAGTAACTATTTTGCCAGGCTTTGCTTTCGGGTATTCACTTAACCTACTCTTAACACTGTTTTAACCATCGCTTAACACCACCCTGTAAACCTTAACGGTAACATAAACTATAGTTAAACTTCAGGTAAAACGACCTCTCTACTTTTGCAGCGAGACTAAACAACAGTACATCGCTATGAAGTTATTACTTACAATTCTCACCATTCTATTAACTATAGGTTCGGCCTTTGCACAGCAAGGCACTTTAACCGGAAAGGTAACTGACAAAGCTACCGGTGAAGCTGTGATAGGTGCAGTCGTGTTTATAAAAGGCACAGCCAAAGGTACCAGCACCGATTACGAAGGCAACTATAGTTTAGCGCTGGAGCCCGGCACACATACCGTATCAGTTACTTTTCTTTCTTATAAGCCATCTGAGAACACAGGTATAAAAATAAGCGCAGGGCAGCCAACTATACTTAATATACAGCTCGAAGATAACAGCACCGAGCTAAACGTGGTAGAAGTTGTGGCCACCCGCCAGACCAATACTGATCTGGCCTTGATACAGGACCTGAAGCAAAGTGAAATTGTTGTAAGCGGTGTATCAGGCGAGCAGATAGCCAAGTCGCTGGACAGGGATGCTGCAGCAGTGGTACGACGCATACCGGGCGTAACCGTGATGAACGATAAGTACATTATGATACGCGGCCTGAGCGAGCGCTACAATACGGTTATGCTGAACGGCGCCCTTACCCCAAGCACAGAGCCGGATTCCAGGGCTTTCTCTTTCGACATACTTCCTACCAGCGTGTTAGACAGGATCCTGGTGTTTAAATCGGGTTCGCCGGAATTGCCTGGCGAGTTTGGCGGAGGTGTTATTAAAGTTTACACCAAAAACTTTGCTACTGAAAACACGACCAGCTTTGGCGTAACTGGCGGCTACCGCAGCGGCACCACTTTTAAAACTATAAATACACAGCAAGGCAGCAATACAGATTTTCTGGGGTTTGATAATAATACAAGAGCGCTGCCTGGTTCTTTCCCCTCGCACTTGAATAATGTTAGTAGCGAAAGTTTAATAACCTCAGCCAAACAACTAAAGAATGACTGGGCATCTAACACCAAAACAGCTGCACCGGATCTGCGCCTTTCGTTTGGCCTGACACGCCGCTTCTTTATAGGCGATACCGAAGCCAGCAACCTCACAGCTTTAAGTTACAGCAATAACAGCCAGCTGCAAACCGTAAACCGCTACCGCTACACTTACAACGAAGCACAGCAGAAAACCAACCTGATAGAGTATAGTTACAACGACACCGAGTCAAGCCAGAATGTACGTGTAGGTCTGATCAGTAACTGGGCTTTCAGACTGAATAATAGTAATAAGATTGAGTTCAGGAACCTGTTTAACCAGATGGGGCAGTCGCAGGTAATAGCCCGTATGGGACAGGAAGTGCAGGGTAAAGATGTGGATATACAAAACTATGCGCAGCGCTACGAAAGCAGAACAGTTTACTCGGGCCAGTTGCAGGGCACACACGATGCCGCCGATGAACGCACCACCTATACCTGGACAGCAGGCTACAACTATAGTAACCGAAACGAACCAAGCTACAAGCGCATTAGGTCGCAGCGTAACATTGGCAGCAATGAACCTTTCCGTTGGGTAATTCCGCAATACTCCGCCACTACGTTTGATGCCGGCCGTTTTGATTCGGAGATGCAGGAGAACACTGTGCTGGCCGCCGGGCAAATTGAGCGCAGGTTTGCAACCAAAGACTCAGTTTCAGAAAATCAGCCGAAACTAAGAGCAGGGTTTTATGCCGAGAACAAGAACCGTAATTTTGATGCACGCTGGATGTCTTATATAACTGCTGATCCAAGCCAGTTTAACGATGATCTGCTGATCTTGCCGTTAGGCGCACTTTTCAGACCGGAGAACATTAGCACCAGCGGCTTCAGCCTTGCAGAAGGTACTAACCCAACTGACAGATACGATGCATCAAGTTTGCTGATAGCCGGTTATGTTGGTGGTAACCTGCCAGTAAATAATAAGCTGAATATCTCAGGCGGACTGCGTGTAGAGTTTAACGAGCAGCAACTCAGCACCTCGAAATATGGTGGCGGAAAACTGGAAGTAAGCAACCCGATCACAAGTATACTGCCATCGCTTAACACAACTTATAATTTCACGGAAAAAGCCTTGTTACGTGGTGGTTATAGTATAAGCGTTAACCGCCCGGAGTTTAGAGAGCTGGCCCCTTTCACTTACTATGATTTTCAGTTGAATGCCGAGATAAAAGGGAACGAGAACCTGAAGACCGCAACCATACACAACACCGATCTCCGCTTCGAGTTTTACCCGAACCCAACAGAGATATTATCGGTGGGTGTGTTCTACAAGTACTTCAAAAACCCGATCGAGATCTATAGTATGCCGGCCTCTGGTAACCCGATTTACCAGCCTAAAAATGCAAGCCATGCGCAGAGCTATGGTATCGAAACGGAAGTCAGAAAATCATTCCTAAACCTGTCGGACCGCAGCCTGATACAGAACATGAGCCTGGTACTGAATGCTTCGCTTATAGAAAGTAAAGTAGATCTGGGAGCAGAGTCTGAAGGACAGGAACGAAACAGGGCCATGTATGGGCAGTCGCCTTTTATAGTGAATGCCGGCTTATACTATAACGATGAAGTACGCAACCTGCAGGTGAACATGCTCTACAACGTAATTGGCAAGCGCATTTTTACGGTAGGCGATGACCAGGCTCCAACGGTTTACGAAATGCCACGCAACGTACTTGATCTGTCAGTAACAAAGGGCATAGGCAAGCACTTCGAACTGAAAGCCGGTATCCAGGACATCCTGAACCAGAAAGTAAACCTGATGCAGGACTCCAACCGCGATACCAAGATCAACTCCCAGGATGACGATTTTACCAACTATAAACGCGGCAGCTATACTACGCTAGGCATCAACTATAAATTCTAAAAAACATCATAACCAACCCAATAACCTTTTAACCTAAATTTTATTAACGATGAAAAAAGTAAGCACATTGTTACTGCTCGCCTTATTAGGGGTAGCCACAGTTTCTTGTAAAGAAGACGGCGACGATACAGTTACGCCTATCGAGCAGAACAAAGAAGTAGTAGAACTGAGCGGAAATATCACGTCTGATATGACGCTGAAAGCAGATAAGAAATACCTGTTAACCGGCTTTGTTTACGTGCAGGCTCCTGCCAAATTAACTATAGAACCAGGCACTATTATTAAAGGCGACAAAACAACAAAAGGCTCGCTTATAGTGGAGCGCGGGGCACAGATCATTGCCCGTGGTACAGCTGACAAACCGATCGTGTTCACTTCTAACCAGCCAAAAGGTTCGCGTAAAGCCGGCGACTGGGGTGGCCTTATTATACTCGGTAAGGCTCCTGTAAACCTGGGTAGCACAGCTGCTATTGAAGGGGGCGTAGACAGGCAATATGGTGGCGACAAATCAGCTGACAACTCAGGTGTACTGAAGTATGTGCGTGTAGAGTTTGCAGGTATCGCTTTCCAGCCGGATAACGAGATAAATGGAATTACATTTGGTGGTGTAGGTAGCGGCACTGAGATCGATTATGTACAGGTATCTTTTGGCGGTGATGATGCCTTTGAGTGGTTTGGCGGTACAACAAACGCGAAACACCTGATCGCTTACAAAACCGTAGACGATATGTTTGACACGGACAACGGCTACTCCGGAACTATACAGTTTGCATTAGGTATCAGCGATCCGAACATAGCAGACGTTTCGAAATCGAATGGTTTTGAATCGGATAACAACAAGGCCGGCGACACTGCCACACCAAACACAAGAGCAAAGTTCTCAAACGTTAGCTTATTCGGCCCGTTGGCTACTGCAAGCACTACTGCAGACTCAAACTATGGCAGCGGCATCCACTTTAAAAAGAACACCAAAATATCGGTTTATAACTCTGTGATTGCAGGCTGGCCAACAGGTATTTACCTGGATGGTTCGGCTGTAGAAGGTGGTGCGGCAAACAACGAACTTAACTTTAAGAACAATTATGTTGTAGCCGCCACTACACCACTAAAAGTAGTATCAGGCAGCACATTCGATGTACAGAACTGGTTTACCACGAATGCCAACATGCAGAAAGCTTCCAACGCTGATGTTAAAATCGAAGGTTCTTACAGACAGTCTGGCGCTCCGGCCTTGCTTCCGGGTTCAGGTTCTGAGTTGTTAAGCGGTGCGTCGTTCAGTAACCTGACTGGTTTTGAACAGGTGCAGTTTGTAGGTGCTTTTGGTGCTAATGACTGGACAGCAGGCTGGGCTAACTTCGACCCGCAGAACACAGATTACTAATTTCCCTCCTAAATTCTGGTTGCCTTGCATAGGTGAGATTCTGCATTGCAACTGGCAGCGGCACGGCTTAGTCTCCCGTCCGCACGAAACCCGCCGCTCCAGGTGGGTTTCTTTTTTTGTGGTAGGTTTTAGCTTATTTCGAATAATAGGGGAAGGGGTTTGTGCTATAAGAAAATTCCCTCCTTGAGGAGGGTAGGGAGGTGTTTTATAGTTGGTGTTTAACATCCCCCTTCGCCCCCTTCAAAGGGGGACTTTCGGCCTTTGCTATAGTTGAGGTTATAGTTTCATCGTTACAGCCTGTCCCTATAAAATGGCGTTGAAGAGACGCAATACTTTGCGTCTTGTTTCAGGTTATAAGGACTTTAACTATAGAATTCAGATTTCTCACGTTGTTCGAAATGACAAATAGAGAAACTATAGAACATTAGCTAAGCTCCTTCCCCTGTTTTTAGGGGAAGGTTGGGAAGGGGTAAATTCAGCAACTATAGGACAATTAAGATCCCTCGGCTTCGCTCGGAATGACGACTAAGGAATGACATCTAATGCTTAACTGATCGGAACCTTACGTAGAATCGCTTCAATAAAATCCTTTGTCTTGATGCCATCCGCTTCTGCTTCATAGTTCAGAATGATACGGTGGTTCATAACGTCGTGCGCTACTTCCTTGATATCCTCCGGCAATACATAATCGCGTTCGTCAAAATAAGCGACGGCACGTGCGGCACGGTTTAAAGCGATGCTGGCTCTAGGCGATACACCGAACTGTATGTAAGGGGCAAACTCGTTCAGGTCATATTCGGCAGGGCGTCGCGTGGCAAACACCAGTTCTATAATGTAGCGCTCCAGTGTTTCGGAAAGCTGCACCTGATTTATCTCGTCCCGGATATGGAAGATGTCTTCTTTGGAAAGGATCGTGTTGATTGTGTCGTTGAAAGACATGTTCGCCATGCGGCGCATGATCTCCAGTTCATCAGACTTTTTAGGGTAGTCAATATACACTTTCATCATGAAACGGTCTACCTGGGCTTCGGGCAATGGGTAAGTACCTTCGTGCTCTACAGGGTTCTGGGTGGCCAGTACCAGGAAGGGGAGGTCGAGCATGTAGGTTGTTTCACCTATCGTTACCTGTTTTTCCTGCATCGCCTCCAGCAGCGCCGACTGTACTTTGGCGGGAGAGCGGTTCACTTCGTCTGCCAGGATCAGGTTAGCGAAAATAGGGCCTTTCTTTACTTCAAAAACGGATGCGTTCTGGTTATAGATCATCGTACCGATAAGGTCGGATGGCAGCAGATCGGGAGTGAACTGAATACGCTGGAAATCGAGGCGGAGCGCTTTGGAAAGAGAGTTTATAGTTAGGGTTTTAGCCAGACCCGGAACACCCTCCAGCAGAATATGACCGCCGGTAAATAAGCCGATCAGCAGGCGGTTTACCATGTAAGATTGTCCTACCACCACTTTACCAACTTCACTGAAAACCTGCTTTATCTTTTGCTGGTTAGCCTTTACTCTGTCCTCGTATGCAATTTCTTCTACTGGCATAAAACTCATGGGTTCTGAAAAAACGACTCCAATATAGCTATATTACCGCATTTCTGCTAGGCTATTGTCTTGTACTTGCACCGGCACAATGTAATTAACTATACAGATTGCCTGCTTTATAACATTAAAACTATAGTTCTGGTATAGTATGCAGGCGTACATTTTACTTGCATAAATCTTAACCAAACGCAGTTCATGCAGCATATTTTCTCTACCGACCTTACCTCCGGCTTGTACACCGATATGTACCAGTTGTCGATGGCACACTCGCATTTTAACTATAACCGGCAGAACGAACAGGTGGTTTTCGATTACTTTTTCAGGAAACAGCCTTATAGTGGGGGCTTTACCATTTTATCGGGTTTAGGAGAGTTGCTGCCTTTGCTGCAGGAGTTTAAGTTTAGCGACAGAGATATCGACTGGCTGCATAAAAACGGGTTTAGATCTGATTTTCTGGATTTTTTGTATGGGTTCAGGTTTAAAGGTACCGTGCATAGTATGCGCGAAGGCGAGATCGTTTTTCCGCAGGAGCCTTTGGTGCGCGTGCAGGGCAACATAGTAGAAGCGCAACTGGCCGAAACGGTGCTGCTAAATTACCTCAATTTTCAATCGTTAGTAGCTACCAAGGCGGCGCGTATAAAACTGGTGGCACGCGGTGCGGCACTTAGCGAATTTGGTTTGCGTCGTGCTCAGGGACTGGGCGGAATGTTTGCCAGCAGGGCAGCATTTACGGGTGGTTTTACAAGTACTTCAAACGTACTGGCAGCCAGTATTTACGATATGCCGGCCGTCGGAACGATGGCGCATGCTTACATACAGAGCTATGATGATGAACTAGAAGCTTTCAGAAGTTTTGCCAACGTAAACCCCGAAGGCTGTGTGTTGCTGGTTGATACCTACGATACCCTGAAAATTGGTGTGCCCAACGCTATTACGGTTGCCAAAGAAATGGAGCAGAAAGGCCACAAGCTGATGGGTATACGCCTGGATAGCGGCGACCTGGCTTACCTGTCGAAGCAGGCACGGCAGATGCTGGATGCTGCAGGCCTGAACTATGTAAAAATTGTAGCCTCTAACCAACTTGATGAGCACATTATTAAAAGCTTGTTTGAGCAGGGGGCCCCGATCGATATTTTTGGGGTGGGTACCAACCTGGCAACCGGCAAACCCGATGCAGCCCTGGATGGCGTATACAAACTGAGCATGGCCAATGGCGAACCACGTCTGAAATTATCTGAGAACATCAAGAAAACAACCTTGCCCGGGCTAAAGCAAGTGTACCGATACTCCGACGATAAAGGGAGTTTTGTAGCCGATGCCGTGGCCCTCGAAAGCGATGCCGTACCGACAACTATACTCCACCCGTACGAGCCCGATAAAAGCATGTCGCTGGAAGGCTATAGTTCGGAGGCGTTATTGCAGCTGGTTATGCAGAACGGCGAGCCAACAAATGCACCTACGCCGGTTACAGATGTTGCTGCCTACGCTACCGAACGCTTAAGCAAGCTTACAGATGAATATAAACGTTTCGAGAATCCGCATATCTATAAAGTGGGAGTTAGCAAACAGCTTCTAGACCTTAGAACCGAACTCCGCAGCAAGTATAAAAAAGAAAGCCTATAACTATGAAAGCACTGATTATAGTTGATGTACAGCACGATTTTTTGCCGGGTGGCGCACTGGCCGTACCGAATGGCGACGAGATTATTCCGCTGATAAACGAACTGCAGCAATACGTTGACCTGGTGGTTGCTACCCAGGACTGGCATCCGGCCGGGCATAAAAGCTTCGCATCTGCGCACGAAGGCAAAAGCACGTTTGAAACTATAGATTTAGAGGGTTTGGAGCAGGTGCTATGGCCCGACCATTGCGTGCAAGGCACTAGCGGCGCCGAATTCTCGCCGGACCTGCACATGAACCACGTAGAAGCCATCTTCCGGAAGGGTATGGAACCGGACATTGACAGTTATAGTGGTTTTTACGATAATGGCCACCGCAAAGCAACAGGCCTAGGTGCTTACCTGAAGGGTCGCGGCGTAACCGATATCTGGGTTTGCGGCCTCGCCAGCGACTATTGTGTTTACTTTACTGCCTTAGATGCACTGGAACTTGGTTTTAAAACCACGCTGATAGAAGATGCCAGCCGACCAATAGATGACGGAGCCTTCGAGCTAAAAAAAGAACACCTGTTAAGTAAAGGCGGACAAATTGCTCAGGCTAAAAAGATATTGCTGAAAATGTAGTGAGTTATTAAGCCTTGTTCATACCGCCAGTTTGAGCGGCAGCGGTAACTGGTGGTTAGATTTGGAGCCAGTTTTCAACTGGCGAAACTATAGTTTGGGAGCACGCCAGTTACAATCTGGCACCATGCTTAGCCACGGCGAGACGCCACTAAATACCTTACACTCGCGGGACGCGAGCGAAGGCAATAGCCCTCTAAACTATAAAAGCCACTTCCTGTACTGCAAGGAGTGGCTTTTATAGTTAAATCTATAGTTATCTACGACATATAGAACTCGCCTTCGTGGCCATGCGCGCGCTGGTTTTTAAAGCGGGCAATGTCGGTCTGAAGGTTGGTATAAATTTCCTCTATCTCTTCAGACTCAGCTGTAAGCGGTTTTATGTGCTCGCTCAGTAATTTGGCTGCAAGCGGATAAAACTTGGAGTCGTCTGTATTTTTAGCATTTACCCTGAAATTGCTGATCGCGTTTTCAAGCTTTTTAAGCATAGGGTACTGGCCTTTAAATTCCTGCACAGTATCGCGGAGTTTCTCCCGTATCATGAGGTACAAATCTTCCTCAAACGTTATTCCCAGGTCATCATCCTCCTCATCATCGAAATCACTATAGCTGAAATCCTCGTCGAAATCTAAATCGTCTCTCATGGCTAATAATAAAAGTTTTAAAGTTGATAGTACGGGCTAACTTTCTCTTTGTGTCAGATATTACTTAGTTTTTAAGCTAAAGTTTAATTTAATACCAGGTGCCAAAGTGCAAAGTAAATGCATAATTAGCACTTCAGATTATTATTTGCAATACCCACCTGCACCAGACTGAATAAGTTTTTCAGGCACAACTATACGCAACTCATCTACTGCTGTTTGTAAGATGACCGGAGTTAAAAAAAAGCCCATACGTACAGGTATGAGCTTTTTCGGTATTTTTTATAGTTTGGTTACGCAAACTTACGCTCTATCAGGCGCAGCAATTTGTTAACGTGGTCCTGCTTTTTGCTCCAGTCGTATTTGCCAGCAAGGTCGTTGGTTACAAAGTGCGTAGCCTGGTTAGCGTCCGTCATAGCATCCAGCGATTGTATGGCCTGGTAATACGTTAGGTTATCTCCTTCAAACAACTCGTTTATAAAACTGAAACGCTGGTTTATAGAGATCGCATTTTTCAGCGAGTCTATTCGTTGGTTGCTGTGCGAGTCTGCTAAAGACGAAGCTGCCTTTTTAAAGTTCTCGTTAAGCGTGGCCGGGCGTTCGGTCTTAAAGCGTTCGTTCAGGTCAAGTGGTTTTGCGGGTGCCGGCGCTGTTGGTGTAACTATGCTGGCCTCGCGCTGCGCCATATCTATAGGGGCCACTATATCCACTTCCTCAACGGGAGCTGCCGGTGTTGGCTTGGCCTCCGGAGACGGGGCAGGAGCAGCACCAGGGTTGATCAGCTCTTCGGTGCTTAGCGGCAACAGGGCATTAAACTGGCTAACTATAGTTTCGGGTTTGGTGCGCTCGCCCTGGTGGGCATTCAGGTATAGTTTAAAGCGGCTAACAATATAGTCGCGGTCGCGGCTGCTCGATGAAAGTGTCTCGAAAAAGCCTGCAAAAAGCGATTTGTTAAGATCAATGTACTTTAGGTTTTCCTGTAGTTTAGTCAACGTAATCTCTTCCTGCACGCGCAGAAACTTCTCTTCGAGGGTAACAGCAGGAGCAAGCACAACAAGGAATGTATCGTAAATAGCTTTCTGCAATAATGGCTCGAAGGCATCGCGCTTCATCTTTATCTTGCGCGAGAGCACGTTCATAAAGTTCAGAAGCGCCTCTTTTACATCTTCGTTCTCAAAATCAAAGTACGGGCTGCGCAAGTTTGCCATTTCCTGGTTCCACTTCAGCAGCAGTTCTTTGATCACAAAAAGATTAACTTGTTTAACTGGTACAAAATGAAGCAGTTGTGGGCCGTTTATGGTGTCATGCGACGCAAAATGATTATCGCACAACATATTTGCCAGCTCTTTGCTGTAACGCTCAAGGTGTAATTGATTATATTTGTCTTCCATTGGGAGTAGCTTTCTTCTCTGAAGTATAAAGGTAACATGCCGGATTTGATTGTGCAAAACCTGAATCAGCGCCACGTGGCTGTTGACGAAGGTCAGACATTATTTAAGGCCATACAGGCAGCCGGCATAGACTGGATGCATGCCTGCGGAACGAAAGGCCGCTGCACTACCTGCCGCATTATAGTTTTAGATGGTATGGAGCACCTTGGCGAGTTAAGCCCCGCTGAGCAACGCTACCGCAACAACGGCCGCCTGAAAGATAACGAACGCCTTACCTGCCAATGTATGTTACATGGCGGTAATATTACAGGAAAAGTACCTGAGCAGACAAAGCTGCCACACATGAACTATAGTTAAAGAGTTTCTATAGTTAGAAAGTTAAAAAGTTAGAAGGTTAGAAAGGTTTTATAGTTAGAGAGTTTAGGATTTAATGATATTAGGAAGTACAAATCCTGCACTATCTTAAAAATCGCGATTAATTTGTGGTTCAGACCATCAACTAGTTAACCATCCAACAATTTAACAACCACAACCAACAAAAAGCAATCAACTAGTACCATGTTTATAGAACCACGCGTTGGCGGCGCAAGCCATACAGTTAAGAGAGGATGGATAGAAGTGATCTGCGGATCGATGTTTTCGGGAAAGACGGAAGAGCTTATCCGTAGACTGAACCGTGCTCGGATCGCGAAGCAGAACGTAGAGATATTTAAACCAACGGTGGATAAACGCTATCACGACGAAGATGTAGTGTCGCATAACGCCAATGCCATTCGCTCTACACCCATAGATTTTGCCCAGGATATGCTGTTGTTAGGTGGCAGCTGCGATGTGGTTGGGATAGATGAAGCACAGTTTTTTGATGATGGCCTGGCCGAGGTATGCGTAAAACTGGCTAATAGTGGTGTGCGCGTAATTGCCGCCGGCCTGGACATGGACTACCTGGGTAATCCTTTCGGCCCGATGCCTGCGCTTATGGCCGTTGCTGAATACGTAACCAAAGTACATGCTATTTGTGTGCAGTGCGGCGATATTGCAACATACTCCTATAGAAGCGCCGCTTCCGAGCAACAGGTATTGTTAGGCGAAACCGATTCGTATGAGGCCCGCTGCCGCCATTGCTTCCAGGAAGGTCTCAAAAACAAAAAATAAACTATAGCCGATGCGCCTTTACACTGCCATACGTTTGCTGTTACTGCTTTTTGGGGTGGTGCAGGCGTTTGTAAGTATGGCGCAGGTGCCGGTAGGAGTGTGGCAACTGCACGTGCCCTACCGCCAGGGCAAAGCCGTAACTATAGCCGGCGATAAGGTTTACGTTGTAGCAGAGCAGGGCCTGTTTTATTACGACAAAGAATTTAACGCTACCAAAGCCATTACCAAAGCCGACGGCCTGCGCGAGCAACAGATCAGTGCTATTGGGTATGATAAACCCAGCCAAACCCTTGTGCTTGCCTACAACAACACCTATGTCGATCTGCTGAAAGGAAACACCTTTCACACCATCAGCGATATTTTCCGGAAGAACCTGCCCGGCGAGAAGAAGATAAACCACATCTATACTTTCAACCACACTGCTTACCTGGCTACAACGTTTGGCGTTGTTGTGTTGAATATCACCAAAAAAGAGATCCGCGACACCTACAGCAACCTTGGCCCGAACGGCGAACAGCTAAATATACTGACATCAACTATACACAACGGCAACCTTTACCTGGCAACCAGCATTGGTGTTATAGTTGGCAAACTTAACGGCCCTAACCTGCAGGACTTCCGGAACTGGCAACGTGTAAGCAATGGTCTGCCGCAAACTATAACTTCTATTGCTACTTTTAATGATGCCGTTTATGCAGGCACAACATCCGGGCTTTACAGATTAGATGGAGCAATCTGGCAAGCTACAACTATGGATCAGCCTGTTCAATCGCTTCAGTCAACGACAGACCACCTGACTATAACCGCAACCAGTAAAGTACTGCTGTTAAACAAAAATCAAACTATAACCGAACTGACTGACCCGTTTATACAAGCCCCGAAAGATGCTGTGGTGGATGGAAATGTAGTTTGGGTGGCCGATGCGCGTGCAGGCCTGGTACAGAAAACTATAGTTGGTGGCGCAGCCCAGGTTTTCACACCCAGCGGGCCTTATACTGGAAATGCTTTTAAACTGAAAGCCGAAGCCGGAAAACTCTTTGCCTTAGGCGGTAACTATAACGAGAACTATAATCCGACTGCCAACACAAACGGCTTCAGTGTTTTCGAGAACTATAGTTGGCAGGCTTACAACAGTTTTTTAGATGCCGCCTTCCCTGATGATGTGCAGGATATTGTAGATGGTGTGTATGATGCGGCAACGAATAAACTATACCTGGCATCGCTTAAGAACGGGCTAATAGTCTGGGACGGGAAGAACTATACCAACTATAACAGCAGCAACAGCCCGTTACAAAGCTCGCTCATTAACCCAGCCAATACACCGGTTACAAGTTTAGTTCGCGATGCGGATGGTACTATCTGGCTTGTTAACCCCAGCCGCAGAGCTGTGGTACCGTCAGTTTTTAGTGTTGCTCCGGATGGTGAGATGCGTGGATATGTTTTGCCCGGTATATCGGATGGCACAACTATAGAACAAATCCTGGTTGATGATAACGGCTACAAATGGCTGACTGGCGACAAAGAAAATAACGCAGGTATCATCGTTTTTGATGAAAAACAGCAGCGCGTTAAAAGGTTGGGTGTTGGAACTGGTACTGGTAATTTGCCGGGCGGTGCGGTTTATAGTTTAGCTAAAGATGCGAATGGCGATATCTGGGTTGGTACTAACAAAGGCGTAGCCGTATTTTATAATCCGTTCAGTGTTTTTGAAACCGGAAATTACGAAGCCCATTTACCGATCATAGACAGAAGACCTTTGTTGGACGGGCAGCGTGTGCTGAGCATAGCCATAGATGGTGCTAACCGCAAATGGATGGGTACTGATAAAGGGCTCTGGCTTTTCGGGCCGGATGGCGATGAACTGGTACACCACTTTACAACTATAAACAGCCCGTTGCCATCGAATGTAGTGCATAGCATGGCTGTTGAACATAAAACCGGGAATGTATTTGTGGCTACGGCTGCCGGCATTGCATCGTACCGCGCCGGCGCAACTATAACCGAAGGCACCCCTGACTGCGCTATCGTTTTCCCGAACCCTGTGCGCAAAAGTTTTACGGGCCTGGTAGCTATTTCTAACCTACCCAACAACGCCGAAGTGCACATCACAGATATCAGCGGCACGCTCGTATATAAAACCATAGCCACCGGCGGAACCGCCACCTGGAACGTGCGCGATTATAACGGCGACCGTGCTAAGGCCGGTGTTTACCTGGTGCTTAGTTCCGATGCCGATGGCAAGCAAACCTGTATCTCTAAAATAGCCGTACTGCAGTAAATGCTGATCAAGACAAGGGGCATAGTGCTCAACTTTATGAAGTACCGGGAAACGTCTATTATTGCGCGGGTATATACCGAGCAACTAGGCGTGCAGTCGTATATCGTGAATAGTGTGCGGGCAAAAGGAAAGGGTTCGCGTATTGCACTTTTTCAGCCATTTACCTTGCTCGATATGGTGGTGTACACGTCGCCGAAAGGTGGCTTGACCCGCATTTCAGAATACAAGTGTGCGCATCCCTTTTCCAGCATCCCGTTTGATATCCGCAAGAGCAGTATGCTGCTGTTTCTGTCAGAAGTTGTTTCGAGAACGGTTAAAGAGGAGGAAGAAAACCAATCGCTGTTCCATTTTCTGTACCAGGCTATAGTTGCGTTCGATGAAATGGGAGAGGGGTTTGAGAACTTTCACCTGGTTTTTCTGCTGCAGCTAAGCCACCATTTAGGCTTTGGACCGACATCAGGAAAAGAGATCGTGGAACAGGTGGCTTTTTCGGCGAATGCGCAATCGGCAACAGGGGCGCCTACGGTGCTGGCATTGCAGGCTTACGAAGAATATTTTGACATGCTGCTGCACGATGCCGCACGGGCAACCATACCAAACGGGCGTGTAAGGCGGGAACTACTGGCGGTACTGGTGCGCTACTACCAACTGCATGTCGACAAATTGGGCGAAATAAAATCATTAAGCATACTCTCGGAAGTGCTGGCGGAGTAACCGCTAACTATAAAAATAAGAAAGGGCGACACATCCGTATCGCCCTTTCTTATTTCAGAACTATAGTTAAGCTATTTTTTGCTCAGTACTTCTATATTAAATACAAGAACAGCATTTGGTGGAATAGAACTACTTGGGTCTGGATACGGCCCATAAGCCAGGTGCGACGGAACATATAAGAAACCTTCGCCACCAACACGCATTAACGGTAAGCCCTCTGCCCAACCTTTAATAACACCTTGCTCAGTAAGAGTTGACTCTCTTACAACAAATGTATAAGCTTTGCCTCTGTTGTAAGACGAATCAAAAATTAAGTTATTAATAAAGCGACCAATGTAATGTGCTTCAACTGTATCGTTAAGCTGAATTTCTTCGCCCTCTCCTTCAGTTACTTCCAGGTAGTACAAACCAGACTGCGTGCGTACTACGGCAGTTGTGTCTACATTATTATCACGGAAGTATTTACGGATAGCTTCTTCGTCTTTTACTTTCTGAGCTTCCTCATCAAAAAAGAAACGCTCTGTATCATCTTCGGCGCAGGCTGTAAAAGATAAGATGGTAACTACTAAAAGCAGGGTCTGCAACAGGCCGTTACCTTTACGTAATTTGTTTTTAAGGGTCAGTAAGGTCATAGCTTAACGGTGATTTTTATTCAACTAATTATTTAATGTCTACCAGCTCCACATCGAAGCGTAGGATAGAGTTAGCCGGCATTTGCTCGCCACGATCCTGGTCGCCGTAAGCTAACGGAGACGGAACAAGTAAAATTGCTTCGCTGCCTTCTTTCAGTTGTGCAATAGCATCGTCCCAGCCTTTAATTACCATCTGCTGGCCAAGTGTAAACTCAAATGGCTTGCCACCAGCCATCGGGTTGCTGCGCGAGCCATCAAACTCTTTGCCATCCAGGAAAGTGCCTTTGTAATGTACAGCTACCTGGTCGCCGGCCTTAGCCTGTGGGCCTTTACCTTCTTTAGTAACTATGTAGTAAACGCCAGACTCTGTTTTCTTAACATTCTGCAGGTTATTCTCTTTAATGTAAGCCTGTATCTTGGCATCGTCAGTTTTTAACTGCTGCTCAGCGTTAGCGCGTGCTTTCTGCATCTGCTCTTCCATCATTTTAGCGTAATCCGCTTCTGCGTCAGCTTTAGACTGTACTTTCTCCATGTTGATGAAGAAGGTAAGCTGCGAACCTGGCTTAATGAACGGAGGCAACGGCTGGCCAAATGTTTTAGCGAAAAGTGTATCAGCATTGATCTTGAACACACCGCTATCGCCCGGAGACATCATAGAAAGTGCGTTCTCAAGGCCACCCTTCATAGTTGGCGCCATTAATGGCAATATGATAGGCATTTTAGGACCCTGCGTGCGGGTATCAGCAAACGTAGAGTCTGCAGCATTTTTGATAGCCCAATGGAACGTAACTACCTGGCCGATTTTAGCACCAGTGCTATCAGCAGGGTTTACTTCGCCTTTGTTTTCGTACTCTCCTTTATCATTTTTTTCGAAGACCTTATAAGTCAGGCCGTCAGCTGATGTATAGAACTCGTCGTTGTTTTTGTTGCAGGCTTGTACCATCAGGGCACCAGCTACTACTGGCAACAGGAATTTGATTTTAGATAACATTGATTATTTAAGGTTAGATTTTTATTAACTGTTTTGAGCGACAGCCTGCAGTTGTTCTTTATATTGTGGCAGCAGGCTTTCGAATTTTTGTACGGTTGCTTCCAGCGAGTCCAAAGACATGCCGCCGGCTGCATTTTTATGTCCGCCACCATTAAAGTGGTCGCGGGCAAACTCGTTGGCCGAGAAATCGCCTACCGAGCGGAACGACATTTTAACGGCCTGCGAGCGGTCGATGATCAGGGCTGCAAAAACAATGCCTTCTATAGATAGCGCATAGTTCACAAGGCCTTCGGTATCGCCGGTCTTGGAGTCGTAAGCTTTCAGTTCTTCGGCAGTTATAGCAAAATAAGCGGTATGATACTCCTGCAGCACTACCAGTTTCTCTTTCAGAGCATAGCCTAAAAAACGCAGGCGCAGTTCCGATGAGCTGTCGTAGATTAGGCGGTGGATGTTTGATGTTTTTACACCCACGTTCAGCAGATCGGCAATGATCAGGTGCACATTTGGCGAAGTACTTGGGTGGCGGAACGAGCCGGTATCCGTCATGATGCCTGCGTAAAGGCACTCTCCGATAAAAGTATCGATCAGGTCGCCGTCGCCCATGTCTTTTATCAGATCATACACGATCTCGGCAGTGGCGGCAGCATTTGTATTAGAAAACTGTAGCTGGGCAAAATCTTCGGGGTGCAGGTGGTGGTCTACCAGTACTTTGGTGCCCGATGCTGCCCTGATGTATTCGCCCATCTCGTTTATGCGCGACAAGTTCGAAAAGTCAAGGCAAAAGATAACCTGCGACTCAGAAATGATGCGTTGCACCAGTGCGTCGTTCTTCTCAGAATATATGATCACATCATCGTTACCGCTCATCCAGTTCAGGAAGCTCGGGTAATCGGATGGCGTAACCACAGTAACACGGTGCCCTTTCTTTTTGAGGTAACCTGCCAGACCCAAAGACGACCCCAGTGCATCGGCATCCGGTTTATGGTGCGTGGTGATCATCACCTCTTTAGGTTCCTTCAGAAGCTCTTTTAGAGCGCTAACATCATACATAGGTTAGGTTTAATTCCTCTGATTAGTAGGGAAATAAGGTGCGAATTTCTGAAGAAATAACTTCTAAAACAATAAAATAGCCGTTTTGCACCATAAAGCCCGTAAAGTTACCAATCTGGTTTTGGCAAACTATAACAGCAAACTTTAGCAATATTAACTATAAATGCACTAATTTTGCGCCCGTAAAACAGAAACATAATATAAATACGACATACCATGGCAGGAAACATCACATTTACCATGATCAAGCCGGATGCAGTGGCAGATAACCACATTGGCGGCATTACTCAAATGATCGAAGAAGGCGGCTTCCGCATTGTTGCGATGAAAAAGACAAGACTTACTGAAGAGCGTGCAGGCAAATTTTACGAAGTACACAAAGAGCGTCCGTTCTACAACGACCTTGTAAAATACATGTCTAAAGGCCCGATCGTTGCGATGATCCTGGAGAAAGACAATGCTGTAGAAGATTTCCGTACTCTGATTGGCGCTACAAACCCTGAGCAGGCTGCAGAAGGTACTATCCGTAAGAAATATGCTAAGTCTATCGAGTCTAACGCTGTTCACGGTTCTGACTCTGACGAGAACGCACAGATCGAAGGTGATTTCTTCTTCTCTGCTGACGAGCGTTTCTAAGCACAAAAAGAATACTTATTGATTTGAAGAATCCCGTTGGAGTTTGCTCCGGCGGGATTTTTTTATGAAGAACAAACTATAGTTTATGAAACAGAGACTTTTACTGCTTATTTTTATTTTGTTGGGTACAACAGTAAGTGCTCAGACTTTATCTTATGGATTAACAGGTCGCGTTGGTGCTTTTTATACTTTAGTTAGCAGTGCCAGAGCAAATGAAACAGATTTTGGTGTTGGGCTACAAGCAGGAGCAGGAGTTTGGGCAAAGTTGCCGATATCGTCTCAAAGCAAAATACAGGTAAGTCTTATTCAGGTTGCTGAACGCCAGTATGCTGGAGAAGTGCAGGTTATAGATGAAGACAGACGACCTATAGCAGATGCTAAACTTAGAGACGTTAACTTTGCGGCGGCACTTCAGGTGATGTATCTATACTCTTTAGGAGAGAAGTGGAGTATCGGAATCGGCCTTGGATCTAAATATGAGTATTTTTCAGAAAGCAGGATAGAAAAAGATTATAAAGACTTTCTTATTCGCCCGAATAATGCAAATAAGTACAGGCGGGAACTGACCTTGAATCTTCCGGTTGAAATACAGTATAATCTCAACGAGCGCCTGGCTTTAGTAAGTCAGTTCCAATATCAGCTTAGTAACCGCATCGAGCCAGCTAATGCAGATTATAGCGAGCATGACCTTGGTGTTTCTGTAGGAATAAACTATAGATTAATGTAAAAAGCAAAAGACCGGCAATTGAGTTCGCCGGTCTTTTGTTTTGAGTCAATCCTAACTATAAGTTAGTCTCTCGGAATGGTTAACTTCTGACCTGGTTTAATAAGGTCCGGGTTATCGCCGATAGTTGTTTTATTTGCATTATAGATCTTGGTCCAGGCACTGGCGTTGCCGTACTGGCGCTGCGCAATTTTAGAAAGCGAGTCGCCGGACTGAACAGTGTAGGTATCCTGGCTTGTAGCGCCAACATGCTGCTGGTTTGTAGATGCTGTAGTACCTTGCGTAGGCTGACCAGGCATCTGGTTGGTTCTTGGTGTACCTGTTGGTTGTTTAGCAGGCTCTTCTTTCCCCTTCTTTAAAAAATCAAACAATCCCATAATAAAATATTTAGTGTAAAACTTCTTCGTTTAGTAGCATTCCTTCCATAAGGACGCTTAAATAAATACGCCTTTACAGTTAGTTTGTTGTATAAGTGATTGTGTTAGAAGGTTGTTTGCAATATCAACTTTAAACAGAAAGGGAACGTACGTTATGCACAGGCTTTGCAGTAGTAGAGCCGAATGATTATGCAAAACATACAGAATAAAACTATGAAAATCTCAATGAAAAAGAATGTGTTGCTGGGCTTTATGAAATCAGCAATGATGATGTTGCTAATGGTAGTATTTGTAAGCTGCGGTGGCGACGAAGCCGGCACTGAAAGCATGCTATCGGGTACCAGCAGCAAAACCTGGAAAGCTAAAAAAGAAACTAGCGCAGCCGGCGATAAAGAGAAGCTGACTGACGCTGAAAAAGAGCAGAACCTGCAGTTTTATGCGGATGGTCGTTTCGCGATGGGCGGTGCCAGCACCCTGCAAACCGGAACCTGGACCTATGACCAGGGCGCTAAAAAGCTGACGTTGCTGTTTGAAGACCAGAACGTGTCGGAGAACTTTGATGTGCTGAAACTGAGTGACGATGAGCTTCGCCTGAGAGCAGGAGACGGTTCGGAAATGGTAATGGAAGCAGAGTAATACGAGTAACTATAACATGACTTGAGAGGCCGGCGTAACAGCCGGCTTTTTTATTACCTGCCTACCAGCCGCCTGAGCGAAAGCAAACCTAGTATAGGGCCTATTACAAGCAATGCAAAAGCAAAGGGCACAGGCACAACTTTTAGAATCTGTGCGGTAAACTGAATGCTAACTATAGTTAGCGCAAACCCGATACTAACAACTACGGTAAGTGCCGTGCCTACCAGATGCTGCGGCGCTGTGCGGGCATTTAATGCGGAAAACTGGGGAGAATCACCGGCTACAACTATACCCCAGAATACCAGGAACGGAATGACAACGATAGCTGAACTTACCTGTAGCATAAACACTGTAGCCACACAACATAAACCTGAAAGTAGCAACTGCACAAAAGCTACCCTTGCACTTCCGTAACGCTGCGACAAATAACCGCCGCCTACACAACCCACAGCGCCTGCAGCAATTATACAAAAACTATAAAAAGAGATCTCTATAGTAGTGAGATGAGGTAAACTATACGCCAGTATGACCGGCACAAACGCCCAGAACGTATACAGCTCCCACATGTGCCCGAAGTAGCCCAATGCCGCCGCCCTGAATTCCTTTAACTTGAAAACCTGCCACATATTGCGCACATCAAAAGCAGCGCCTTTGCGCAGGTAAGGTCCGTCGGGTACAAGCAGGTACATGGTTATTCCGCCAACGGCAGCCAGCCCGCTTATCGTTAGCAGCATAGTTTGCCAGTGCAGGCCGGTGCCAAAAGCCCGTAACAAATGCGGAAATGCCGTGCCTAGCACCAATGCCCCAACCAGAAAACCTATAGCTTTGCCTAAATTACCGCTGTACCAGCCAGCCGCTATCTTCATGCCTACAGGGTAAACTCCAGCCAGTAAAAAGCCAGTTGCCACCCGTAATAAAAGTATTGTTGTAAGATCGCCGGGAAGGAAGACCAGCAAGGTATTGGCAGCAGCCCCGGCCACGGCGCAAAGCATAAAAAGCAACCGCGGCGATACCCTGTCTGCTAGTGAAAGAAGAGCAAAGCAGAGCGTACCAACTATAAACCCTAACTGCACCGATGATGTGATTAGCCCCACTGCATCCTGCTCCAGGTTAAGCTCCCGTTGCAGCTCCGGCAATACCGCATTACCCGCAAACCACAACGACGTGCCCGCAAACTGGGTAAAAACTATAGTTGGCAAGATGCGGCGCATGTTCGAAGTTAAAAAGTTTGGAAGTTAGAAAGTTAAAAGTTTAAGCAATGGAAGAAAAACTACTTTCTAACTTCCAAACTTTTTAACTTTCTAACTAACCAAGGATCGTTTCGGCGAATTTTTCGATGGCTTTGCGGGTTTCGTAGGTGCGTTCGAACATGCCCATGTGCCCGGTCTGGCCAAGGAAGTAAACCATGCTGTTGTTGGGCAGGTGGCATTGCTCCAGAGCTTTGTCCATTGGTACGGCACCGTCTTCTTTGCCAAAAATGAACAGCACCGGAAACTTTGCTTTCTTTAGCACATCGGTTCTGTCGGGGCGGTCGCGCATGGCTGCCAGACCGCCGGTTATACTTTCCTGTGGAGTAGCTGTCCCGATCTTCTTCATCAGGTCTATTTTGCTACGGAGTTTGTCGCGGTTATCTGCAAAGAACAGGGGCTCTACAAACGACTGCATAAATTTCTCTACCCCGTGCTTCTCTACAAACTCTATGGTCTTGTTGCGGTTGTCTTTCTTTTCGTCGGTGTCGGGTAGGGCAGAGGAGTGGAAAAGGCAAAGACCATTTAACATGTTGCTATACTTTTCTGCAAAAGCCATACTTACATAGCCACCCATCGAATGCCCAATTAAAATACACTTTTTCACATCCAGCTTATCCAGTTGCTGCTTCACATAATCGGCCATTGCCTCCATGCTATAGTCTGTAATATTGGCGGTGTTGTTGCCGAAGCCCGGCAGGTCAAAAGCTATCGTTCTGAACTTCTGCTGCAGCGGCTTTTTGAAGTCCGTCCATAGTTGCTTGCTCTCGGCAAAGCCATGCAGGAAAACCAGCGTGTCGCCGGAGCCGGCATCGGTGTAAGTGGAGTGTGGCATAGTTTATAGTTTGTTGTAAAGATAGTAAATACGGAATATCTGCAACACCGGGTCAAATCACCATTGTTGAGTCTTGGCAAGGAAAGGAAGGGATTACAAACAGGAACTATAGAGCTATGAAAGCAACTATAATTAAAGAAGCACTGTCCCCTTGAGGGGACTACAGGGGTGTTAGGGCCGCAACTATAGAACTTTGAATCCAATTATAGCAAAGACAGAAAACGCCCCGCCTTAGACAAGGAGGGGCAGGGGTGGTTGGATCACTTCAACTATAACTCCAGACATCCCGAATCAAGTCCGGGATCTTCGACTCGCAGGAGCTGCGCACGCTGCTAGGTCTATAAGTAATCCTGCTAATCCTAAAATCCTGTAAATCCTGATTCAGACAAAAAAAAGCCCCGCAAGTACAACACCTGTGGGGCTTTCAAATATCTAATTAGTAACGTCTAAACTCTATACTTTAACCGCCACACCGATCATCTCACGCACAGTACGCTCGATGTCTTCCGGGGCAAAGCCAGCTTCGCGGTGCAATTCCAGTTGTGAGCCGTGCTCGTAAATAGTATCAGCCATGCCCAGGCGCTTAACCTGCGAACTATAGCCGTTATCAACCATAAACTCCAGCACAGCACTCCCGAAACCACCCTGCAGGCAGCCATCTTCTACGGTAATCACTTTGCTGTATTTCGAGAATATATGGTGTAATAACTCTTCATCAAGCGGCTTGGCAAAACGCATGTCGTAGTGGCCTGGGGTCAAACCTTCGAAGCTAAGTTTTTTGCAAACATCTACCGCATAGTTACCAATGTGGCCGAAAGTCAGTATAGCAACTTCTTCGCCTTCCTGTACGGTGCGGCCTTTGCCAATTTCTATTACTTCCAGCGGGGTTCTCCAGTTCGGCATAACACCTTCGCCGCGTGGGTAACGGATCGTGAACGGACCAGCTCCGTCTTGTGTAGCAGTAAACATCAGGTTGCGCAGTTCCTGCTCATTCATCGGGGCAGATACCACCATGTTCGGGATGCAGCGCATGTAAGCTATGTCGTAAGCGCCGTGGTGTGTCGGGCCGTCGGCACCGGCAAAGCCAGCTCTATCCAAACAGAAAACTACAGGCAGGTTCTGTAAGCACACATCGTGTACCACCTGGTCGTAGCCGCGCTGCATAAACGTGCTGTAGATGTTACAGAACGGGATCATACCTTGTGTGGCCAGGCCAGCTGAGAACGTAACGGCGTGTTGCTCGGCAATGCCTACGTCAAAAGCGCGGTCGGGCATGGCCTTCATCATAATGTTAAGCGAGCAGCCAGATGGCATAGCAGGCGTAACACCCATAATTTTAGGATTCTGCTCGGCAAGCTCAACTATAGTATGGCCGAACACATCCTGGTACTTCGGTGGCTGTGGTTTTTCAGGAACAGTTTTATAGATCTCGCCGGTAATTTTATCGAACAAACCCGGCGCGTGCCATTTGGTCTGGTCTTTTTCTGCCAGGGCAAAGCCTTTTCCTTTTGTGGTAATACAGTGTAGTATTTTCGGACCCGGTATGTGCTTCAGGTCTTCCATTACCGATATCAGATGATTGATGTCGTGGCCGTCTATCGGGCCAAAGTAACGGAATTTCAGTCCTTCGAAAAGGTTGCTCTGCTTTAAAATAGAAGCTTTAATGCCACTCTCTATTTTAGAAGCAATGTGCTGTGCATTCGGGCCAAACTTGCTGATCTTGCCGAGTATGTTCCAGATCTCGTCGCGTACCTTATTGTAGGTGCGGGAGGTAGTAATGTCGGTTAAATATTCTTTCAGAGCGCCTACGTTCGGGTCGATGCTCATGCAGTTGTCGTTAAGCACAACAAGCAAATTGGCATTGGTAGCACCGGCGTGGTTCAGAGCTTCGAAAGCCATACCACCCGTCATAGCGCCATCGCCGATAACGGCAATGTGGTGGCGGTCGGCTTCGTTTTTATACTGCGAGGCAACAGCCATGCCCAGCGCCGCCGAAATAGACGTGCTCGAGTGTCCTACGCCAAAGGTATCGTACTCACTTTCTTTACGCTTCGGGAAACCGGAAATGCCGCCGTATTTGCGGTTGGTATGAAATACTTCGCGGCGGCCGGTCAGGATCTTATGACCATATGCCTGGTGGCCTACATCCCAAACCAGCTGGTCGTAAGGCGTATTAAATACGTAATGCAGGGCTGTAGTAAGCTCTACCACACCCAGGCTCGCACCAAAGTGTCCGCCATGCATGGCCACTACATCAATTATATATTGCCTTAATTCCTGGGTAACCTGTAGCATCTGCTCCGGCTTCAGCTTTCGCAGGTCTTCAGGTGTATTTATGGAGGCAAGCAACTCTCCGGGTTTAATGATCATACCGTTCTCTTTATAAGACCCTCAACAATTTATTTTGTTAAAAGTTTGCGGGCGCAAAAAATTGTAAACGTCCGGGCAAAAGGTAAAATTAATAAAAAACTACAAACGAATTACCCGGCTTCTTATTTTCATGTCCGGAGTAATCAAAATTTATACCGTAAAGCCTGTAGGGTGCTGCAGAACTATAGTTGCGGAGCGATGGTTAGGTAATCTATGCCAGCTGGTGGTGCGTGTTGTAGTCAACTATAAACCTGGAGTTACACCAAATCAGCCAAAAATGTTTAAATTTGTTCTTCTTATAGCGCCCGGCGCTGCAGCAAAAAACTAAAGTATAGTGAGTTTCGAGATAAAATTACCGTTGTTTGAGGGGCCGTTCGACCTGCTGCTTTTTTTTATTGAGCGCGATGAGCTGGACATACACGACATTCCGATCTTCCAGATCACGAATGAGTTTATGGACTACATTAGGCAACTCGAGAAGCTGAACATAGAGGTGGCCAGCGATTTTATACTAACTGCTGCCACGCTAATGCGCATAAAGGCTAAAATGCTGCTGCCTCGCACCGAAAAGGATGAAGAGGGCAACGAAATTGACCCGCGCCAGGAACTGGTACAGCACCTGCTGGAATACAAAAAGTATAAAAGCGCTGTGCCAGCCTTATCAGAAATGGAAGACCTGCGCCTTGCCCAGGAAAACCGCGGCAATATACACGCCGAGCTGCAGGTTATAGCCAACGCCAACAATTTTGAGTACGAGCTGCAGGATCTGAACCTATATAAGCTGATGCGGGTGTTTGATAAAGTGATGCACCGCTACGAAGAAGAGCAGAACCGCCCGAAGCATACCGTTATACAGTACCCATATACTATAGAAGGTCAGCGCGATGTCATTCTCAGGTTAGTAACAGAGCGACAGCGCACCACTTTCTCAGAAGTGATCAGCCAATTCCCGGATAAGATAGGAATGATCTTTAACTTCCTGGCGATACTGGACATGCTGCAACTGAACCTGATCGGCATTGAAGTGGGCGAGGGCTTTAACGATTTTACAATAACGATAGCCGAAGGGCAGGCTGCCCAGGTAACTCAACTGCTGGTAGAGTAGTAACATAAAGCTCCGGAGAGAGAAGATAGCCAGGTAACCTGCATGGATCAGAACCAAAAAACAATACTTAAAAGCTTTAGCCCGGTTAAGGTGCTTATTCCGGTTTTCCTGGGGTTGGGTGCTACAGCCTGGCTGTTTATTAAAGACGATAAATTAGGTGACCTGGCGAGTATAGCTGATGCGAATATGTGGTGGCTTGGCGCTGCGTTGCTTGTACTTGTTATCCGCGACTTAGGCTACATTTACCGCATCCGTTCTCTTACGGATAAATTTCTGACCTGGCGCAACAGCCTCGACGTGATCATGCTCTGGGAATTTGCCTCTGCCGTTACGCCGTCGGTTGTGGGCGGAACTACAGTTGCCACTATCATCTTGAACAAAGAAGGTATTCCGCTGGGTAAGTCGCTGGCCTATGTGATGCTGACGGCTGTGCTGGATAACATGTTCTTTATAGTAGCCGCTCCGATTGCGTTGCTGGCTACCCAAGGCGAAGTTTTCCCTACCTTCGGCCTTGAAGCATCGGATATCAGTAAACTGAAATGGGCGTTTTATGTGAGCTATAGTTTAATTGCCCTGTACACGTTCCTGATGATCTATGCGCTGTTTGTAAAGCCCCGTGCATTTAAATGGCTTTTGCTAAAGATCACCTCTATCAAGTTTCTGCGCAAATGGCGGGTTAATGCGTTTCAGCATGGTAACGAGATCATCTGGGCATCGCAGCAACTGAAAGGTAAAAATGCCGCCTACTGGACCCGTGCAATCCTTTCAACGGTATTTGTGTGGTGTGCCCGTTACTTCCTCTTAAACTGTCTTATTGCAGCCTTTACCGATGTAACGCTAGCCGAGCACCTGCTTATCATTTCCCGCAACCTTATTTTCTGGATCGTGATGCTGATTGCGATCACACCAGGTGGCGCGGGTATCGTAGAGATGGCTTTCCCTAGTTTCTTCGGCTTGTTCCTGGGTGGTTTCAGTAACGTGGTGGTAATGCTGTACCGCCTGATCACCTATTATCCATATCTGATACTGGGTTCGGTCTTCCTGCCGAAATGGATCGCCAAAGTGTTTGGTCGCCAGCCGAAGGAACACGAGGAGTTTGCTTCTGAAATTAAAGGGTAATTTTTAAAAGACCTATAGTTTGAAAGAGTAACATGGGTAAATACTTATGCTGCTCTTTTGTTTATAGGTGCTTATTGCTGTCATCTTGAGCCAAGGCGAAGGATCTTATGTGTCTTGTAGTTGCTTCTTTGTCATCCCGAGCGAAGCCGAGGTATCTTATATGTTCTATAGTTAAGCATTCTATTCCTCGTACCAAGCTATCCACTCAAACCACTCTTCATCCTGGGAGCTCTAGTTGCCTATAGTTTCAAATCAGCCTTGGTGCCCTCATGGCCGGGAGGCCCCGTCTTCGGGCATCACGCTGTGCGAATCTCTTTTGCTCGTACCTCGCAATGCCTTTCGGCACCAGATATTCACAAGGCGCTCAACCCAAAGACTGAGATCTTTCACATAGAAACTGCTTTTGTATAGTTTGGACCGGTAGGCTCCGACATTTACCGTGGCTAGAATTCCGTAGGGACAGGTCACGACCTGTCCGTTCAATATCGTCAACTTTAGAACTATACACCTAACATAACTTTATGTGAAAGTATCCCCTTGAGGGGATTATAGGGGTGTTAAATCAACAACAATAAAACTATAAGGCAAACTATAACTAAAGCAGAAAAACTCCCCGCCTTAGCCAAGGAGGGGTTGGGGGTGGTTGGGCCAACAGCAACTATAAAACTTTAATCCAGACATTAGCAGGAACTGCGCATGGAGAGGACTGGGGTGAGGTTACATCACAACTATAAATCCATTATCTTAACAACCAAATCACACCGTAAGCAAAAGATCGATATTTCCGGAGCTTATAGTTTACTGATTGCTCTCAAAAACAGTATAAGCTATTAAACAACTATAGTTATATGAAAGCCATAGTTATAGGCGGCGGTATCGGCGGTTTGTGTGCGGCCCTGGCACTGCAGCAAGCAGGTATCGATACGACCGTTTACGAAGCAGCACCAAAGTTCAGGGGCCTGGGAGCGGGAGTTGGTCTGGCTGCTAATGCCATGCAGGGGCTTGCCCGGATGGGCGTTATAGATGATGTGGTGGCCCGGGGCAAGCAGCTCGATGCACTGGTTATTTTTGACGAGCATGGCCGCGAGATTAGCAACATGGATACCCGGCAGCTTAGCAACAAATATGGTATCAACAACTTTGTAATACACCGCGCTGACCTGCACGAAGTACTGCAAAGCCACCTGAAACCTGACACGATAGTTTTAGGCAAGCGCTGCGAAACGATAGAGCAGACCGGAGAGCAGGTGAAGGTCATGTTTACGGATGGTAGCCAGGCCACAGCAGACCTTCTGATCGCGGCAGACGGTATAAGTTCGGTAGTGCGTCAGCAACTGGTGCCGCAAAGTATACCACGCTATGCGGGCTACACCTGCTGGCGCGCTGTAATAGATAACCCGGGTGTAAAGATAAACGAGATGATATCGGCGGAGACCTGGGCACCGCAGGGAAGGGTTGGTATGGCGCCGCTTCAGGATAACAAGATATACTGGTATGCCTGTATTAATGCCCCGCAGCGCGACGAAAAAATGCGCAAGATGACACCCGAAAAGCTGGCCCGCCATTTCGAAACGGTACATTCGCCGGTAGAAATGGTGCTGGCTTCCACAACACCCGACCAGATAATCTGGAATGATATTGCCGACCTGGAGCCCCTGAAGCATTTTGTATATGGGCGTGTAGTTTTGCTAGGCGACGCTGCACACGCTACTACGCCAAACATGGGGCAGGGCGCCTGCCAGGCCATAGAAGACGCCGTAGTGCTGGCCCAATGCCTGAAACAGGAACCGGAACTGGCAGTAGCACTTAAGAAGTATGAGAAGCGCCGCAAAGCCCGAACCGCTAAAGTTATCGAAATGTCGCGGAGGCTGGGCGAGGTGGCGCAATGGCGTAACCCGCTGTTAGCCAAAGTCCGCAATACGCTTTTCAGGGCTATGCCAAAGTTTATAACCCAGCGCCAGATGGAAGACCTTTATAAGGTGGATTTTTAGCACGCAGGCCCGTTCTTTTTTCGTTACTTTGCCTTTTTTAACCGCTCCCTTGCCATGAAGAATATACTGTTACTTGCTGTAGTTGTGTTTTTGTGTAGTTGCTCCGGTGGCAACAAGCAGCTACTTGAAAAACTGCAGACAGCCGTAACATCCGAAGAAACCGGTACAAAAGGCTACAGAACTATAAACCTGGCTGAGCTAACCGATTTTGAGTGGGACACGCTTTACTATTTCCAGGAAGGGGAGAACCCGCGCGATATAAGTGATGTGATAGGTATAAAATGGGATGGATCGGATGTGCCGGGCGGCCATAGCAGGTTTTTGTTTGTAAAAGATGGACAGGTCTCCAGTTTTACCGATTACGATCTTACTGAGTTTCCGCTGCGTGTTTTTGGTTGTAACCAGGACCGGTGGGTCTATCCGCGCGAACGAAGTACGTTTGCCACCTTTAAATACTGCCAGGGCGATGAAGAACTATACGCTTTTATACCCGAGCCCTGCCTGCCAAACCTAAGCGAATTACAGAACAGCAAATGCCCCGAGTAAACCAACCTGGGCTATAGTTAGCAGTCTATAGTATCCTGTTCGTGCGCAGGGTTCATCATTTTCCAACGGATCAATTCTACATCGGTACTAACCTGTTGCATTCCCAGTTTCTCGAGTACCCTGGCCGATGGCTTGTTATCTAAGAGGCATCTGGCGGTAATGGCTTTTACACTCGGTTGTTTAAATGCCCAGCTTGCCAGACCTTTAGCCACTTCTAACCCATAGCCGTTTTTCTGTGCCTGCGTTATGATCGCATAGCCAATATCTACTTCACCATCATCATTAGGCAAACCTTTAAATCCGGCATCGCCAATTACGCTCATGCTATTCCGGTGCACCACCATATACGACTCAAAGCCAGTTGGCTCAGTTACTTTTTCCAGGTTGTGGATGATCTTCGGAAACGTGTCGATCGCCTCCTGATCGGGCCAGTAAGGGGTAAGCTGCAAGCCGAGCTTTTGAAGAATGCCTATATCGCCAGCCATCAGCGTTTTGGTGATTTTTAACGTGAAGGGAATAAGGATAAGTCTGTTGGTGTGGATGGGTTGGGCTGGCATTTTTAAGTTAAACCTGAGAGTTGGTCGGTTTTTTAAACGATGGATATTTAAAGAAAAAAATCAGCGGGCCGATTACCGGAAGAAACAGTGTTCCGATCAGCCAAACCAGCTTATTTGTGCCATCCAGCCTTTTTGTTACCAATATCATAATCCAGGAGATCAGAAATAAAGGTATTCCAGAAAACGTGACCATCTGCCAGAATATCAGGCCTACGTTGGGTGTTACTAGTTCCATTGATGTTGATTTAAGTTGTTAACTATAGTTTTTACGAATTTAAGATATGAAAGCTTGATTCTGGTTTATACATATGCTATAGTTAGATTAGGAAACTGAGGTAGCATATGATTATGTGAAGCTATTTACTTGGATGCGAAGATGCTGCCGGTTTTATCTTTTCATCCAATATGTCAATAACCTGCTTTTTTAATTTCTCATAGTTGAAGTTCTGTTCAACTCCAACATTATAAGTATAATGGCTATTCCCTTTACGCATACCAAGCAGGTACTTTGGCCCACCTTGCTCTATTGATATCGGGGAGTTTTCTGTTTGTATACTATATTCAATGTCGCCTTTCTGATTCACTACATAGAATATGTGCTTGTAGTATAGCTTTCCTTCTGGTTCAGCATATCGCTCAAAGACCTGAATCAATTTATCATTCCACTTAAACTGATCGAAGCAGAACATGTCCTGTAGGTTATCCTGAAGCAAGCCTTTTGAATGAGCTACATATAGTTTTTCTCTTAAAGGTGCAGCTTTGGTGTATTCTTTTCTAGCGTAGTGCACCTGTATCAACTTAGCGCAGGTATGAAAATCATTCGGGGTTAAAGTTAAGAGTTCCTCATAGGCTTGTTCAGCAGCAGGATAGTTTTGGTTCAGGTATTCGAACAAACCAATGTTATAAAGTACAGTTATGTAAGAGTCTGTTTCTTTAGATATCTTATTCTTAGCAGCTAAAAATGATGATAATGCGTTCTTGTCATCACCCTTAGCACTATAAACTTGCGGAATCATGACATATGCTCTGTCTGGCGCGTTATCCTGCGATACAGCCTTTTCGTAAGCCTGAAGTGCTTTGTCTAAATCATTCAGTTCATAATAAGAATCCCCAAGGACACTATAAAACTCTCCATCTTTAGGGTGTAGCTGAATGGCTTGGTTTATACTTTCAATAGCTTTATGATGCTGGTTAAGGTATTGCAGTGTTTTGCCTTTTATAAAATGTGGGTATGCATTATTGGGGTCTTTGCTGATGGAAAGGTCCATGAACTTTAAACAATTCTGATCATCTTCTTTCATGTAATAAGCCATTCCCATATAGTACACAGCTTTTGCTGGGTATGCATCTGCTTTGCTGGTGTATTTGCTGATGATCTTATCGTATTGCTGCTGATCGAATAGTTGTTTTATTTCATCAGTAACTTTATCATCCTGAGCAAGAATAGTAAAGCTTAATAGTAAGAGGAGACCAAATAGTAAAGTTGTCTTCATAGGGTTTGAATATTATATACTAAATATAGTGAATAAATAATTTAGTTATAGTAATAATTCCTCTGTTTATGAGTTCCAGGTCCGAAACCAAAACTGCTGCAGATTTCCTGATCCGCGTAACCCAATACCAATAAAAAATGGGGACCCGGAAGTCCCCATTAGTTAGCTCCTCGACGTGGAAGTCCGGAAGAGCAATTACTATTTATAGTTTATAGTTCAGTAAACTACACCAACTCATTCTTAACAAGATACTCCGCAATCTGCACGGCGTTGGTCGCAGCGCCTTTACGGAGGTTATCGGCAACTATCCACATGTTTATAGTTCGTGGCTGGGTTTCGTCTAAACGTACACGGCCAACTAATACTTCGTCTTTACCGTGGGCATCTTTCGGCATCGGGTATTGCAGGTTTTTTACGTCGTCTACTACCTTCACGCCTTCGGTTTGGCCTAAAATGCGGTAAACTTCATCCAGCGTAAAATCCTTCTCAAACTCCACGTTCACTGACTCCGAGTGGCCACCCATTACCGGAATACGCACCGCCGTAGCTGTAACCCGTATAGAGTCGTCGCCCATGATCTTCTTAGTCTCCAGGATCATTTTCATCTCCTCTTTGGTATAGCCGTTGTCCTGGAACACGTCGATGTGCGGCAATACGTTCAGGTCGATCTGGTATGGGTACGCTTTCTCGCCTTCCTTGCCTTCTCGCTCGTTCATCAGCTGTTCTACAGCCTTCACGCCTGTGCCTGTTACCGATTGGTAGGTGCTCACAACTATACGCTTCGCCTTCAGCTCTTCGTGCAGCTTGTTCAGAGCCACTACCATTTGTATTGTAGAGCAGTTCGGGTTAGCAATGATCTTATCTTCTTTGGTCAGTTCTTTGGCGTTAATCTCCGGCACCACCAGCTTTTTGGTCGGGTCCATGCGCCACGCCGATGAGTTATCAACTACCACAGTTCCAGCTTCGGCAAACTTCGGGGCCCACTCGGTAGAGGTACTTCCGCCTGCAGAGAAAATGGCAATGTGCGGGGCAGCCGCGATCGCGTCCTGCATCCCGATAACCTTTATCTGTTTACCCTTAAACTCCATCTGTTTACCAACAGATCTCTCAGAAGCAACCAACATCAACTCTGTTACCGGGAAGTCGCGCTCCGCCAGTACTTTCAAAATTTCGCCGCCTACCAATCCGGTGGCGCCTACTACTGCTACTTTCATTTAGGGTATGTATTTAATTGTTTAATGTGCAAATTGTCAGAATCAGGATTTTCAGGATTAAAGGATGAACAGGATTACAATACCTGAGCTCTCTAACTGAATTAACTAACGCCTTAACCTCTCGTAATAGTTCTGAAACTATAAAAATGGTTTTCAGCCTGATCTTACAGTGTGCGAAGCTCCTTTGAGCGTCTTTGGGTTACACATGCGGCTGCAAATTACGTAAGTTTTCTCCAC
>NZ_JBEOKT010000019.1:0-79071 GCF_040278685.1 Pontibacter populi
AAAATTAAAAAAGATGATAATCCTCCTGCTCAAACACTCGATGCCAACGGCTTGCTGCTCAAGTACTACCTGGATTAATTTTATTTCTTATTTGACTTATGATTTTACAAATTCCTGTAAGAATGGATTAACGATTGATAGAAAGTCTGTTGTTGAGTGGCTACATTATGCATAAGGCTAGGCTGGCGTAGTGCTCTGTTTGCTGGCAGCTTTGAGGTGGTTCGAAGTTATCTGATTACTCTATTTTTCTAAAGTTTTAAGGAGAGCAAAAAATGGGAATTGAAACTTATGCTCTTTCTAACAAGTACACTTTTAGAAAGGTAGCAGCTTATTGCTATACAACTTAAAAAAAATACTATGAAATTCACAACTACTAAATGGCTCTTTAACCTTTTGTTTGTCTTCTTTACACTAACACTAACTGGATGTGATTTTGTAGGTGATGTGCTAGAATTTGGCTTTTGGGTTGCACTGATTATCATCGCTATCGTGGTTGGGATTATTTACTTTGTGGTAAGACTTTTTAAAAAGTAAGGTTATTTGAGTAAGCTGATGGGGTAGACCTGTTGCATATTCTTTTTATAGTATCACTGCTAAAGTATTCTATCTGAAACTAATTTAACACCAGCTTACACACGGCAATTATCGTTTTTAAGGTATTCTTATTGTTTTACTGTTTAAGGAAATTTTAATCCTGTCCGAATATCTAGAAAGTCTGCCACATGGCGGTGAGCCTTTAGGTTGATCCCCCAGAACATTTTCTTTGCAGTGTGGTACTCCAGTCCGTAGCGCTGGTAAGCAGGATCCCGGGCAGTGGCAGGTGCATACACATATATGCCCAACTGTTGGCTAAATCTGAAACGGCCAACCTGGAGTTCGTGTCCACCTAAAAGTGCCGCTCTTTGGAAGCCTTCTTTCTGTCCACGGTCTTGCAACTCTTCTTTTAAAGTGTAGTCTGCCACCCATTCTGCACCTGCTGTAAGTGCACTTAGTCTACTGATTTTTTGGCTTGCATAGAAGGAGGCTCCTAGTACTGGTAGCTTATCAGTTGGATTGTCTTTCCTGTCTTTTAAGGTAAACATAAACGCAACTAAATAATGCCTGGATTTATCCGGAAAATTAGTTGTTAACAGCTCACGAGTTGCAAAATAGGTAGGCCGTAGTGCATAATCTACACCTAAGGAGGCGGATGGGAAATTGATACCCTTATTCGGTTGGCGTATGCCTCCATTCGAGATATGCTTGTAAGTGCCACCAGCACGTAGATTTAGGTATTGGTTAAGTCTGTAATTGGCCATTAAATTAACCACTAAAGGAAAGCTGATTCTCGTGCTATAGAATAAATTTTCTGGGTTACGATCAGGATGATATACTTTATCCATGTAAGCTAAACCTGCACCTAGACGAAGTGAGATGCTAAATTTATGCTGTGCAGTTAGAAACGGCTCTACATAGAGAATAAGGGCATATCCTTTTCCTAATACTTCTGGATTATCAAAATTATAATACGTGAAGGTTATCCCTAATCTTGGGTAGGTTTGTAGGTACTGCCAGGATAAACTGTCTGAGAAGTGAAAGCTTAAATCAGCAGCCAGCCCCCATGGATTAGAAGTTGATAGATCCCGTATGTCTTTTGAATGCGGAATGATGAATCCATAGTGATTGTAAATTCCAAGGTTTATGGCTGGCCTTTGATTAGTTTGAGTAGTATCTGTACCTACTTTAGTAGAGGCATAGAGGGGAGGGGAGTCAGTCAAAACTTTTGCAACTAACAATACAAATAGAAAAAGTTTTACCACTTCTAAATTCTGCATACAACTCAGCCCATTATATACCTTACGCAGAAAAGAGGCTTGAAGCAGAAAGATACATGGTATAGTAAGTGAGAATAGAAAAGTGCTAATAGCTGAAGGACAATAAATATACAAAAACAGTGGAGTAACACCCCAATAATTCTTTTCTGTTACTCTGGAAACAAAAAAACCGCATATTTGATGAAATAAGTGGGTTTTGATGGGTTATCCAGTAGACTAAAGGATGGAATTTTTGAACCATTTCCATAAAGATTTGGCCGTTTTGCGCTTGTACCTGCTAGATCAATAAACAGCGGAAACCCTTAGGGCTTTAATATCTTTCGGACATGGTTAAAACTATCACTATATACCCTGAGGAAATAAATTCCAGCTACCTTGGTTGAAAAGTCTAGCTCGTGATTTTTGGTATTGGGGGTTAGACGAAAATCACTTTGCCCGCTTGGTCGAGCATTTCAATCTGCCGTATATTTTCCGGATGGGAGGGGTGAAACCTATCTAGAACAGGGTTCGGATATGCTACCAGTTTTCGGTCTATAACTTTCCGTGAATTGGGATCAATAGTGCTGCATCTTTTTATCTCACCATACAGTGTTTCCCCGTTTACAGTTCCTTTCAGCCTATAGAAATACCCAGTAACAGGTAAGAGGGTGCGCACTTCAGCTTTCACATTGGAAGTAGATGTGCTATACTTCACGCCACTCTTCTCATAAATGAATCCTTCCTGAATATCCTGCACGCTAACTTCTGCACTTCTTTAGCTTTGTTCTTTTCTTTGCTGCGTGTCTGTATATCCCAGGCAGATGCCTGCGCTATGTTAGTCATCATGGCTTTTGCCGCCTCTGAACCTGGCTTCCATAAAGACGAAGAGCCCGTAGCAAACCAGGCCTATGGCCACGCAAAGCAGCAGGTAGGGGCCGTAAGGCAGGCGCTCCAGGAACCGGAACACGCTGATACTCCCTTCGGCAGTACCGGCCCTGGTGTAGAGCGAGGTGTGGAGCAGAAGGTAGCCTACCACTACCCAGACAGTGCCACGGGAAATATAGCCAACGGTGCCAGCCCAGATCAGGACTTTTTCCCCATCATGCTTCCAGCCCGCATCTTTGATTTTCTTCCTGTATCTCCCGGAGAATCCTTGGTACACCTGGTAGGCTCCCGCCAAGGCGACCACCCCTGCCAGGGCAAAAAGGGCCGCGTGGCCCAGTGGTTTCTGGAGCACTAGAAGCAGGATTGTTTGCCGAAGGCTTTCCTCTTCATCTGTACTGCCCAGGGCCAGCTTAGCGGCAAGCAGTGTTAGCAACCCGTAGAAGGAGCTGCTGGCAGCATAGCGCGCCCGATACGCCAAACCCTTTAAGGCGTTACCTTTGTTCTCTGTGTCTTTCAATGCCTGCAGCAGACGCCAGAAGCAGTAAGAGGACAGACCGATTGCCTCCAGCAGAAGCAACGCCTTCCCCAGCCAGAGGTTTTCAATGAAAAGGAAAACACTTTTACGATCTATATCACTGGCAGCCTTTCCAAGCTCTAGCGCGGCTATAAATGCCAAAGCACCTAGCAAGCAATAAAGTACTCCTTTCGCTGTGAGCCCAACCTTTGCCAGCATGATTAACCACCTTTCCGGTACAGGTGGAAGGTAGGCCGCTATATCTTTCATTTTAAGTTTTCCAGTTAGTGAAAGGTATCAAATTCGAACAATAATAGGTCTTTATTTTAAGAATTTGTTAGACGAAGCTTACCTATAGAAGATCTTGTAAGTAATTTTTACCGGGGGATAAACAGCAATGCCGACTGTATCTATGATTAGAAGCTGAACCCTAATAAGTGATCGATTCTTAAAGCTATTGTAAACAAGAATTGCGGCGAGATAGTAAGAACACAGCCATTAGAGAGAAATTACTTCAAAAGGGATGTGTCGCAGCACCTGAATGACTCTATTTTATAGAGACAGATTCATTATCTAAAAGTTGTTACTCCTTTAGAGTGAAGTTCAGGTTATGTAAATAGCTCACCTGCAGTGTGTGATTAGTCTCAAATACAATTCCCTTTGCTTTTTGTACTTACTGGTTCAGGTAACCGAGCTCAAATGAGGAGTAAGACTTAATTTGTACCCGATGGCTACATATGCCCTGTTCTGGTCAAAGATGTTCTTCTTTACATTTTCTCCAAAACCTACAAACACTTCATCATAAGTGCCAGAAAAGGCTCACGCACCTCAAGGGTCTCTCCGGCTAAGGGCAGCGTTGCTTTTAGCATGTAACGGGCGCGCTTCAGGTAAGTATAATCGTCTGCATCAGGTTGCTTTACCTACTGTTGCTCCAGCCTGTAACGGTGGGAGAAACCTAGCCGACTAAGGGTGCCTTTTACCTGTAGCTGCTGCTAAAGGCGTTGTTCCGGGAATCTAGCTGCAGACGGATATTCCTATATGGGTGGGTTTCAACGTATCCGTTGCCCAGTGTGAACATGGCAGTTGGAGTGAGATCATAATTAATACCGGTGCGGAGTAGCAACTGCTGCGGATCTTTAATGATATGGTGTCTCCGGAGTTGAATTTCCGTATGAATTCCCCACTTCCCGGTAAACTAATGATCTCCAAAGTACATTTACCAGCCATTTGCATTCTCATCATAAACACGTTCGTTCTGTTCCTGAGCACTGTTTAAAAAACAGCGCTGGAGCCACTAAGATCAGGACCAGTATCAAATAATAATGTATTTGCTTCATATCCTTATGCATCTTTAACTGTAACCTATTCTACCACAACCCTAAATTTCGGGCTCTAGGTATTTATATTATTTTCTTTAATTTTTTCTGTTTCCCCAACAATAAGATACATGTCCCTTCAGACTGCTTGCTTTCTTTTTCAGGTTAGGAGGAAGACCAGATAAGCTACATACAGGGACAGCAGTACACCGCCTTCCCAGCGAGCCAGTTGCCGACCTCTTCCTGTAAAAATGAATGTAAAAAGCAGGAGGCTAGAAAACAGGTTTACCAGTATGTCTGGGGTAGAGACCGGGTTGACTTCGAGTGGCGTGATAACCGTGGAAATTCCTAGAATGAAGAATATATTGAAGATGTTGGAGCCTACCACATTGCCGATCGCAATATCAACGTTGCGCTTGCGAACTGCCACTACTGAAGTGGCCAGCTCCGGAAGGGATGTGCCGATGGATACTATCGTGAGGCCGATGATCCGCTCCGACAAGCCAAAGTTTTGGGCGATGCTTACAGCGCTTGTAACAATCAGCCTGCCACCGAGCACCAGCCCAGCCAGCCCCAGAAGAATGAACAAGATGGCCTTGGTGTAGGTGTAGTGCTCTGTGGGAGTCTCTTCGTCGGATTGTCCGGACTTGGCTATTGTCAGGTTGTAGACCAGAAAAACAGAAAAAAACAGAAGCAGGATGATGCCATCGGTGCGGGAGATGGCATTCAGCGGGGATCCGTCTAGGTAAATGTCATTTGCAATGACGAGTACCGTCAGAGCCGCCAGGAAGCTTAATGGTATCTCCAGCCAGGTGGTATTGGTTTTAACAGAGAGTGGATAGATCAAAGCCGTAATCCCAAGTATACCCAAGCCGTTAAAAATATTGCTGCCCAGCACATTTCCCAGCACTAGCTCTGTGCTGTTACTGAGCGAAGCGAATACGTTTACCACAAGTTCAGGGGCAGACGTGCCAAAGGCTACAATGGTGAGACCAATAACAATATTGGGGACACCTAACCGGGAAGCAAGGCTGGAGGCTGCATCGACTAGTTTTGTTGCTCCGAAGATTAGGAGTACAAATCCGGCAAGCAGCAGTAAGATGTTGAGCACCATAGGTTGTTGTTTTAACGTGCAACAAGGAGATGCTTTTGGTATACCCGAAGTTTAGAGGGTTTGTTTTCTAACAACTAATTGTATCATCCTGAACTAACTTTTAGAAATTCTAAGCAGCATAGGACACGACGTCTTTGGGTTGACGCTTTTTATACCCATTTACAACAATTACCTGCTGATTAGGGTAGTTAAAATATATGAATATGTGTTTAAATATATTAAAACTATGAAAAAAACGAAATTTATGAACAGGTTCTGCCAGGGAGCAGTACTAACACTGGCAATGCTTATGGGTGCGTGTGGCAGTGAAACGGAAAGCACGGTTGAGTCAGTAGAAAATGCTGTGAAAGAAGATGTTGCATCAGCTGAGGAAGAATGGGACTATGAAAATACGAACTGGGAAAACATCTCTGACAGCGAGTGCCGAAGCAATGTTCAATCCCCTGTCGATATAAAAGCAGAGGATGTAATAGAAGCAAACCTGGAGCCAATCAAGTACAACTACACGCCCTTTGATATGAGAATTGTAGATACCGGGCACGCCGTGCAGGTCTATGGCACAGAGAACAGCTCTATTACAGTGGAAGGTAAGGAACATCAGTTTAAACAGTTTCACTTCCACTATCCTGCTGAGCACACTGTAGATGGAAAGCGTTATCCGCTGGAGATGCACCTGGTACATCAGGAAAAAGGCTCCGACAACCTGGCTGTGCTGGGCATTTTTATAGAAGAAGGCGAGCAGGTAAATGAGTTTCTGGAAAAAGTATTTGTGCGTGTTCCAGAAGAGAAAGAGAAAGAAGTACAGACCGATGTCACCCTCACTCTCTCAGATTATATTCCGCCCGCTCAGACACATTATACTTATACAGGATCCCTGACAACCCCACCTTGTACTGTAGGAGTAGACTGGGTCCTGTACAAGGAGCCAATCAAAGCATCCCAGGCGCAGCTGGAGAATTTCGCTAAATATTACTCTAATAACGCGCGCCCGGTGCAGCCACTCAATAACAGAAAAATTCTCAAGACAATGGAATAGGAGGGAATTGGCTGATAATGCCACCGTTTCTAAAGCTCTGCCTGATTACGCTTCACAGGAATTATAACCGGCAGGCCTGATTATTCTGGTCTCTGGCCTGCGGCCTTGCGTTGGTAAATGCCGTCCAGGTTTAGCAAAGGCTGCTCCACAGCTACTTTGGTGGCGAAGTTGGTTACCCGCTCAGGGTTGTTAAGTGCATTTGGGTCAAAATCAAGTGGCGAGATGATCTCCTGGTTTAATTTGGAGCCAAAGGCCATCAGCGGGTTTGTGGTAGTATAGCCGGTATGCGACAGCGTGATGTTTGGTAGGAACACCGCATTGGTTTGTCTGTAGTCGGCAAGGGATTTCTGGTACTCCTGTTGGGAGATTTTGATCCCGCGGTTTTGTTCCACCACTTTCGTTAGCACCTCTTCCTTTGCAATGGGCCTTACTTCCTGCGCATGCAGCAACTTGCCCTGCAGTAAAAGCATTACCACGAAATAGAGTATTTTCTTTCTCATCTGATGTAGTACTTTGGGTTAGAAGTTTTTGAAAAACCAGTATTTTTCAGACCACCATTTAGACCAGTGACTCAGGTGCTCTGGTGTTTTCATTTTTACTTCCGGGGCAGGAGAGTCATAGAAGTTGCCTTCGGTAGCACTGGCCATCCCTTTGCCGTATTCTATAAAGAACTGGCCTTCGCCGTTAAAGCTTTTGTCAGGTTGCTTGCCAGCCATTTTCCTTCCGATGTTACGGGCCACCACTGCGCCTTGCTGCTTCGCGAAAAATCCGATCTTAGGTAACGACACGCCCATTTCAAGCGGAATATCTGTGATGTCGCCGATAGCATACACATCCGGGAAAGCGGTCTCCATAGTGTTCCTGTCTACATTCACCCAGCCTGAATTTCCTGCTAAAGCGCTTTGCTGTATGGCAACCGGGCTCTGGTGTTTCGGGGTGTATGCTAGCAGGTCAAATTCATACTTTTCACCATTGCTGAACTCCAGCGTATTTCCTGAAATGGACGTGAACTGGTGGTTAGGGTAGTACTTGATGCCTTTCTGCACCAGCAGTCCCTTCAGTTCATCCGATAGCTCTTTTCCGGCAAACTCCATCGGTCCGCCTTCGGGTGTGAACAGGCTGATCTCTGTTTTGCTGCTCATACCATGCTTCGCAATGAAATCATCTATCAGCATGGCTGCCTCATAAGGCGCCGCCGGGCTTTTGAATGGGAGGGAGGATACCAGGATAGCAATCTTACCGTCCTCAAACCTTTGCAGGTCTTGGTTAAATTTGGTGGCACCCTCAACCGTAAAAAAGTTGTGGCCATTCTTCGCCAGCGGCTCTTCATACACTTGCTCAACCCCCAGCGAGACAACCATGTAGTCGCCCTTGTACTCCTCGCCATTAACTGTAACCGAAATGTTTTTGGGATCAATATTTTCAATCTCTCCTGTGATAACCTTAAGGCCAGGCGCGTCTAATTTTTTGATGTCTTCATAGATCTGGTTAGGTTTTCTGCTGCCCACCATTAGCCAAGGAAGAGAAGGAGAGTAAAGGCTCTTATTCTCTTTTTCAAAGACAAAAATTTCTACAAGGTTAATGTCTTCCTCGTTACCGCTGTTTTTGCTGAGTTCTCTGGCAGTTACCACGCCGCCTGTTCCGGCACCTAGTACTAATATTCTTTTCATGATGTGAATAATGTTATATGTTACATTCCCCCGGCTAAGCGCCCTGCATTATTACTGTTATGTAAAGTGTCTCTTGAAGAGGATACCCTTAAACCGGGTGGGAAAAAAATCCCGTTTTTCTGATGACAAAGGAAGCGGGTAACGGAGCAGGTGTTTGTAACTATAGTCACACTCAAAAATGACATTCGTCATGTTTGAGGTGGTGAGAGAAGGGAGAAGATGAGGTATATAAGGGTATTACTTTTGGATTCATTAAAATGTAAAGAACTATTTTAAATAGTTTTTAGAATTGCTTAGGAGTAAATCGCTATAAGAGGAGCATGTGAAAGAACTTCACAGCTTAGGAATTAATGGATAAAGTAAAAAATGTATAAAGTAAATCTCTAACACTAACAGGCCATTAGCTTAATTTATTCAGGTTCTTGCAGAAGGTAAAAGTGCTAAAGTCAGGAGAATAATAATTATGCTTTATGACAATATTTAAATCATAAACATGAATGATAACTGGGATGAAGGACGGTGTAAATCATTTTAGCCTTCCGTATAGAGATACTGTTAAAATATCTCTATACGGAAGGCTAAAATGATTTCTTTCAAGCTTTTCTTTAATGAAAAGCTTGACGTGAGTTGGTATTACTTTGTATTACCCTTGGCTTCTATAATCGGTTGGAATGGGCCATATTTGTGTTGCTTCTCATCAAACTTATCAGAAAAGGGGCCGAAGGGGTGATCAAAAGGTTTTCCTGAAATATCCGGCCAGTCTTTACTCAAATCCTTTTTAGGGCGTGGCTGGGAATTTACAAAAGCTGCCACATCCCAGGCTTCTTCATCGGTGAGCAAGGGGTTATCATGCGTGGCGCCAAGCGGCATGTTAGCTTTCACGTACTTTGCAAAAGTGGAGATGCGATATAGACCGGCGCCATCGTTATAACTTTTTTTACCCCACAATGGCGGAAACTGGTATTCAGCGCTTCCTTCTGTTTTTATCCCTTCACCATCTTTACCGTGGCATACCTGGCACTTTTGTACATAAACAGTTTTACCTAATTTAGGGCTTGCAGCACGGTCCAGCATGGTAATGTCTGTTAATCCAGATCCTTTTGGTTTTTTCCCTTTCGCTACATCTTTGCCAACCCAATTTATATATGCAACCATGGCCTGCATTTCTTTAGAGTCTTTTGATAGTCCTTTTCCATTCAGGCTTCGTTCAAAGCAATCGTTTACGCGCTTTACCAGGTCTTCTTCTGTGCCTGATCTGGCCCTGAACTTAGGGTAGGTAGAGGCAACCAGCGAATAATTGTTTCCATACGGTTTTGTGCCAGCATCAAGATGGCAGTTCTGGCAATTCATGCCGTTAGAAATATGAAGTACGCTTCCTTCAGGGCCTAAATATTTAGCAGTATGTACTACCAGCTCACGGCCATACCGTATCTGATCGCCTTCAGGAGTAGCTGGCAACGAAGCAATATCAGCTGCACGCCACATTTCTTCAGATGATGTTTCAGTAGCTACTGCAGGTGCAGGAGCCGGTTGCTCGTGGGTTGTTTTGGCTAATTCAGATTTAAAAAACAGCTCCGGCTTTACAACCATATATACAATCAAGCCAAGCAGTAATATGCCTGCTACTGCACTTACAATTTTTAAAGTTGTTGTACTTCCAAGGAAATCTGTTTCTTCCTCGTCATGGTGTGATTTCATTTTGTGTTTTGTTAATGTTCTGTTTAATGAGTTTACAGGGTAATGAACAGGATACAGGTAATACAGCAAATAAAGCTATCTACAGGCCCAGGTTTTAGCTATGACTTTTGCCACCTAGGGCTTCTATATTAAAATACCAGGTGAGGTAAATTCCGTTAGCCCCTGTTCTTGTTTAAGATTTACAGGTATTTAAACGTAGGCTATAGTTAAAAGGAGAAATTAAATTCCTTTTCTGTTAATGTGACAGACTTAGTTCAAAGGTTTTTATGTGTCAATACCTCATGTGATTTATGTCACCAAGGTTAATTTAGGATATAACCAACTTTATAGGACATATTTTGGTAAAGTGTCATAGTAGGCTATAGTGGTTTATTCATTTGAATTCCTGCTCCATTTAAGCCAGCATTCATTTAAGGTCTTATTTAAACATGCTTAATACTATTTACTTTTTCAGAGGTTTCTTACTGGCAACTATAATTCTGTTTTCTGCTGTAGCATCAGTTTTTGCACAGCTACCAGTCTCTGCTGATACCGTTCAAAGTAAAGCACCTGTAGATACAATTTCCGCTTTCCTGCAGCAGGACACCCTAGAGTCTGTAGGAGCACAGATTGTAGAAAAGGAATCTTTGAAGTCGTTTCTGAAGAAGGGCCAATTTACGGGCCACGTTCGGAGTTTCTTTATGCACACAGATAACACCGGCGATTACCCGGATTACCATGCACTGGCACTCGGTACAGGTTTATACTATGAGTCTGCTAAACTTCATGGTTTCCAGATGGGTGTCGGGAGCTTTTTTATTTATAATCTATGGTCTGATGAGTTAGGTGCTGATCCTGCGACAGGTTTCAACAGCCGCTATGAGATCGGCTTGTTTGACTTGCTGGACCCAAATGACAAACATGAGCTTGGACGCCTTGAAAGTCTTTTTGTACGCTACAACCATAACAAGTCTAAAGTAACGCTTGGCAGGCAGAAAATTAACACTCCCTTTTTAAATCCACAGGATGGCCGCATGCGTCCCACACTAGTAAATGCGCTGTGGCTGGAAGTGAACGAACTGCAGAAACTAAAGTTCCAGGGCGGTTGGGTATTTAGTATAGGCCCACGCTCCACCCAGGACTGGTTTGACGTAGAGGAAAGTATAGGGTCGTTACCGGTAGGACGCAGCGCTTATGGCGGGCCGTCGCAGTTTTTGGGCAATATCAACAGTGCAGGTATGGCGGTGGGGCAGGTAGCCTATACACCAATAGAGCCCCTCACTACAACGCTCACGCACTATTTTGTCGAAAACCTTTTCCATTTTACCTTCTCTCAAACAGATGTCAATCTACCCCTTAGTCAGGATAAGAAGAGGGCTGTAGTACTGGGTTTGCAGGCTGGCTACCAGGCAGCCTCCGGAGATGGTGGAAACCAAGATCCTATGAAAGCTTATATAGAACCTGATGCAGAGACCTGGCTATACAGTGGAAGGGTCGGGTATAAAACACCACGTTTCTTTACCAGCCTGAACTATACACGCATCGGTGACGGCAACCGCTGGCTGTTCCCGCGTGAATGGGGCATTGAGACCTTTTACACGTTTATGCCCCGCGAGCGCCTGGAAGGGAGTGCTGATGTACATATGACATCTTTTATTACTGACATTAACCTGGGCAAGCAGTGGAAAGCACGCATAGGCTATGGTATAGCCGAGTTACCGGATGTAAAAAATGTGGCCCAGAACAAATACGCCCTACCATCTTACTCCCAGCTGCAACTGATAACCAATTATAGTTTTACAGGTTTTCTGGATGGCCTGGACCTGCAGGCTCTGTACATCTACAAAGGAGAGAGGGGTGAAACGTACGACACACCAAATTTTATAGTAAACAAGGTAGGTATGTCGCACTATAGTTTTGTAATGAACTATAGATTTTAAACGGAAGACTATAAAGCAGATTATTACCGGGGAAAAAGCATACTTATAAAGTATTCGTTAAACTATGAATAAAACAGCCAAACTAACGATACTGCAGCTTAATGACAGCCACGCTTACTTAGAACCGCACCAGGAAATGTTTTGGGAAGGCGGTGATAAAGTGTACCGCCAGGCAGGAGGTTTTGCCCGCATTGCCGGCTATCTAAAACAACTGCGCGAAGAAGGTGTGGTGTTGGCCCTTGATTGCGGCGACACCTTCCATGGTACTTACCCGGCTATCGCTACCAAAGGTGAGGTAATGGTGCCCATACTTAACAAGCTTGGCCTTGCGGCCATGACAGCTCACTGGGAGTTTGCCTACGGCCCTGAGCAGTTCAAAAAACTAACTTCGGTGCTGAATTATCCCATGCTAGCTATCAACATCTTCGACAAGCAGACCGATAAACTGGTGTACAAGCCTTATGTAGTGCAGGAGGTGAATGGGGTGAAAGTAGGTATTATTGGAATAGCCTGTAACATCGTGGATAAGACCATGCCACCACATTTCAGCGAAGGATTATACTTTACGCTTGGAAATGAAGAACTCCCCCGCTATATAAAAAAGTTAAAGGAGGAAGATCAGGTAGACCTTATAGTTCTGATCTCGCACCTGGGTTTTCCGCAGAATATGAAGTTGCTTTCTGAAGTGAAAGGCGTTGATGTTTGCCTGAGCAGCCATACCCATTACCGTACACCTAAGCCAGCCATGCAGGGCAAAACTATAGTTATCGAATCAGGTTGTCATGGCTCTTTTCTGGGCAGACTGGATCTGACTTTGGAGAACGGCAAGATCACGGGATTTAGTCACGAGATGGTGGAGGTGGGAGATAAACTGCCAGAGGACGTGGAAATTAAATCTATAGTTGTGGAAGCTATGCAACCTTACCGGGATATGCTATGCGAAAAGGTGGGCGAGACTAAAACTGCTTTAGACCGCAACACCATTCTGGAAGCAACTATGGATAACCTGCTGCTGCAAAGTATGGTCGAGGCCACCGATGCTGAACTAGCCTTCTCCAACGGCTGGCGCTACGGTGCGCCCATCGTTCCAGGGCCTGTTACCCTAAATGACCTATACAACATCATCCCGATGAACCCGCCGGTGCAGACCGTGGATATAAGTGGAGAGGAATTGCTGGAGATGCTGGAGGATAACCTGGAAAAGACCTTTGCACCCGATCCTTATAACCAGGCCGGAGGATTCGTGAAGCGGTGTATGGGGCTCAAAGCCTACATAAAGATAGAAGCGCCGAAGGTAAACCGCATACAGAAGCTTTTTGTGAACGGCAAAGAACTGGAACCGCAGCGAAGATATAAAGCAGCCTTTGTAACGGAGCAAGGCGTGCCGAAGAAGTATGGACAAAACCGCTCCGATAGCGGGATAAAGGCTATTGATGCTATGAAGCAGTACCTAAAGCAACATTCGCCAGTGGAGCTACAGTTGCTGGGCACTTTCACGGCAGTATAAATAATGTATAACGCTGGGGCGGGCCTGCAGCTCATCCCTTTAATCATATTATCTACTAAACCCAAAACTATGAATACTTACAAACGTCGGGTTATACCACTTCTGTTTGCGCCACTTTTTTTAGTTGGTGCCTGCACTTCAACAGCAACACAGGAGCAGCAAACAGACACAACCGAAACTATGGAAAATGACAATCAAAAGATCATCACCATTTTACACACTAATGATATGCATGGCTCTTACATGCCATTCCATGCGGTAACGGACAATGCCACGGCACAAACCGGTGATTCAGGACGGGATCAGCTTCTGAATTTTAAGAAAGAAGCGGATGTAGGTGGCTTTGCCTTTGTGGCCAGCGCCATAAGAAAAGTCCGTGCCGATAAAGGCGCAGAGAACGTGCTGCTGCTGGATGGCGGCGATACCTTCAGCGATGACCAGCTGGGAAACCTGACAAAAGGGGAAGCCATGATTCGATTGATGAGCATGGTAAACTATGACCTGATGGCCCTTGGTAACCACGACTTCGACTATGGACTGCAACGCACCCGTGAGCTGGAAGAACTCTCTAACTTCCCAATGCGTGCGGCCAACATCATCGACAACAAAACCGGCAAAACCATTTTCGGCGAACCCTACATCATCAAAGAAATGGGTGATGTGAAGGTGGCCGTTATTGCCCTGAGCTACCGCAACACGCCAAAAACCGGTAACCCAGACAACGTAAAGGAGCTGACTTTCAGCGAAGGGCAGCAGGCAGTGCAGAAGTATATGCCGGAGCTGCGAGCAAAGGCTGACATCATTGTGGTGCTATCGCATGAAGGTACGGCGATAGACTATAAAATGGCACAGGAAGTGGAAGGTATTGATGTGATCATCGGAGCACATAGCCACGATATTATTGAGCCGCGCAAAAAGTTTGGCAACACCTACGTGGTACAGGCCATGTCTGATGCTGCCGTGCTGGGTGATACCGAGCTGATACTGGAGGGCAAAAAGCTGGTAGATGTGAAAGATAATTATCACTTCCTATGGCATGACGAGTGGCAGGCAGACGAGGATGTACAGGCGCTGGTAGACGAGCTGCGTGCACCGCACAAGGCAAAGCTGGAAGAGGTTGTGGTGCAGAGCAAAGACGTGATCGGCAGGCAGTATAAATCCGAGAGTCCTTTCGACAGGCTTGTAGGTAACCTGATGAACGAAGGCTATAATGGTGATGTAGCCATTATGCCGGGCGTTGGCTATGGTATCTCGTTTACACCGGGGCCAATTACCAGCGAGCAGGTTTACAAACTGCTTCCACACCCATCTAAGATTGTGACCCTGAGCATGACGGGCGCACAGCTGAAGAAAACACTGGAGCAAAGTGCTACTAACCTGAAGCCGGAAGACCCAATGAAAGTAGTGGGTGGCCTTATTCAGACATCGGGAATACAGTATGATATGGATTTTACAAAGTCGGTGGGGCAGCGTGTAAGCAACGTGCGCGTAGGCAACCAGCCTATCAGTGATTCCAAGACCTATAAAGTGGTGACACACAACGGCCTGCTTACCGGCCTACACAATTATGTGGAGATCGGTAAAGGACAGAACATCAAGCGCACCGAAAAATCACTTACCGAGTTTATTATCGAGAAGCTGAAAGAGAAGAAAGAAGTCGGTATGCCTGAGAACATGGGCGAAGCGAATGTGAAGCGTAAGTAATCTATAACTTCTTAGTAAATAGCAAGAGTCACATGGCCTGCATTAGGTTATGTGACTCTTGTTGTTAATAAGTGATCTGAAGTTTATATGTTAGTTCAATTCGAATTGTAACTATGGCTACAAAATTATTGTCCCACGCCAAGCTTGAATATGCAAAAAATAAGCTGGCTGAATAAAGTTATCAGCCAGCTTATCTATAGTTATTACTTTACCATCTGCTGCAGGAAATCCCGCACTTCTTTAGTATCATAATCGGCCATGCCTTCGTGTTTAGCTACGATCTTCCCATCCGGTGAAATAATAAATGTAGTAGGAATAGCATTAGAAGCAAACTCTTGAGGGAACTGGCTTGCCGGCATGTACACCGGGAATGTGTAGCCTTTTTTGCTCACAAATTTCTTCACCTTTTCTATGCCGCCTTCATCAACCGAAAGCATCACAAAAGCAATCTTACCAGAACCTACTTTCTCGTACAGTTTCTGAATATTTGGCATCTCGGCAATACATGGCGGGCACCAGGTTGCCCAGATGTTCATAAATACCACTTTACCTTTCAGGCTTTCGAAGCTAACGGTTTTGCCATCCAGCCCAACCATCTTAAATCCAGCACCTGCCATAGGAGTATTTGCTACAGGAGTTGCCGCTTCAGTAGTTATGGCTGAGTTTTCAGCAACTGCAGGAACGTCTGCTTTCTTAACGCCTGTTGCCAGTAAAATACGTTGCACCTGGCCGACAGCTTCGGTGTGCAAACCGGTTAAGTATAAAACACCGAAAACAGCCAGCATTATAGCCCAGCCTGGTATGTTTTTCATTGAGGATTTATTCTTGCTCATCTTTATTAAGTTAACATAATTCAAGTATTACTTCGGTAATGAAGTAGTTAAAATTGTGGCGTGTGAGACATTTTTAAGATCAGTCCTTCGCACACTAATAGGATGTGTGATTTATGTTAAGAAAGCCGGGGAGGGGCATGGTCCGTTTCTAAAAACGGTGATAACAGTTGGCGTGAGTCCGAAACGATAGTTGTCCGTATCAGATAAGGTTGATAGAATGAATTTTGCCCGCCAGCGGGAGCTACGGCATATACCTGCTGACCGCAATCGGTTACGGTAGTTGCAGCGCCTTTAGGCTCGGAATGCGACTGGTGTTTGATGCATTTCCTGGCACAAGGTTTCTTGAATCCCTGTTTTGTATGGCTGCACGATTTTGCCAAGATAACCTGCTTCATTTCTGCAACACTAGGTAGTATACTGCTTTTCTGTATGCCGAAAAGCAGTAACATGATGCTTAGAAATAATAGAAGACTATTCTTCATTTTGTTTTGTACAATTTGCAGCAACTATAGTTGAGTTAGCCGCATTTGGTAGGCTAACAAAAGGACAACTATAAATTGTTCAGTTTGGAGTTTTGGATAAAGATAAAAAATCAGTTTGCCTTTATCAAAGTTGACCGGCATTTGCAGTAACAGAGCTGCTTTTTAGTGCAGCATATGCGTATTATAGAAGGCACACCTACCCCAACCGTAATTATAGCTGTATTTGCAGTGTTTCCCATAGTTCAGGTTGTAAGTATACTGTTGTTTTGATATGCCTGAAAGCCACCGCTATTATACCGGTGACTTCCAAAACATATTCCACTTTTAGCCAAAGTTTTTTTAATGCGGTAATCTGTCTTTTATTGCTCCATACATGTATGTGCCTGCTAAAGCACCAACTACCGCTATCAGGATAGACCAGTACTGGAAGCCGATATTGACGAACATAGGACCTGGACAAGCGCCCGTCAGTGCCCAGCCCAACCCGAAGATGGTACCCCCGATCAGGTAGCGGGGAACAGACATTTCCTTGGGTGTAAAGATGATCGGGTTGCCCTGGAAATCGCGTAGTTTATATTTTTTAATAACATAAGTTATGATGATACCCAGTACAACGGCTGTACCAATAATGCCATACATATGGAACGACTGGAAGCGGAACATCTCCTGGATACGGAACCAAGAAATGGCTTCCGATTTACTCATCACGATACCGAAAAGTATTCCGGCAACTATAAATTTTAATCCTTTCACGGCGAATTAATGACTAGTGATTAATGATGAATGAATAATTATGGATTTGTAATGATTAACTGATGTGATCAGCACTTAGCCTCACTTCTTATTATTCATTACTCAATGCTAATTAATCATTAAAAAATAAGCGGCATCAGCACGAATGTGGTAATCAGACCACCAATAAAGAAGCCGATAACTGCAATAAGCGATGGCAACTGCAGGTTAGAGATACCACTGATCGCGTGGCCTGATGTACATCCGCCCGCATAACGAGCTCCAAACCCAACAGCAAAGCCACCCAGCAACAGGATCAGGAAGCCTTTCAGTGAAAAGGCATTTTCCAGGCTGAAGATCTCTTCCGGCTGAATGCCTTCCGGGGCTGAAATACCAAGGGCGCTCAGGTCCTGAATAGTTGCTTGTGAGATCTGAACAGCCTCGCCATTCGATAAAAACTCTGACGCAATAAAGCCACCTATAATAGCACCTACCAGAAACAACAGGTTCCAGGTCTGCGAGCGCCAGTCAAAATCAAAGAATTTTACCGTTTTGCCGGCACCACAAGCGGAGCAAATGGTGCGCAGGTTGGCTGAGAAACCAAATGATTTACCAAAAAATAGCAGGACCAGCATCACAAGGGATATAACTATACCCGATGTATACCAGGGCCATGGCTGACTCAAAAATTCTAACATGTTTTGTGCGTTTAGTTTCGGTTCACTAAGTAGGGCAGGAGCCAGGTGTCAGATCGCTGCCCTTACAATTTTATACTATATTATTTTGGCCAGGCACCAATACCGCCTGACAGGTTATAAGCTTTAAAGCCTTCTTTGCTCATGATGTCGCAGGCAGAACCGCTGCGGTTACCACTGCGGCAGAACACGAAATACTCTTTGTTCTTGTCCATGGTCTTCAGCGCCTGCTGAAACTGAGACGAGGTTACATCCAGGTTTTTAGCGCCTTTAATGGAGCCTCCGGCAAACTCACCGGCAGTTCTTACATCCAATAGCTCGGCTTTGGCAGCTTTATTATAGTTTGCCTTGAACGTGGTGCCGTCCAGGTTCTCGTAATTTTTTGGTTTTGATCCGAATATGTTAAACATAGCTCTTCTTTCTTTATTGGTTGTTGTGTGTTAGATGACGCTACAAATTTCGGAATAATAAGTGCCTGTGTCTGTGACTTATATCACGCTAAAGGTCTTAGGTAAAAAATATTTCTTTGATGATGATATAGATACCCATCACGAGCACAAACCAGCCAAAAGAAGTCTTTAGTTTATCAGCATGGATCTTGGTAGAAAGGTAGGTGCCAATGAAGATACCGGCAATGGATATGGTGGAGAAAATGCCCAGGAACATCCAGTCAATTTCATAGTTAAACACGTCTCCGATAAAGCCGAACAGCGATTTTACAGCAATGATGAGCAGGGAAGTACCCACAGCCATTTTCATGTCGAGTTTACTGAAAAGTACCAGTGCCGGGATGATCAGGAAGCCACCACCTGCACCAACCAGGCCTGTAAGTGTACCAACTACCAGGCCTTCGGCCAGGATGCCGCCATAGTTGAATTTTGGTTTCGGATGCGTTTCTGTTTTGTCTGTGTGCTCCACATCCAGGTCGGTGTCAATATTTTCGTCTACCACATCCACAGGCTCAGCCGGTACTTCTTTCTTCTTTTTGATCATGGAGATAGAAGCAAACACCATCAGGCCGGCAAACAGGAGCATCAGCAGCACACCTTTGGTTACGGCCAGGTCGCCTACTGTAAACAGGTTTTCGGGAATGGCCGGTACCAGGTAACGGCGCGTCAGGTAGACAGCAACTATAGAAGGCAAGCCAAACACAACAGCTGTTTTCATGCTCACCAACCCTTTTTGGTAGAACTTATAAGAACCCACCAGACTTGTAAGACCAACTATAAAAAGAGAGTAAGCTGTAGAGATGACCGGGCTAAGACCCAGCAAATAAACCAGCACCGGCACGGTAAGTATAGAGCCACCACCACCGATCAGGCCAAGTGATAAGCCAATAAGCATAGCGGCAATGTATCCTAGTATTTCCATTTTCCTTCGTTTTATTAAGTTAACGATACAAAGGTACTGCAGGCTACAGGCAGGCACAGTGACAACAGTCACAGAGAAGCATTTTAGTAAGAAAGTTAGAGAGTAAGAAAGTTGGGAGGGTAATAATGGGAGCAAGGGCTTAAGTGGTTGAAATGAAAAAGAGTTAGAAAGTGGCAAAACCTCCACTCTCTAACTCTTAATGTCGAAGTCTTAAATTTTAAAATACCAAACGCTCATTCAGCCCATTAAAGACAATGATATTCAGTGTCTGCACTAGCTCACTTTTATATTAAGCCTCTATTTGCTAGTTCAACGTTTTTCCTATGTAGTAGGCTCGGTGGAATCTGTATGTTTAATCTTGCTCTGAGGAATGCTGCAACGTGATGAACTGCAACAACCTGTATTAGTAGCAGCCTGTCCTAAAAGTAAAAAGCCAAAAACACCTAATAGTGTATCACTTGTTCCTATAGCCTGCATGAGCAGTGCTGTTCCAAGTGCCAGTCGAATCCAACGGGCTAAGTGCCAGCCTGTAAGTAGTTGATATTTTAAGTTCTTTATCATTCCTTTTCTGATAAGCTAAGTACTGCGTCCTGATCCTGCTCTATTGCATGCTCCGATTCCAGAGATGCCAGATAGCGCTCCGCATCCAAGGCTGCCATACAGCCTGAGCCAGCTGCTGTCACGGCTTGTCGGTATGTAAAATCCTGCACATCCCCACAGGCAAATATGCCGTCTATATTTGTTTTGGATGTACCCGGTATGGTACGGATATAGCCGTTCTCATCCAGGTTCAGGTAATCAGCAAATATGTCGGAATTAGGCTTATGTCCAATTGCTACAAAAAATCCGTTTACCGGTATTTCCCGGATTTCATTGGTGACGGTGTTTTTTACTCTGATGCCTTCTACAGAGTGCTCACCAAGAATTTCGTCTGTTACCGTACTCCATAATATTTCTATGTTTTTGGTTCTTTTTACCCGGTCCTGCATGATAGTAGAAGCCCGCATTTCGTCGCGTCGCACGATCATGTAAACTTTGTTCGCAAGGTTAGCCAGGTAAGTAGCCTCTTCAGCAGCCGTGTCACCGGCGCCAACTATAGCCACATCTTGTCCCCGGTAAAAGAAGCCATCGCATACAGCGCAAGCCGACACGCCACTGCCATTCAGGCGCGCTTCTGATTCCAGCCCCAGCCATTTAGCTGATGCTCCTGTAGAGATAATAACAGCTTCGGCTTCAATTACCTTCTGATCATCTATCGTCACTTTGTGCGGCTTAGATGAAAAATCAACAGCAGTGGCAATGCCATAACGCACGTCGGTACCGAAGCGCTCGGCCTGGCGTTTGAAATCTTCCATCATCTGCGGACCGTTGATACCGTCCGGGTAGCCGGGATAGTTCTCTACATCATTGGTAATGGTTAACTGACCACCTGGCTGCAAGCCCTGGTATAAAACAGGATTAAGCCCTGCTCTGGACGCATAAATAGCAGCTGTATAGCCTGCCGGACCAGAACCAATGATCAATACTTTTACCTTTTCAGTTTCCATATCTATTTCTGAATTATAAAGTCACAAATGTTGAGGTGATACAAGCTTTTAACTCAAGCTATCACGGTTTACAAAGGAAGTGTTTTAAGTTATAATGGTGTGTGATCTAAGTCACAAACAAGCCGGTTGAAGGATTGTTGGTCCGGCAAATAAAGGATTGTCTTAAAAAACAGAAACTGCCCGTGCTTTAAAGCACAGGCAGTTATTAAAAGTAATTATTTCTTTGCTATAAACCTTCTGGATAATATAGCGCCTGCTACTGTTCCATATAGCGTGCTGTTCAAGGGACTAGAGGTGATAAGGCAGCTACCGTTACAACCATAAAAGGCGTAAAACAAATACCCAAAAATAGCCCCAACAATCATGCTTAATACCAGTTTTGTACCGGCACTAAGCGATAGTTTATTCAGTTTCATATGGCCAGTTGCCTATTCCACCGTTCAGGTTATATAGTTTGGTAAACCCCTGACCTGCCATATAATTGCAGGCCTGTGCACTTCTGTTGCCGGATCTGCAATAAACCACATAAGGCTTGTCTTTATCAAGTGCCTCCACTTTTTGAGGAAACTGTGCATCCATCAGGTCAATTACCTGTGCGCCCGGTATTTTGCCCTGGCTTACTTCCATAGGGGTGCGCACGTCCAGCATAACCGTGTCAGGTTGATTCTGCTGTAGCTTTTTTGCTTCTTCCCCGGATATATCTTTATAATTCATGATTTTTATAGTTTAGGTTAAAAGGAGTCCCTGTGCCAGAGACTCCTTCTATTGTTTATTTTTGTTTTAACTCCGTCACAGCTTCGCTCATATCAAGTACTTCTACTTCTGGCAAAGCCGCTTCTACAATACTGCTGCCTGCTGCCGAGCGGTAACCACCGGCGCAATGCACTACCACCGGTTTATCGGTCGGTATTTCCTTCACTCTTTCGCGCAATTCCGGTAACGGAATGTTGATGGCCTTGTCGAAGAACTTCCCGGATTTTACTTCTGAGGTGTTGCGGATGTCCACGATGGTATAAGCCTCTTTGTTATCTTCAAAAGATGACTTGTCGAATTTGTCGCTCGTTTCACCGTCCTGCTTGTCGTACACAAAAGCACCTTTTATCAGCAGCTCATAGCCGATCTTTGAGGCTTTAGAGATCAGCTCATTCAGTTGGGCATCGCTTTCACCTACCAGATAATAGTTTTCGTTCGGACCAACTATACTTCCCAGCCAGGTCTCAAATTTGCCACCGTTCTGGATGTTGATCGCGCCTTTATAATGTCCTTTCTTGAATACGTTTTCCGGACGTGCATCTACTATAACAGCACCCTCTTCCGGGCTATAGTTCTTCTCCAGTTTCTGAACACCCTCCAGGCTTGGTTTATAGTCCGGAGCGCCTTGCTTGTTCAGGCCTACATCGTAGCCAAAGTATTTCGGAATAAAAGGCTGGTCTTCTGTCAACACCTTTACAAACTCGTCTTCGCTCATCTGCTGCAGGGCATAGTTGCCTTTTTTCTCATCGCCGATGGTGCTGGTGTTGGCGTCGCTCAGGCCTTTACCGCAAAGTGAGCCTGCTCCGTGTGCCGGGTATACTACCACATCATCTGCCAGTTTCATCAGCTTCTCGCGGGTACTGTGGTACATCTGGCGGGCCAGTTCTTCGCGCTTGGCCGTTACGTTACCGGCACTCTCGCGCAGATCCGGACGACCCACATCACCTATAAACAAGGTATCACCCGTAAACACCGCTTTGTCTTTTCCGTCGTGCTCCAGCACAATGCTGATCGAGTCAGGGGAGTGGCCTGGTGTGTGTAGCGACTTGAGTTTTACGTCACCAATTTCCAGCACAGCGCCTTCGTCAAAAGCCTGGTGTGGGTAATCGGCACCTACCAAACTATGGGTATAAATGGTAGCACCGGTTTTGTTGGCGATCTCCAGGTGCGAGCTTACAAAGTCGGCATGCGGGTGTGTTTCTATAACCCCTACAATTTTAGCGTCGTGTTCTTTGGCATACTCATAGTATGGCCGCGGATCGCGGGCCGGGTCGATTAATACAACTTCCCTGCTATCTTCGCTAAGTATGGCATATGCGTAATGGGCTAAGCCTTTGTCTTCGAACTGCTTGATCTTCATAAGTCTTGTGATGTTTTATAGTTAATGAATGCTGAGATTTTATACTTGCTCTCAATATTTAATACAAAGATATAGCCTTGTAATACGGTATACAGTGACGTTTGTCACACAGGTAAAAAGTATATAAATGATTTATTAATAAACAGATAGCCCATCATTACAACTATACATGTAATGATGGGCTATACTAACTATGAATTGAATCTCTAACTAACTATAGACTTTTCTTAGCAAGATAGAAATCTACCATTTCCAAGTCACTGTTTACGCGTTCATCAAGAGCAGCCAGGTTTTTTGGGGGAGGAACAATTACTTTATCTCCAGGCTGCCAATTAAGCGGCAACGCAACCTGATTTTCTGAAGCAGTCTGCAAGGCGATCAGGACACGTTTAATTTCCTCCATATTACGACCTACATTCAAGGGGTAATACATGATAAGTCTTATAATGCCTTCAGGGTCAATAATGAAAACAGCTCGTACTGCTGCCGTTTCGCTTTCTCCTGGTTGCAGCATGCCATAAAGCTTAGCCACCTTCATGTCAATATCCGCGATGATCGGGAACTTGAAATAGACACCTGTCTTTTCGCGTACATTCTGCACCCAGGCTATGTGGGAGTGAATACTATCTATACTTAAACCAATCAGCTTTGTGTTGTGCTGTGCAAAGAAACCATCTTGTTCCTGCGCAAAGCCGGTGAGCTCTGTGGTACAAACTGGTGTGAAGTCTGCTGGGTGGGAGAACAGAATAACCCAGCTTCCTTTGTTGTATTCTGAAAATTTGAGTTGACCGGTCGTTGTGTTGGCCTCAAAATCCGGAGCCTTGTCCCCAATTCTTGGCATAGTGCTTATTGTATCTTCCATCGTTAAGTTTGATTAAGGTTTTATAAATGATCTGTTAATTTAAATGTGTTAACAACTATATTAGAGTTGATCCTTTAAATGATATGTCATTAAAGGGCGAATGCAGTGGTTTACCAGCGTTTCAGCGATGCTGCCATAGAACAGGTGACTGATGCCTTTCCGGCCATGGGTACCGATCAGGACCAGGTCCATAGCCGATAATTCGTTGAAGTTGCGCACACCTGCCGGCACTTTATAGTTGTGGTGCAGGTGCAGTTCATAGTTCTGCAGATCAAAGTTGTCGGCGAAGCGGCGCATGTTGATTTGTGTTTCCTGGTACTCATCTTCTTTACCTACAATCTGTAACAAATGTAACTGGGCATTAAACAGACGCTGAAGGTTTTTAATGGTAACTATAGTTTGCTCCGGCTGCTTTTCTGCTCCGAAATCTGCTACCCAAAGTATGTTCCGGATCGGCGTAATAGAAGCGAACTGATGGACAGTGATAACCGGAATATCGGTATAACGCACCACATGCTGTGCTTCAGAGCCAGACACTTTTTCAAGCCAGCCATCAGCACCTTCTGTACCAATCAAAACCAGATCAGCGTGTAGTTTTGCAGCATGTTTTGCAATGGCAGTGGTAAGTCCGCCATGTAAAATTTCTGTTGTAAACACGAAGTCTACCTGCTGTTTCAGTTCTTCAAACTGCTTTAAAGCCTTTTCTTCCTGGGCTCTTAATTGCTTTACATCAGCTGTATCTGACATGTCGGTAGCGCCAGCCCAGTCACCGGTATTTACTTCCATTACATGCACCAGGTGCGCTGTAACAGGTATAGTCTGTGTCAGGAAATTCAGGAACTCCAATGCTTTAAAAGACACTGGCGTAAAATCTACCGGAACCAGGATGTTTAAGTTTTTTTCCATGTGTGTTTATAGTTTAACCAGCTATTTGCAGGCGGTTAGTTTTATAATTTATAGTTTTTTATATTTGGTCAGCTGTTGGTTTAGTGGCTACCAGGCGGGTGACATAACCAGCTCCGTTATGGTAGATCCCTTCGTGTAGCGTAATCTCATACTCCTGCAGCACCTTGATCTTTAATCCTGTAAAGTCTGAGCGCAGCATGTCGGCTGTGTAAAGCATGGCATGGTTTTGCGGACCGCCGGAAGTATACCCATCCATTTGCTTCGGGTGAAAAGCTTCCAGCATAACCGTACCGCCCGGCTTTAGCCACCCCTTTACCTGCTGGTGTAGTTTGTGTCGGATGGCAGGAGGGAAGTGCGCATAGATGAGTGCGACAGCATCGTAGCTTTCAGGCCCTGAAGTGTAGTTTTCAGCTTCAGACAAGGTATAATCTATAGTTACTCCCAATGCATCTGCCAACTGTAAAGCTTTTGTGCGACCTGCCTCACTGTAATCAAATGCCTGTACCTGCCAGCCTATCGTGGCAGCATACACTGCATTCCGGCCTTCACCCTCCGCTGGCAGCAATAATTTGCCGGGTTGTAACTTATCTAACTGCTCCCTGAAAAATGCATTGGGCTCTTTGCCGTAGGCCATTTCGGGTTGCTTATACCGTTCGTTCCAGAATTCCTGCATCATACTTTTATTTGTTACAGGGGCTTAACCGCACAGGATCTTATAGTTTATCCTCATGTAGCCAGTGCTCCCTATAATTGTGTTTTAATCTATGGTACAAAAGTGCTGAATATAAAGGCCTGGTTCAGTGACATTGGTTACACAAGCATTTTAAGTTAAAATAGCCTATGTAACATTAGTCACTATTGCGGAGCATCGAAGCCTATACTTTTGTGGTGTTTAAATAATTGACACATGAAAAGTAGCTTATTAAATAAAACAGTAAGAGTGGTTACCCTGGTCGTAACGATGGGATTTGGAGGGATAACGCATGCGTCTGCACAGCACCATGAGACGGCAGATACAGAAGAACATAAATTTAAACATTTCAGGGTTAGTGCCATGCTGTATCATACCTACATCGGAACGGAAACAGTGGAAGGAAAGGAGCTATTGATAGTACCTTCTGTTGGGCTTGACCTGGAATACTGGTTTAATGAGAAATGGGGTATAGGCTCGCATAACGACCTTGAACATACCAGTTTTATAGTTAAACACGGAGATACAGACATACTGGAAAGAGAAAGCCCTGTGTTGTTAACAGTAGATGCGCTATGGAGGCCCTGGAAAGGCTTGGTGCTATTGGCAGGTCCGGGTGTTGAGCTCGAAAAACAGGAGAACCTGTTGGTGTTCAGGGGAGGGGTAGAGTATGAAATAGAAATAGGGAAACACTGGGATGTGGCGCCCACCATTTTTTATGATTCCCGCATAGATGCCTATGATTCTTTTTCGATAGGAATAGGTATCGGCAAACGTTTCTGATCAGACGTGATGGTAGTTAAAAGTTTATTAGTTTTGCTACAAACTTAATTACAGAAAATTGCCTGAATTTAGTAGTCGTAGTTAACAACCAATAAACAAGGCGTGACCGAATAGCCATAAGAGTAGGACAATTAAAAAGCAAACATGAAAGTATTTAGATTCTTAATGACAACAGTGATAGCAGGCCTGTTTATGGCCGGAATGAGCAGCTGCGATAAGTGTGATGATGAGAACCCGCGTGCAAGGGTCATCAACCAGGGAACTTTGGAAGCCAGTGTGCAGATTAAAACCTCAAACGGTAATACAGAAAACATCAACAACGTGATGCCTAACAGCACTTCAGCCGCAAGCAGTTATGCAAAAGGAACAGTTACCTTTACGATTACACTGGATAAGACTGAATTGGTGGAAACAGTACAAATGGATACGTGCCACGAGTATGACATTGTAATAGATGTCAACAACAATATCAGTACCGTTTCACGCGACCGAAACGACTAATGCAAACCTTATAGAAGCTAAGCGTAAAGCAAGCCCAACCTGTGATATGGTTGGGCTTCTTTTTTGCATCATATATGTAAGCATCTAAATAGGGCCACTGACATAAGTGGGGTGTAGCTATTCCGTATCAGGAGCTGCTTTTTTAGTTTTTTTCTTCTCTTTCTTTTTCGCGAATAATCCGACTGTATAGCGTTCGTATAGTTCAAATCAGTTTCCATGTGCTTAGCTTCTGTAATGAACGCATGCGGCCTGTAAGCGGTGTCTACAGCCTTATCCAGTTCTTGATGACCATCAATAAGTTTAATATTGTTGCTGTAGCAGGGAAGAGAAAATTCTTTTCAGAAAGTATACCTTCCAAATAAATAATAAAATTGTACGCGGCACTTACGTCTTACTTTTAAAAGGGTAAGGGGGAAACCGAATTTTCGACCTATCCCTAAAGGCTGTCGTAAAAGATGCTACAAATTCTTTTTTAAGTCGTATCAATTCGCCTACTTTTGCGTTTACTTGCAGTGTATTACGCTTTCTTATGCTTGAATTAACCAAGTTCCTGAACAAACTTACGAAATCAGATTTGCTGGTATTTACAGTAACAAGCGAACGCACGTATTGCCGTTTCTTTCTGGAAGGGGTGTATGTCAGCCGTATGTACATTACAGATGCGACGCTGCTGGCAGAACTGCTGCCGTTGGTAGGAGAAGAGATAGACGCAGCAGGGATTAACAAACTAAAGCAGCTATATTTGGCGTCAGATACACATTCTGCCGTTGATACTCTATAAAGACCATATCATTGAACTGGACTATCAGCCAGCACAAGACCTGTTAGTAACCTGCCAGCCATCTATTCGTCCCTACGATGCAAGAGAAGTTCGGAGTGCCTTTATCTCTATCATCACGTTCGTAAAAGAATACAACATCACCCGCTTGCTACTGGACTTTACCCGTAACACGCAAGACCTGTCCGAAACGGAATACAAAACCAATATGGCCCAACTGACCGTTGGCTTATTGCAAACGTCCCTTCAGAAAGTAGCCCGCCTGACCACTTCAGATGCTATCCGTGAACAAAAGATTGCTTCCATGTTAGTTAATATCAACGAAGCTTTACCGTTGCCGGTAGAAGTGCAGATGTTTTCATCTAAGGCAGATGCCGTCCGGTGGCTGCTGCATAAGGAAGGCTAACCTTTACATCATATTATCTTTATTTGCGTAACGACATTAAATGTTACGTTTTATCATGTGATACTATTCCATAACGGGTACATGGTGCTGGATTACGATGCAGCAACTGATATTTTATATGCGACCCGTCCTGACATGAAGCAGGAAGAAATGCTGCATATATATGCCGCCTTCGCCGTCATGGTCAAGACCCTGAAGGAAAAACATATCCCGTATTTGTTACTCGATACCAGCAGTAGCCAGCTGGACATGCATCAGGAAGATTACAACACCATCTTGACCCTGTTGTCAAATGATTTAGCTGTTACCGGACTGCAAAAGCTGGTAAGGCTTATATCCCCAGATGAGAAGCGGGAAAGTTTTGTAAGGCAATTCCTGAAGGAAATAGATGTGTTACAATCCCTGCCGTATGCGGTTGAGAACTTTACCAGCAGGGAAGCTGCTGTTACTTGGCTGAAGAAGAATAAATAATTCTCTATGTTTGAACTTAGCAATGTTTTTCAGCGTAGAAGCAGGTACTTTCATAAATATTGTTTGATGTTGGAACGGGAAGGGCAACAACTTCCTCTACTGTTATAGCAAGCCCTTCTTGTTTCTTTTCCAATCTGGGAAATGTATGGTGACTAGCAGCATAAACTTCAGTCATAAACATTCAATAACTTTAATATAATACCAGCGTAAACTTAATACCTAAGTGTTCTTTAGATTAGTTGTTTTTCTAGTTTTATAGTTGTTTTTCGGAGTAAGAAGGGCTGGTATTTATTAGCATTTGTCCTAAGTCCTTCTTGCTTTCCTTCCTCTTAATGGTGTAATACCCCATTTAAAAAAAAGATCTTTCTATAATCACTCCTGCTTTCTTTTCATTAACTATGCTTTTGCAGTTGGTGCTGGCATGTAATGCTGGTTTTCAATCGTATCTGATCGTGCTGAAAGTAGGAGAAACTTATACCATTTATTTCCAGCTTATAGTTTTGGAAAACTTACCTGATTACACGCCAAACTGGCTCAGGTGGTGATTTAGGTGTTTGTAAAACATATTATTCCACTGGCTGCTGTTCAGCGGACCAAATGAGTGCGATTCTTTCCCCTCAAAATAAGATTGGCCTAATTGCTGTGTCTTTTGCAGATAAGTGATCAGGCGGCTCTTTTCTGTTTCAAATTCTTTTGTATCCACAATTTTAAAATGCGGGGCTGAGTGCACATTCTGCTTAAAGGGCTTCTCATTTACCACGAAATCTTTTACAAACAACTTTGCCAAAAACTTCATAATTGGGTTTGGTTTCGGGTGCTTGTCTTCGTAAACCAGTTCGTAGGTTACGTTGCAATGGGCCAGCATCTGAGCTACGTTCATTTTGCCCCAAAGTGGTCTGGAGTATTTCTGTAGTTTGTGAATACGGGTGATGAGCTCCTCTGTCGTTGCCGGGTTAAATACGCTGTTCATTTCTCTCTAGTCATTTTACCTTATTAAATATACAGTTTATTAAAACAGAGCAAGTAAATATTCTTTGGTTATTAGTACTTAGCTTAAGAGTTTTTGAGTAGAGGAATATGCCATAGTTTATGGTAAAAGCTAACCTGATCTTACCGAATTCGCATATTATAATTACTATATCTGTCTTGCTGTATAAACAAACCGACTTACATGCAGCACCACATTCTAAAGCCGAAACTGGCCCTGAACAAAGCCTACCTGCGCCTGAAAACAAGCCGAACCGAAATTGAGCGTTTTAAAACAGCGCTGAAAAACCTGCTGCAAAGTATAGACCTGACCGAAACCGAAGAATACGCCAAGAACCACCTGCGCGATTTTCTGATGCAGGCATTCTACAGCAACTATGGCCTGAACACCAAGGGCAAAACCGACCTGGTGATACATACTGGCAACAGCACCAAAAGCAACGCCGGCGTACTGCTGGAAGTAAAACGGCCCACCAACAAAGCCGACATGCCTACCGAACAGAACCTGAACTATAAGGCCATGCACGAGCTGTTACTGTATTACCTGCGCGAGCGGGTGCAGCACAAAAACCACGACATCAAACACCTTGTAATTACTAGCGTGCACGAGTGGTTTGTATTTGATGCCCTGGAGTTTGACCGCCTGTTTTACCGTAACACGCAACTTAAGAAAGACTTTACCGACTGGAGCGAAGGCCGCAAGGCAAGCGCCGGAACCGACTTTTTTTATAAAGAGATTGCTGCACCTATACTTGCCAACTTATCTGAAACTATAACTTTTACCCACTTCAACCTTTTAGACTTTGAGAAGCCGCTGCACAACACAGACCTGAAAGACGATGTGAAACTGGTGGCGCTGTATAAGCTGCTTTCGCCGGCGCACTTATTAAAAGAACCTTTTGCCAACGATGCCAACTCACTGGACAAAGGGTTTTACCAGGAATTGCTGCACCTGATAGGACTGGAGGAAGTGAAGGAGGGAGGCCGCAAGCTCATCCAACGTAAAGCAAAACCTAACCACGGCTCGCTTTTGGAAAGTGCGTACCAGAAACTGAAATCCGAGGATTTGATTGGCGGGCTGGATAACCCCTATAGTTTTGGCAGCACCCGCGAAGAGCAACTGTTTAACGTGGCCCTGGAGCTGTGCATTACCTGGATGAACCGCATCCTGTTTTTGAAGCTGCTGGAAGCACAACTGATAAGCTACCACCACGGCGACAAGAAGTACAGCTTTATGAGCACGGCCAACTTGAAAGAGTTTGATGACCTGAACGAGCTGTTTTTTTGATGTGCTGGCTGAGCAACCTGAAAACCGAAGCAGCAACGTACGCCAGAAGTATAGCCATATCCCGTACCTGAACTCGTCGCTTTTTGAGACCACGGCACTGGAGAAACGCACGCTGCGCATCTCTAACTTAAAAGACCGAAGCCTGCTTCCGCTTTACCCCCAAACCGTACTGCGCGACCAGCAGGGCAAACCACTGGGCAAGACCGAACCCGAACTGCACACCCTGGAATATTTGCTGCGCTTTTTAGGTAGTTACGATTTTGGGGCTGAGGGCAAAGGCGAGATACAGGAGGAGAACAAAACGCTGATAACGGCTTCGGTGCTGGGGCTGATATTTGAAAAGATAAACGGCTACCGCGACGGCTCTTTTTACACGCCGGGCTTTATAACCATGTACATGAGCCGCGAAGCTATACGCCGTGCCGTGGTGCAGCGCTTTGCCGAGAAGTATAACTGGAACATAGATACAACTATAGCCGGACCGGCATTCGAATCCCTTGCTTTCTGCATCCATCAGAACTATAGTTTAGAAACCATAAAAGAGTATAACCAACTGCTGAACGAACTGCGCATCTGCGACCCGGCGGTTGGTTCGGGGCACTATTTGGTTAGCGCACTTGATGAGCTTATAGTTATAAAAGCTGAACTGAAACTGCTGCTGAACCGGCAGGGCAAACCACTGCACTATGGCAGCATAGAAGTGCAGAACGACGAGCTTATAGTTACCGATAACCACGGCGAGCCCTTCAGCTACACCGTGCACCAGCACCCCGACGGACACCGAACTATAAATCCGCATACACAGGAGCTGCAGGAAGCACTTTTCCATGAGAAGCAGACCATAATTGAGAACTGTTTGTTTGGCGTAGATATAAACCCGAACTCGGTGAAGATATGCCGCCTGCGCCTCTGGATAGAACTGCTCAAAAACGCCTACTACACTACTTCTGAAGGTGTAACCGAAAGCAGCACACCTGCCGCCAACTACACCCAGCTGCAGACGCTGCCTAACATCGACATTAACATAAAGCAAGGCAACTCGCTGCTGAGCCGCTACCCGCTCACCGCCGATCTGCACGAAGCGTTCGGGAAGAAGGGCCATAGTTTGTAGGCCTACCGCACGGCAGTTGCCAACTATAAAAACACCAACTCCAAAGACACCAAAAAGCAACTCGAAGCTTTTCTGGAAGAGATAAAGCAGGGCTTCAGGACGACGCTGGCCAACAACGACCCGATGCGTGAGCGCATGAGCAAGCTGCGCGGAACTATAGCCGTAATGCAGGACCCAGACCTGTTCGGAGCCAAAAAAGTAGACAAAACCAAACTAACCAAACTACAGAAAGAGCTGCAGCAACTGGAGCAGGAGCGGGCCGATATTGAAGCCAACAAAGTATACGAAGGCGCTTTTGAGTGGCGTTTCGAGTTTCCGGAAGTGCTGGACGAGGAAGGCAACTATAAAGGCTTTGATGTGGTGATCGGGAACCCACCGTACATACGCCAGGAAGAACTTGGCAACTTTAAACTATACCTGCAGAAAGCTTTTGAAGAACCGCCGACCTGTATGTTTACTTTGTGGAGCGCGGACTGCAACTGCTCAAAACAGGTGGCAAGTTCAGTTACATTATACCTAACAAATGGATGCGTGCCGGCTACGGACAGGCGCTGCGTCAGTGGCTGCAAAGCTATAGTTTAATGGAGCTGCTCGACTTTGGCGACTTGCCGGTATTTGAAGAAGCAACTACATACCCGCTTATAGTTTCGGTGACGAAGCAGCAACCGGAGCTAAACTATAGATTTAAAGCGGTAACTATAAATACGCTGCAATTCGAGAAAAGCTTAACCAACTATGTTGCAGAAAACGCTTTTGATGTCCAGGCTGATTTGCTGCCAGCTTCTGGCTGGACACTTTCCAACAGCATTGCACAACAGTTATTAGAGAAACTGAAAAACACCGGAACTCCACTTGGAGAATATGTGGATGGTAAGATTTATCGTGGAGTTTTAACTGGCTTAAACGAAGCTTTTGTTATTGATGAAGCTACAGCGGAGAGATTAATTGATGAAGATGAAAGAAGTGCACGAGTTATAAAGCGCTTCATCGCAGGCCGAGATGTTAAACGTTATCAAAAACCTAAAGTTGATAAGTACTTAATCCTTTTTCCAGCAGGTTTTACTTATGAAAGAATGGAAGATTCTGAATTAGAACCATGGGAATGGATTAAGGAAAATTATACTTCGTTGGCTAATTTCTTAGCACCACATGAAGAAAAAGCTAAGAAAAGAGCAGATAAAGGTAATTTTTGGTGGGAACTAAGGGCATGTGCTTACTATCATGAATTTCAAAAGAACAAAATTCTATTTCAAGAAATTGCTACTTTTCAGGCATTTACTTGGGATGAAGTTGGAGCTTATTCAAACAATAAAACCTTTATCATACCTAATGCAGATTTATACTTATTAGGTCTACTAAACTCTAAGGTTACATGGTACTTTATTAATCAAATTGCTTCTAAGTTGCAGGGTGGTGCCTTAGCTATGCAAACACCTTATACTTTTCAGATTCCTATAGTTAGTGGAGACGAAGAAACGAAAGCAACTATAACTTCGCTGGTAGAGCAGATACTAACTATAAAACAAGCCGATGCGGCTGCGAATACGTCGAGGCTGGAAGCGGAGATAGATGTGCTGGTGTACCGTTTGTATAACCTGACCTACGATGAAGTGCTGCTCGTAGATCCGGCTTTTGCCCTGACCGAGGCCGCCTACAACCAACCCGAAGTCAGTTACAACTAAACAGGTAGCTTCCGGTTTCGGGCGGGCAACTATAAACATTTAACACCCATGCCGTAAAAAAAGGGTTAAAAAGCATTACTAACTATAACCCAGGGCATGCACACGTTAATTTTAGAAACGGTACTGCAAAACGATTACGTAACCATACGCTACAGCTCAGAAGATAAACTGATCTGGAATGAGTGGCGAGGAACTATACCAACTGCTGATCTGAAAGAAGCCATGCTTTTTGCCTGTAACTTTATAGTTGCCAACAACATAGCCCTTATTTTAGCAGATTATACCCACTTGTCGCCCCCAACCCGCGAAGACCAGGTCTGGATAGCCAAAACCACATCAAAAATATTGCAGCACAGTAACTTACGCCGTGTAGCCAACATCAATGGGCATGACCTTTTCCAGCAGCTCGCTATCGACACCATCCACCAGATAGCAGCCCAGACACCCATGCCCTGCGAAACCCGCGATTTCCTGTCTAAAGCCGAAGCTAAAGAATGGCTGTTCTCAGTTAATAGTTAACGGTTATTGGTGTTTGGCGCAGTAAAAACGTCCCTCTGAAGTGTACTTTGGGTGAACTACAATAGCGGATTTTGCCTTAACAGAAAAGTGAAAAGCTTTTGTTGGGGTAACTGGTAAAATGCTACTTTAGAAGCATAGTGTAAAATAGTGATAAGTGCATGAAAGGTGAAACTATAGATTAGGCCAACTATAGCTGTTAAGTAGTAGAACAATAATGAGATTTATGAAACTACGTACATCCTGTGTTAATATGGTGTAATAGTAGGTTTTTTTCAAGTGCCGGAAATGGCTTTTTGCTTCCGCTAAAGAAGCCAGGTGAAAATACCTTTCCGCAATAGGGCATTTATAGTTTCCGCTTGCGGAAAAACCACCCTGTTTTAGTCAATTTCGTCTGGACTGGAAATCCGGAAAAGTATTCAGTAAAAACAGGTGCGGAAATGCGTGTAACATTCTGTAACAGCCTTTCCGTCTACGGAAAAATGTTCCGCGATTAAACGTGATCCTACCTATACCAAAAGCCTAGGTTGAGTAACTTTTTTCCGGCGATATTTCCGAATGCGTAGAAGCATGTTTTTAAGCTTACCCTTCACGAATTATAGAGCTTTTTTTAGCTTATTCATGTTTACCGAACTTGCAGTTACTATTTTGGTGATTTTACAGGTGTTTTTAATGGTATTTATCCATGAAATTTTCTTTTAACTATTTGGTATTCGATGAAGATCAAAAATACCACCTTTGAGTACCCTGCAACGCGTAAAGCGGTAGACCGCTGTTTTACATGTTTTCCGGACTCTAAAACTGCGTGTAACTAATTGATACAGCGTGTTTTGTGGGTGTTTTATTTGCTATGCTTTTATCTGTTTTCCGGAGACCTGGTGCGGACAGTGTTTTTACTGATTCCGCATCACCTTTCAGAAAATTATAGTTTCCGGCGTATTTCCGCACGTAAAAAACCCATACTCTGGTAACAATTTCACCTGTTTCCGGCAAGCTTAAAACTGACTGTAACTTCTTGTGCGCACGTAACTTACGTGTCCGCAATAGTGTCTGCAAAACTTAAAATTATTCAGCCAATACGGAAAGTTGCTTTTTTACCGCAAATGCTGCTTTTCCGGTGTGTCCGCAACCTATAGCAACACTTCTATAATCGCGCGCGCCTGCGCATGATACGCGCGTACATGCGGGCACGCGAGCTTCTTACTCACTTTCCATTACTATCTTTTTTGCATACCATCATTGCTATTTTGAACACCATGACTGGTTTCACAAAATATTTTATCCAGAAATAAAAAAAATATTACAAAGCTGTTGTATAGTTAAAACTAAATATTACCTTTGGGTAAAATAATTAATTTGACTACGCATGAGAGAGGAGACACCACAGCCGGAAACCAGCACCGAAGATTTTGCTTTGCAGCTTGACTTGCAGGAAATGAAGCAACTACCGGAACTCTATGAAAAGCTACGCGAGCCGATCTTTTCGTTAAAGCAAACCGGTATTGCTCCCAAGCTTTACGTGGACTGGAAGAAAGCCGGACTAGCGCCTAAGACCGAAGAACAGTCCTGGACCAAACTCTCGTTTCTGGAATACCTGTGGCTGAAGATGGCCAAAGAACTGCGCGAGCTGGGTTTGCCACTGGCACGGGTAAAAGCGTTGCGCGAGTATTTGTTTCAAGTTCAGGAAATACCGGCGGAAGCATTAACCCCGGCGATGATCGCCAAACTGCGCGACGAGCTCAGCAAAGTGATGTCCCCCAAACAGGTAGAAGCCTTTATCACCGAACAGCTAAGCGGGCAAATACAGGCCGCTCAGGCAAGTTACGGCGTGCAGCTTTGCTTGCTCGAATCCCTTGTTTATGCGGCCCTGTACCGCAAGCAGGAAGCCGGCATCCTGATCTTTCCTTCGGGCGACCTGGCACCGTGGCTGGATGAGATGCAGGGCATGGGGCCGGAAGGGCAAGTGCTGTTGGGCAGAACGCATGTATTCCTGTCCATTACCCAACACCTGGCAGCTTTTATCCTGGATGAAGACAAAGCTGATTACATTCCACGATTGGCCTTGCTATCTGATGAAGAACTTCAAGTAGTTCGTGCTATACGCAATAAAAGTTTCCGGCAGGTAACGATCACTTTTGATGAGAAGCGTCAAATCACCTTGCGAACTACCTCAGATGGGCATCTGGATGAAGAAGTATCAAAGCAATTAATCGAAACGCTGGCACTCAAGAATTATCAGTCAGTTGAATTAGAAAACCGTGGTGGCTCTAAGTTAAAGTTTACCAAAGAACACCGCCGAAGAATTTAGTACCAAGTAGCTCACTCTTACCAAACGTTGATTCGGTAAGAGCCAAGGGTAGCGGTTGCCCCGCACCCTAACGTAATAGCCCGCCTTAGTACCGGTAGCCCCGGACCTGTGGCACTGGCAAACACAACAGTGAAAACTTTATCTAAAAAACAGAAAAACCAACAACAGTACAGTAAACACAAACTAGTACAGCCGAAGGGCAAAATAAGCGTTTCTAACGCAGTAGAACTTGACGAAGCTGAACAACTGAGCGGGTATGATAGCTACTACAAGCAGCTCTCGGAAGAAGTAGAATCGGTAGAGCGCCATATACGCGAGCTACGGCAAACTCCGGGGCTGGAACACTTAACCGAAGCAGAAGCGCACGCAAAGGTAGATTTTATGCTTCGCTTTTCAGCCTGGGTGTTTAACCAACATCAGCAGGAAAAGCCGATAGCTATTATAGTTGATATTGAAAAAGAGGCTACGTCAGCTAACGTTTCGAAAGTACAAATACCCAAAGGCCAGAGTAACAAAAAAGTAACAAAGTCCCTTTCCCGTTGACCAGAATAGAACATGAAAAAACAAACAACAGCAGCCCTGCTTGAAGTAGCTAAAGCTGCACCCAAAACTAAGAAAGCAGCTAAAACAACGGTTGCAAAAGCTAAAGCCAAGACTGTTAATAACAAGCCTGCAACAGCTAAAAAGCCAGCTGCACTACGGTCTACAACAGGGAAAGGCAACGAGCTGAGCATTTTTGCCCGGCCACTGCAGAAGGGTAGTAAGAAAGCTACTCCACGCGGCAAGGTAGCCATCATCTACACCCGCGTATCGACCAAAGAACAGGCCGAGACGAACCAAAGCCTTTCGACGCAGTTAGATCGTTGCACGGCCTACGCTGAGCGCCATGGCTACCAGGTGGTGGGTAAGTTTGGTGGCACCTATGAAAGCGCGAAATCAGACGAGCGCAAGGAATTTCAAAAGATGCTCGAGTTTGTGAAAAAAAGCAAGCTTAGGGTAGGCTATATCATTGTCTACTCGCACGACCGCTTTTCCCGCACCGGCTCTTCTGCGATCGGTATTGTCGATGAACTAGGCCGTATGGGCATCTCGGTAGTAGCTGTTACCCAGCCGGTAGACACCCAGACAGCCGCCGGTAAGCTGCAACAGGGTATCCAGTTCCTGTTCTCGCAGTTCGATAACGACCAGCGACGAGAGAAATGTATGACAGGGATGGAAGCCCGCGTTCGGCGTGGTTTTTGGGTAGGTAAAGTGCCGATGGGCTATGATAAAGTGATTGTGGGTAAGGACGTGGTCTTAAAGCCTAATAAAACAGGTAAACTCATTCGCCTGGCTTTTCAGTTGAAAGCAGAACAGGGGTTATCTAATACAGATATTATCAAGCGCCTGAAAGCACAAGGTTTAGTGCTCTATAACCAAACTATCACCAAGCTGTTTAAAAACCCGTTTTACTGCGGTTTAATAAGCCATGGCTTACTGGAGGATGGCGAAGTGGTGGAAGGCCAGCACGAGCCGTTAATCACGCGTCAAATGTTTTTAAAGGTAAACGGTTTGCAGGCGCAGAACGCGCATGGCTATACGCAGGTAAAGGAAGACGAAGAACTACCGCTGCGTCATCACATCAAGTGTGGTAGCTGTCGTAAGCCGTTGACTGGCTACGAGATGAAGAAAAAGCAGATCCATTACTACAAGTGCAATACCATTGGCTGCAAGCTTAACCGTAACGCTAATAAGCTGCATAACCTGTACGAAGGCTTTTTAACTGAGCTAGAAGTAGACCCGCGCTATTTGCCGAAGCTGGCTGAGATCATGGAAGAGACTTATTATAAGTTAACAGAAGAAAGTAGGATAGATGAAAAGCGATTGACCACGCAGCACACCGAGCTCAAAAAGAAGCTGGACACGCTTGAGCGACGCTATGCATTCGGCGAAATTGAGAAAGACCTCTTCACAAAATTCAGCACAGAACTAAAAGCAGAGCTGCTGGAAATAGAGCAGAATCTGGAAAAGTGCGCGCCAGCGTTATCGAACCCTAAAGAGTTCATTAAAATGGGCTTAGAAAAAGCGGTAACTATCTCACAATCATGGAGTAAAGCAAATGTGCAAGCCCGTAAACAGCTGCAAGCGATGGTGTTTCCCGATGGCGTGTATTATGACCGTGAAATGGAGAGTTATCGAACCCAAAGAGTAAATGGCTTTTTCGCCCTTTCCAGCCAGATACAGGGGTTTTTGGTAGAAAAAGAAAAAGGGAAAAGCGATCAAAATAATCACTTTTCCCTTTCAGTAGTCCGTAGGGCAACTAAACCATTGATTGTTGCCAAATATCAACAAGTAAAACCGCTTTTTTAGCCAATTTAGACACTTTTGTCAGGCGCTTTCTGGCTAAGTATAGCCATAACAAAATATATTTTGTTACTATTTTGTTACTTTCATTTGCTTTTGCTACGTTTGATGGTCTGCAAAAAAGACTGAAAATAATACAACGAAACGATGGCAAACATCTCTACCAAAACCGCTCCTGCGAAGGCGCCTCAGACCCGTGTGGTCGTCAAAGGTAAACTTATAAAACTACGCGCCCGCCTTCTCTCATCCGGTGGCGAAACCTTATACTTAGACTACAATCAGAACGGCAAACGGAAGTATGATTTTCTGAATATTCACTTAATCGCAAATCCCAAAAACTCAGAAGAGCGGACCGCCAATAAAGATAATCAATTGCTGGCAGAACGCATACGCTCGGAGCGAGAATTGCAGTTGTCTAAGAACACACAGATTGTAAAAGCTTCGGTGCAACGAAAAGCTAACTTTCTGTCCTTTCTAGATGAGTATACTGAGCTCTATCCTAAAAAAGATGCCCGTGTGATCAAAGCGATGGCTTCACGTTTTAAGGACTTTGTAGGTAACCCTCCCATATTTCCTTTTAGTGAAGTGACTGTGCGGGTATGTTCTCGCTTTAGGTTATACCTAGAGCAAAACTGCTCCGGATCAACCCCCTACAACTACTTTAAAAAGTTTCGCAAGGTGCTCAAAGAAGCCATGAAAGAAGGGCTGATCGGGCAGAACCCTGCCGAAGATGTCGAAAACCGCTATACCGAAGGCATCGAAAAAGAAGTGCTCACCATGGAAGAGATCCAGAAGCTGGCCAGCAAGGAGTGTTTTCTCCCCGAAGTAAAACGGGCCTTCTTGTTTAGCTGCGTTACCGGACTTCGCTTTTGTGATGTAAAGGAGCTGGACTGGTCTTCCATTACAGGTAGTGTGATGCGGGTAAAACAGCAAAAGACGAGCAAAGATGTAGTAGTAAACTTAAACAGCACAGCGCTTAAGCTACTGGGCGAACGGCCAAAAGCCAAAGAAGCTAAAATAGAGAAGCCTGCAGGCCAGAAACGAACCAGAGCTGAAGAAGATAAGCTTCGTCGCCAGCCCGTTTTTACGCTTCCTTCTAATACGACCTGTGGCAAACACCTGCAAAACTGGGCTGACAAAGCCGAGCTCAATAAGAAGGTTACCTGGCACTGTGCCCGCCACTCGTTCGGTACTAATCTATTGCTTTCCGGAGCAGATGTGCGCTCTGTATCCGGGCTGCTGGGACACTCCAGTTTAGTAGAGACCCAGAAGTATGTTAGACTCGTGGAGTCTTTAAAGGAAAAGGCCGTAGAGAATTTACCTGAAATCAATTTTTAAGATAAAAGGCCATGAGTATTGATAATGCAATAGAGCCGCAAAGTATAGATGTTAATAGGCAGTATCCCTTAGCGATTACCGAGCGAGTGCAGGACTGGGCGCACCGTGTACTGCGTGAAGGATATGCCTTAGGCTTAGAAGAAGTAGGCATGCTTCAAAAGCAGTTGATTTATGATGCGGTGGATGAATACAGCTTTTATAACAAGGTTACAGCAGTTTATCAGAAAGCTTATAAAGCGCTTTTAAAGTGCAAAGGCATTCTGCGGGATACGCGTATACCCTTAGCTAGTACGGCAGTTGAACAGGGGCTAGTCAAGAAGTATCTGGATACGCTACCTGAAGAAGAAGCACTTACGTTCATGTTTAACCAACAGGAAATGTGGAATCTTCTGCAGCTAGAAAAAGAGCCCGTTAAAGTTAGAATACTACTGGATGAGCTTAAAAAGTTGCTGCAGCAGGGATTTGATGGCTGGGTTTCATCTGGTGAACTCGCTCCGACGCTGCAATGGAAAGAAGGCCCTTCAACTCGCAGGCAAGTGTTGAAATTATTTTCTGCGTTAAAAGCACAAGGATTTCTACATCCTAAAACATCATCAAAACTCTTTCTTTTACTTTTTATATCGAATAAAGCGCCATACAAAGTGGTGTGGATGCATCGTGGTCTGCCAAGCCTGATTTACCTGGCAGAGAAGTTATTGCAAGCTGATTTGCTAACAGCCCCTGAGCAAGTGCTCAGTGCTGCAAAGCAAAAGAAAGCCTTAGCACTGGATGCTGTGGTGATGCCTTGGCTTTTTGAAAGAATAAGTTCTGGGTTTGCCTATGTCAACTTGAAGGGCAGCCTGAAACATATCACACACGGCATGCTAATAGATGCACGATACAGAGCAGAATCTTACAATGAAAAGAGAAGCTTATTGCCACCCTGGTCTCTTAAACTTGACAAAATTATAAAGCAAGTTTTGAAGACAAACTAGTCCGGTGAAGTAGATCCTTAGGGACTATACCCTGTGGGTAACTTAGAATTTGTCCACAATTTTGATTTTATTTTAAAGGTATGTCCGACGAGAAACCGTCGGACATTTACTTTGGGTTCAGGCGGATTTACTTTTACATCACCAACTAAAAACGGTTATGGAAAAAGTAAATCTTACAGAATTGTTCACCCGCCTCGCAGCGAAGCAGGAAGAACAGGTTACCTTGACCAAACAAGGCACGGAGTTGCTCACAGAGCTTCTTCACAATCTTTACATGTCCCACGCCATTGAAAGCAAACCAGTGCTTAATGGCAGGGAAACAGCTTATATGCTGGATGTATCAGAAGATCATCTCTACCGGCTGACCAGTCAGAAGAAGCTGAAATTTTACAAACCGGAAGGCAAGAAGAACTACTTTTTAAAAGAAGATGTGATCGCCTTTATGCTGCGTGGCGAGCAGCGCACCGTAGAAGAAATCGGACGTGTTGCAGCTAACTACAAAGGGAAAGGAGGCCGCACATGGTAGCCGTCATCAGACCACAAAACAAAGCGGTTATCCCACACCAGGTACGCTTCAACAAACTCCTGAATGCATCAGAGAAAATGTTTTACGGCGAGCTAGTAGCCCTCAGTGGAAGCAAAGGGTACTGCTGGGCGAAGGATACACACTTTGCCACCCTTTTTGATAAAAGCGCCAAAAGTATTTCTCGCTGGATGAAAAAACTAGTCAAGTTAGGCTATATCCGCCTTGTGAAAAATCGCGAAATGTTTGACCGGCGCGAGATCCATTTGGTGTCGCTAGCCGGGACAACTGAAGGACATGATTTAGACACACATGTCCCCACATCTGGACAAACGCGTCCTCAAAACGTAGGGTCACTCTATATAGATAAGAATGACATACATAATGTCCCTTATAATGACGAGAGAGAATGGGCAGAGAACTCACGATCTCAGGAAAATAATAATTCATTTTCTTTTTTTAACGGAGCTACGCCCACTGTCGAGCAAGTTAGGTCTTGCATGCAACAACTGCCTGAAGAATTAACAGCAGGAGTAGACCTGGTGGAAGAAGCCAGAAAGTTTTACATCAACTACACAGCCACCGGCTGGATGATGGGCAGCGCCAAAATGAAAAGCTTACCTGCTGCCGTCGAAAAATGGATTACCCTTTCACATAATTTCAATTCTAAAAAAGCAACATCAAATGAACAATATAGCCGATATAATTCGAAACAATCCCCATACACGCACCTTCACGCCAAGCAATACGATGGCGACAAGTTCTAATCCTGTTCATGGTATGAAAGCTGAGCAACTATCCGATGAGTTAAGAAGACTGCACAACTATCTGGCAAAAGATACGCAACCCTTGTGGCATCCAGACATAATGCTTGATGCACACAACTACAAAGCCTGGATGATGGCTTGCGCAGCCTTTACGCAGGATAAAGAAGCATTAGCCAAATACGGTATGCGGCCTGGGCGAGGAGTGTTACTAACTGGGCCTTCCGGTGTTGGTAAATCCCATATTTTCATATTACTGCAAAAGTACCTAAATCATGTAGATCGGAACCAGCCACTTGCTTTTACCAAAGCGCAGACGGTGCAATATGCTTATGCCGATACAACTAACGGGGGCAATGCCGCTTTGAGTCGCATTGCAAATAAAAAGCACACGAATGGGCTACTTGTAAACCAGGTATTCGATGACATCCTAGCTGAACGGCCTACCAAGCATTTCCAAGAGCAGCCTGTGTATGCACTTCCAGAACTGATCACGATGCGGGAAGAGCTATTTACTTCGAAAGGGGTGCTGACACACTTTACTGCCAATTACCGCAGTGAAAGAATACGGGAAGTCTACGGTGATCGGGTATTGTCGCGCCTTCTCTGGATGTGTGATGTCATCGTCTTTACCGACAAGGCTACAGATTGGCGGGCTTTTAATCCATTACAAGTTTAATCTTTAGTTAAATGAAAAAGAAAAAAGATCCGACAGAACCGATAGCCTGCCGTGTAAGCCCAGAGCAGCGTGAACAGCTGTTACAAGAGGCCGATGAATTAGGTCTAAGTTTGGCTGAATACGTGGCGATGCTGGTTATTATGGCCATGTATGGTGATACTGACCTAGAAAAATTACGTGACCAAGTAAACAGTGCTACTGCTGAGCAGTTGAAACTATTGCAAGAACAGCTGGCACAGGAGCAAGGGTCTGTCTGGAAACAGGAACCCTACGCATCAATGCTGCACCAGGTGCTGCGAAATGATGAGATTCTGGCTACGCTGTACGAGCAGCATTTTGAAACACCGTTTCCAGCGACTGCTTTAAAACAAGCTGGCTTTGATTTCAATTTCCTGCTGCAGGGGGTAAATAAAGAGCAACGCACATTTTACTTTTCTGGCAGATTTGGGTGGGCATTTGCCGATTCAGAAAGTGAACGGGTAATTTTAAAAAGAAACACGTGATAGTAGAGAAAATAGATTTTCAGATCAACCCAGCTGATCTGCAGCTGATGCCTACTGTAACGGAAGGTAACCAAGGGGCTGGCCTGTTATGGCTGCTCGTGCTTCTAGGCGTTGTCGTACTCGGATTACTGCTCTACCAGCTCTTAACGGAGACTCGGCCTAAACGAGCTAAATTAGTGCCTAATGAATTCTAACGAACAGGATGCTTCTGCCCAGGCATCCTGTTCTGGCTTTATATCTATATCGAAAGCGCTTATACAGGCTGAAACAACTCAGCTTCCTGGATTACTTCTACTTTTTGCCTTACTCTCTGAAACGTCATAGTTCAGGTTAATGAAGATGAGGTAGTAGACTTTGTTAATGAACAGTATTCGTTGCAGATATTGCTGAACTGCAGTTGTCAGGTAGAGATGAATTTTAAAGATTTAATAAATTAGAATTTCGATTATAAATGGTTTTTAGTTTAAGCTAGGAGCTCCCATCATCATTGAATAATGCTCAAGGTGATTGGTATGGACAAATATTTTTTTGAAGACATCAAAATACTTGTCTATTGTAGTTGATTGACGCTCAATAAATAAGTCATCTGGTATACTATGAGATCCATCGTTTATCCAACTTATCATTGATCTACAAATTTCTTGTTCTTGGTAATCTGTGAATTTTTGTATTAGATCATCGTCTCCGTACTTACCAAGAATCTTAAAATAGTTTTCTATAATCCTGCGCATAGTGTTTTGAATCGTAAGACCCGAGTTTTCGTCTTTGTTCCTCAGTTCCATCCAAAGGAGTTCGTATGAGTTCTGAATCGGGTTCTTCATTCCATAACTCTCAATAGAAGAAACATTGTAGTTCTTTCTAAGTATCCAAAACGCGGTTTCGCTACATTCCTTTGTGCGACCGTCTATGAATGATGCCTCTTTATGAAAGTACACATTATGAGTCAACAAAATTAGTTGTTTGATATTACCTTCACTCTTCTTTATCCCCTTAATTATTTCTTTCAATAAAGCACTTACTACAAACAAAATATTACTATCTAAACTAGAGATTGGATCATCAATTACCAATATCCTTTCATCTGAAATATCATCTTCTGTACTGCCTCCTTTAGCTAGTTGAAGGAAGTATAGAAAAGTAATAAATGTTACTTCACCCTCACTTAATGTTGATTCTGCCAAGGTTCCATCCCCTCGCTGAATTTGATATTGATTCTTTTCAGTTTTACAAGGCACAATGCTGAAGTTTTGAAAACCGTAAAAGCTTAGTGATCTATTTATCTCATCAATTGAAGGTTGAATACTTGTAGAATTTTTGGTCAAGTTTTTTACTTCTTGATCCAGCTTCTTGTAGTCTATTCGTAGATTATCAATCCGCTTTGTAAGCGCATCTATTCCTTTTAAGTGCCCTGCTTTATGCTTTAAGAAATTCTGAATACGCAGCCTACTTTCTTCTATTAGATATTTCCAGATTAATTTAATTAAGTCTGATTTTTCAGTTGTATAATTAGCAACAATCGTGTTGTGTTTTTCAATATCAGAATTTGCTGCAGATATTAGCTCCTTAATATTACCTAATTGCTCCTTAACTGGAATAAATTCAATACTTCTGCTAGGTTCTTTTACTTTATTATGGGACAGTCCTTTATTGGTTACAAGTTGGCTTAACAACGTTTTTATGTAGGCCGTGAAAGTTTCTATATTAAGCTTGGTGTTTTCATTTAATTTTTCAGCAGACTCAATTTGTTGTAAAATATTTAAGAGGTTTGCTGTAAGGAGACTGTACTCTTCTGAGCATGACTTAATGAGTTCAATATCCTTTAAAAATGTTTCATCAAAGTAGCTTTCAAGTTTTTTCTTAAATTCTACAGTTATCGTTTTCTCTTGGCAGAAGGGGCAAGTTTCTTCTTCTTGTAAATACCCGCGACCTTCATTTACCCAGTCATTTAAGTTTAGCTTTTGTATTAGGTTTGCAATATCAACATCAGCTTTACCTACAACTTTCTTTTTCCAAATGTTATCTTCTTCAATCTCGACAACTCTTTCAAAGCTAATGTTTTGGATAATTGATAATAGAGTGGGTGCTTTACCAAAAATAGTATCAGCTTTTTCTTTTAGCTTTTCGTGTGTTAAATGGCCTGAAATATTTGTCTCATATTCATCAAGAAGCTTTTGCTTAAATAACTCTTTCTGCATAAACCCTTTAAAAGCTTCCTTAAATTCAGGTTCATACTTCTTATAAATTTCCACCCATACCTCTTCTTTGAAATCGTTTTCAAGTTCCTGAAGTTTAAAATTCAAAGTTTCAAGAGACTTTTTCTCTTTTCGTCCTTTTTCTTTAATCTCTTCACGATTCTTAGTTTTTTGTTCGATTTCCTCGATCTGCTCTTTTGTGGCTTGTCCAAGTGTGAAAACTCCATCTATATTCCCTTTTCCGAAGTTTCTATTTCTAAAATCTTTATTGTAGACTAAAGCCTTAACTGGGGTTCCACCTAACCAACCCAAGTTACACTTATGGAATACAGTGTCTTCAGGATTATAGAAGTATTTAGTAACAGTTGTTTTGCCACTACCATTGGCACCATATATGAAGTTTATTTTTTTTAATCCTGCAACTTGAATACCTGATTCATCATAAGTCGCAACTTCTTTTATGGAAAAATGTTCTATCATTTCTTAATATAACCTGGGATTAAACTTTGATCTAACTTTATTCTATGTGGGTAATGTTCCTATACTAAAATTCTAAAACTCAGCTCAGACCTTCTTTCCCTTTAAGTTAAAAAATGATATATAGATAAATGCTAATATAAAAAAGAATAGTTTGATCAAGTTTGGATATAAACAAAAATCAGATGTTTCTTAAAATTTATCCGAATTTCCTGTAAGCGTTATATCATATTCTATGAATTTTATAGCATTATAAACAATAAAGGAAGCTACTACACTTAATAAGTGCCGATTATACACTTACAACAGCTTCTTATTACTACTTCACATACTGCTCTTTTTCCGTTTTCCTTAATAGACCCAACCCATGAAGCGTTTGCAGCAGGCTGTCTATTTGTTTCAGGCGCTGCGGTTGCTGTGGTTTGGCTACAGGCTTAAACTGAAGGATAAGATCTTCAGCGGTAGCCGGGCGCTCGTGTAGTTGCAGGGCGCGTTGCACGGCCTGTGCTTGCTCCGAGAGCGTTTTTGGCCAGGCAAGGGTTTCTTTGGCGGTGGCTTTTATAGTTTTAACTTTTGTTTCAATGCCCATGTCGGTTTGCTGGGTGCCTTGCGGGTTCTGGTACTCGGGGCGGAGCCAGCGGATGTGGCCGCGTGCTTCTTCGGCGGCGCGTTCTTTGTTAAGCGCTACCAGGCGTTCCAGTATTTCTTCTTCGGGAAGGTTGGTGGGCCAACTATAGGCGGCGGCTACGGCGGCATCTAACTCGGTGTGCAGCTGCAACAGTATACTTAACAGCCCTTGTTCGTGGGTTTTCTGCTCTTTGGCGTTCAGCGCTTCGCCCGACCGAAGTTTCTCGAGCACGTTATACATGTCGGTGATGGTGAGCGTGGGGTGCTGCGCCTGCCGCTGCTTGCGGTGCGGGTCCAACTGCTCGGCTATAGTTCGGATCTGCTCCTGCTGCGCTTCGGTAGCGGCAGGGAAGGGGAAGGTGTCGAAGCAACGGGATTTATCATAAACCGAGTCATTGCCAACTCCCAATCTACTTCCAGTTGCTAATGAATAAACAACGTGAATTTTAGATTGTAGCACACCCAAGAAATAAGCATCTTCCAGGGATATAGCAATTAGTTTGTCATCTGGTAGAACATCCATATCTAAAAACTGAAAGATTCTATGCTTCGCAGTTTGTGGGGTTGCAATGTATCGTTCTAATCCATTTAAAGCTTTTCTAATTGTCTTGCGTGGCTCTGCAAAAATCCACCACTTATCCCTTATTGCTGCCCTTTTATTTTCATCACGATGTGGCTTAACATTTAAAAGAACATGCTGATAAAGTTCAGGATAATGAGAACGCACTTCATCTATACTTAATCCAAGCAAATCAATTACCATTAAACCACGCGGCCTTGTGGTAAAATCTTTACCATTCCAATAATTTCTAATGTGTTTTTCAATCCCAGCTATAGTTCCTAAGCCAAGTGTTGAAGCTTCTTCAGGTGTAACAATCAATCCAGCACCGTGAGGAATTACACCCCTTGAACTCATGTTTTCTGTAGCCTTTAAAGCTTTCACATCTGCTACATTAGCACCTACTTTAATATCTGAATGTATTGAGCCAATTTTCTCGCCAAGTATAACTTCTCGTCCTAACTCACCGGTATCTTTTTCAGCTATAACATGATTTAGTCTACCTAAATGTACACCTTTTTCAGCTACAGTCATGGCGATCCTAACTTGAGCTCCATCGCCGCTATCTACCCACGGGTGATCAGGAATAGCATACGTGATAGAGATAGTTTCATTGGCATCCATAAAAGTCTGTAACACTCTCCGGTTGAAAGACTGTGTTATACTATTGGTTGTGATAAAACCGAAACGTTCTGTTTTATCAGCCGCTAAAATCTCCCCAGCTTTATACCACCAGTACATCACGAAATCTGCACTATCCGGAACAGCACCTTTGTATGCTTTTCTCAAAGCTTCGGTATAGCCATCTCCCAAGGCATCGCGCATGCGCTTATTACCCACAAACGGCGGGTTGCCAACTATAAAATCGGCTTCGGGCCAGGTGGCGGGTTTGGGGTCGAGGTAATCGTAAACTATAGTTCGGGCGGTTTCGTCGGGTACTTCCTGACCGGTAACCGGGTGCGGTTTGGTGCTGTGGCCGTCCCAGCGGGTAACAGGCTGGCCGCCAGCGTCGAGGCGCTCTTTGCGGTCGGAGTAGCTCAGCACCGCGTCCTGCTGCTTTATGTTGCCGTACTCGCGCAAAATAGGGTTGCTCAGGCGGGTGGCCGAGCCATGCGCCCGGAAGTGCCACTGCAAATACCCGATCCAGAGCACCACGTCGGCAATGGCCGCTGCGCGTGGGTTTACTTCCAGGCCCAGCAGCTGCGCTGGTGTTACGGTATAGCCGCCTGTCATATCCAGGGTCCGCTGCCCCGGGAAATGCTCCAGGTACTCCAGCACTTCGCCTTCCAGCCTTTTGAGGTGCTCCAGGGTAACGTACAAAAAGTTGCCGCTTCCACAGGCCGGGTCCAGCACGCGCACCGAGCACAAACGCCTGTGGAAATGCTCGATCTCTTTGCGGGCTCCGGCTTCGTCGTTGTTATCTTCCAGTATAGCTGAGGCAGTGCGGGCTGCTTCCCACTCTTCGCGCAGCGGCTCAATTACGGTTGGCATTACCAGGCGCTCCACGTAGGCGCGGGGCGTGTAGTGGGCACCCAGCTTGTGGCGCTCGCGCGGCTGCAAGGCCCGCTCCAGCAAGGTTCCGAAAATAGCAGGCTCCACATCCGTCCAACTGGCGTCAGCAGCATCAATCAGCAGATCCAGCTGCGCTTCTGAAATAGGTAAAGCTTCTGGGTTTTTAAACAGGTAGCCGTTAAACTGTGGTATTTCTCTGTGCAGCGCCGGTGCAAAGCCACCTTTATCCATGTTCTCCCAAAGGGCTTTCAGCGCACTCGGGAAATACTGCATGTTCTGACGGTACAGCTTCAAAAGTTCTTTGAAAGAATCTTTTGGCAGTAGCTCCACATCTTCGGCAAACATGGTGAACAAACAGCGCATCAGGAAACCCGACACCTGCTCCGGTGTATAGCCGGTGTTTTCCAGCGAGGCCGCCAGTTTTGCCAGCCGTTCGGCCAGTTGCCTTGTTACGCGGGCAGCACGCCGGCTCGAGTCCAGTTCCAGCGGCTCGGTAAAGAGCAAACGCAGGCGCTCGCGCACTTCAATGCGGTGCAGCTCATCTAAGGTAATTCTATAGTTCTGCGGATCGGGGAAGGGTACATAGGTCTTTCCCTGCCGCGCGAAGTCAGCATACAGGTCAATGCAGTATCCCACATCCACCACCGCCAGGAACGGTGGCCAGCCTTCGGTGGTCGGCAAAGAGCGGGCGTAGCGCAGGGCCTGTTCCTTGGCCTTTTTCATTTCGCGGTCCCAGGTACGGGTGTCGCGGGTGGCGGTGCCGGTTTTAGTCTTTGCCCGTTCAGCGCCCAGTAGTTCGGCTTCGGTTAATTTTGCTTTGTCGGCGCCCTGCTTGGCTTCCAGCACAAAGCAGTCTTTCTTGTAGAGGTCAATAAAGTTGGTGCTCGTCTTGCCCTCGCCGTCATCAAACACTACTGGCCGCTCAAAAGTATAGCTTGCCTCGTGCACCTTGTCGGTGGCCGGCTGCGGCTTCTCCACGCCCAACAGCTCACACAGCTCGGTTAAAAACAGCTGGTAGTTAGCACGTTCCGAAGCGCCGGAAGCTTTCCAGCGGCTGATGAAGTTTTCTATAGTTGGGGCAGCGGTGTGGGGCATGCTGAAAGTGTTGTCTGTTTCCGTTTTTGGGTCCGTAACTATTTGTTACTGGCTCAAATGTTATATTTACCTTATACTATATAAAGTTAAAGTATTTATCTATTGAGACGAAACTTTACAGTAAATTTAAGTTATACAGACTACCAGGTTAGCGTGTAACTTATTGTAACAGCATCGAGCATCTTATCTATAGTTTTGATAGTTATAGCTGTTTTCTTGGCTTCTAAAACTATAGATTTTATCCGGTAAAAAATACACTGAAAAATAGCAGTTACTAATTGTTACAGCTATAAATTACCGGTCAGTTTATAGATCATTCACTACAAAGAGAGGTAGTTATATGTGTGGTAGATATTCCGTAGTAATTACGGTAAAAGATAAAAATAACAAAGCCTCGCGGGTAGCACGATTGCTTGAGAAGTATAAGTTAGAAGCACACTATAATGCCGCACCTTCGCAGCCGTTACCAGTTGTTACAAGCGATAAGCCGGATCAGGTACAACATTTTTCTTGGGGCTGTTACCCCGTTGGTCCAAAGACGGAAACTCTAAAATCAAACCAATCAATGCGCGAGCCGAAACGTTGCTGGAGAAACCCAGCTTCCGTGAACTGATCAGTAGTAAGCGCTGCCTGGTTCCGGCTGATGGATTCTATGAATGGCGTACATCAACAGCCGGTAAAGCACCTTACCGTTTCCTGCTTAAAAGCGAAGAGCTGTTTTCATTTGCCGGATTATGGGATGCATGGGCTGATGCGGAAACAGGCGAGGTACTGAACACTTTTACGATCATCACGACACAGGCCAACGAACTGGTAAAGCCGACGCATGACCGGATGCCGGTAATTTTAGCTCCGGCAAATGAAGATCACTGGCTGGATAAAAACTCAAGTAACAAGTTGTTACTTGACTTATTGCAGCCTTTTCCGGCTGCTGAGATGAAGTCCTATGCGGTATCTCCGTTAGTAAATTCCGTTACGAATAATACACCCGCCATATTAATTCCGGCACCAGAACAAGGAAGTCTGTTTTAAGCGTGTAACTAATTGTTACGGGTAAATTTTAAGGTAAGATTAAACAAGAATCTAGCTTACTCTTATGTTATCCTTTAAAACAGAAAAACCGCTTAATCGATTAAATAAGCGGTCTTCCTATTTTAAGTTTCTGTGTAAATCTATGGAGATTTAAAAAAGCTATTTATTATTCTGTTGCTGCCAGGCTTCCAGCTCTTTTATTTCTTTGGTTTGCTGGTCTATAGTTTTCTGGGCCAATTGTTTCATTTCCTGTGTCTTTCCAATCTTCAGAAACTCTTTCGACATTTCATTACCCATCTGATGGTGGTGGATCATTATAGCGGCAAAGTTCTGGTCAATATTCATACCGCTCATGTCCTGCTGATGCATCTGCTGCATCATACGGCTCATCGGGTGCATCATACGCATGGTAGTGGTAGTGTCGCCTTTAGCAGGCGTGTGCTTGCTGGTAAATGCCTGTAGTTTTTGTATATCGGCCTGGTTAGATGTCTTTGTTTTCTGAGCCATCTCCTTCATTTTAGCATCTGTGCCGTTTGCCATTTCTTCATCTGCCATTCTGATGGCCCCTTGGTGGTGGTGGGTCATCATCAGGGCAAAATCATAATCGGGATCGCCGGTCATATTAGCTTTCATACCCTGCATTTCTTCCATGTTCTGGTGCATGTGTGCCATCATGCCACCGCCCGCCATTGCGGTATCCATAGTAGTTTCTGAAGCAGTATCAATTGTTGTCTCTTCTGTAGTGGTTGTAGTGGTTTCTTCTGTTTTACTTTCTTGTTCCCCGCAAGCCGTAACGAACAGAGCCGTTACTGCACATAGGGCCAATATTTGGACCTGCTTTCCTAAGTTTTTCATAGTCTTAAATTTATTTGTGTGTCTATAAGATCAGTTTATACGCCTTGATATTTAGGTAGTTGTATAAGAGAGCGATGCCTTGTTGCAACAAGCTTACTTTATTTGCCTTCTCAGTAACTGGGCATTAATGGCCACAATTACAGTGCTCAGGCTCATGAGAGCTGCACCCACGGCAGGCGACACCATGATGCCCTGGTTGTAGAGCACGCCAGCTGCCAGCGGTAAAGCTATGACGTTATAACCTGTAGCCCATATCAGGTTCTGAATCATTTTGCGGTAGGTTGCTTTCCCAAAAAGTATAAGCGAGGCAATATCCGCCGGGTTACTGTTCACCAATATAATATCAGCGGTTTCGGCGGCTACATCGGTTCCGGATCCTACGGCAATCCCTACGTCGGCTTGTGCAAGGGCAGGGGCATCATTCACGCCGTCGCCGGTCATAGCTACAAATTCGCCTTTAGCCTGCAGCTCTTTTACTTTTTCCTGTTTCTGGTGGGGAAGTACGTTGGCCAAGTAACCGTCCATCTGCAGTTTGTCGCTCACGCTTTTGGCTACACGCTCGTTATCACCGGTCAGCAGCAGGTTTTTGATTCCGTTTTCTTTTAACACCCGTATGGCTTCTGCAGATTCTGGGCGAATTTGGTCGCGCATAGCAATGTAACCGACAGGTGTTCCGTCTACTATCGTGTAAACTACTGTTTCCACACCTTCTTCGGCTTGGCTGGCTGGTACGGCAATGTTGTACTCTTTTATATAGTTTGGACCTACCACTTTTACATCTCTACCTTCTACTAGGCCTTCCAAGCCTTTGCCTGGCAGGTAGTTAAAAGCTTCGGAAGGTGGCACAGTTATACTTTGTTCCTTTGCCCTGCGAAGTATACTTTGGGAAATAAAATGCTCCGAATTCTGCTCCACACCTGATGCCAGGCGCAGCATTTCACGCTCAGTTATCTCATTATCAAATGTTACCACAGAGGCAATTTCATGGGAGCCCTGCGTAAGGGTACCGGTTTTATCGAAGATGATGGTGGTGATAAGGCGGGAGTTTTCAAAGGCAGTGCGGTTGCGAATAAGTAGCCCGTTATTGGCAGAAACAGCTGTGGAAATTGCCACCACCAGCGGCACGGCCAGACCCAGCGCATGCGGACAAGAAATAACCATAACCGTTACCATACGCTCCAGTGCAAAGGCAAAGTCCTGCCCCAATATTAGCCAGACGGCAAACGTACCAAAGCCGGCAAATAAGGCAATATAGGTCAGCCACTTTGCAGCGCGGTCAGCTAGGCGCTGTGTTTCCGACTTAGTCTTCTGTGCGTCCTGCACCAGCTTGATAACCTTGTTCAGGTAGCTCTCTTTGCCGGTATACTCCACCCGCACCCGCAATACCCCGTTGCCGTTGATGGAGCCGCCGATTACTTTGTCGTCCTTGTTCTTTTTTACCGGTTTGCTCTCGCCGGTCAGCATACTTTCGTTGAGGTAACTTTCGCCATCCTCCACTTTACCATCTGCAGGTACTTTCTCGCCGGGCTTTACCAGTATCAGGTCTCCTTTCTGCAGGTCCTCGATACGTACTTTTATGGGTTCGCCATCCCGTATAAGCATGGCTTCAGCAGGCATCATACTTACCAGCAGCTCCAGCGCTTTGGATGCCCCCAATACAGACCTCATTTCGATCCAGTGGCCCAGCAACATGATAACTATAAGCGTTGCCAGCTCCCAGAAAAAGTCCATCCCTTTCAGCCCAAACACGATGGCCGTACTGTAGAGGTACGCCACTGTGATAGCCACACCGATTAGCGTCATCATACCTGGCACACCTTTCTTCACCTCTTCGGCCAGACCTGTTAAAAAAGGCCAGCCACCGTAAAAATAGATGATAGAGGAGAGTACAAAAGCGATGTACATGCCAAAGGGTACATTCAGTGTAAAGCCCAAAATGTGCTGCACCATCGGGCTCAGGATGATCACAGGTATAGACAGCGCGAGCGAGATCCAAAAGCGCTTTTTAAAGTCCTCGATCATCATGCGGTGATGGTCGTGGCCGTGCGCCCCGTGCGGTGGATGGCCAGAGGTATCCTGGTGCATGGCTTGCTCATGGCCGTGCAGCGTTTTTTCTTCCAGCCTTTCCGTTACCTGGTCTTTCTGCTGCCTTGCTTGTTGTTTTATATTATGCCCGTGGTGCTGATGGTTGTGGTCCATGTTTTTTTATTTGTTCATAATAAAAGAGCGGCCTTTGCCTGTTTTTTATACTCCTGATGAGGATGTTCAGTTTCTAATTTACTTTGCTGGTGGATCCTTATCTATTTATGCATGTGTTGCGCTCCATCAACTCCCAACGATTAGCACTATTAAGCTGTGCCTGTAAGTATAATTGCTTTCAATTTTAATCTTTTGTAACCGACAGTTACGGGTATGGGTATACTTTTAGAATATTACACTTAAACGATAAAACCATGAACGTAACTATGAATAAGCAACTTATCTCAGTGCTGGCCGAATGTGCAGCCGCTTGTAACTATTGTGCCGTTTCCTGTTTACAAGAAGATGATGTGAAGATGATGGAGCGCTGCATTCGCCTCGATTTGGATTGTGCTGCGATCTGTAAAATGGCACTGGACTATGTATCCCGCGACTCTACTATGCAAAGGGAAGTTCTGGATCTTTGCGCCAGAGTGTGCCGCGAGTGCGGTGCAGAGTGTGAGAAACATTCGCATATGGAACATTGCCAGATGTGCGCCGAAGCATGCCGCCGCTGCGAGCAAGCTTGCCAGCAGGCGTAGTACTAATATAAATTTAGTACCCAATACATGCTAACTTAATACTTACTTATACAATCACCCTGATTATTCTATGCCTGATAGAATTGTCAGGGTGATTTTTTTAGCGACAGTCCGATACAGGGCCAAGGCATACGTTTCTCTAAGATAAAGAGACTTAATAAGTGATTACTTGATCAACATTTTTTAACCACATATTCTATTACTTATGAAAACAAAATTTAACAGTTTCAAGAGCATTGCGCTTATGGTAGTTGCCGTCTTTGTGTTCAGCAGCTGCGAAAAAGATCAGGATGTTGTCAGTCCATTAACTGCTACTTCAGAACAAGCGGCTAAAGGATCATACTGGGAAGCTGACAAAGCATTTGACAAAGAAATGCAGCAGATCATCAACTCCATGATGAAGATGATGAACCAGATGGAAATGACCTGCGACCCCGACATTGACTTTGCCAATATGATGATCATGCACCACGAGATGGGGATTAAAATGGCGGATCTGGAACTAAAGTACGGCCATGAGCCGGAAGCACTTGAGTTGGCCGAGAAAACAAAGGTAGGCAACATGGAAAGCAAAGAACGGCTGGAAGCTTTTCTTGCTTCACACCCCGGTGCAGAGCCACTATCGAAGGAAGAGTGCAAGATGTTTATGATGGAAATGCGGGAAGATATGATGGCCATGATGCACTGCATGCGTTCCGTAAAAGATACGCCTGATCCGGATGTTGATTTTGCCCAGTTAATGATATGCCACCACCAGGGTGCGATAGCTATGTCAGAAACTGAGTTGAAGTGGGGAGATGATGCAATGGCATTAGAAGAAGCCAGACTAATTATAGAAGAGCAATCACAGGAAATAATGGAGCTAGCGACATTCTTAAATGAACATGGTATACCTACCAAACAGCATAAAATGTAGTAATCCAATCTGATTCGACTTAAAATTTACGATTTAAAAGCCCGGCTGCCATTTCCAGTAGCCGGGCTTTTTATGTAAGTGCCGTTTTCTGAGGAGTATAAAATTTGTAGTTTTAAACTTTAGTTAAATAAAACAGCACGTAATGGTTACTTTGCTAGAACCAGCTTTACATCCATACTACACCCTTATACCATGATCTCCAAAATTTCTAACAGCTTTTTAGCCCTTGTACTTTGCGGCACCCTGTCTTTTTGCAACCAGCAGGTGCCGGAGCAGGAAACACCTGCAGCCCAGTCAACAGAACATGCTAACCATACTCCAAAAGTAAGCGAAGGTGCCGTGGTGATACAGGAACAGGCAGAGCCGGATACGTTGAAGGGCAGCCTGAAAGCGGAAGCGCATGGTATGATAGATGATGCACATCTAACGATCAACTACCATTCACCAGCCGTGCGCGGACGTAACATCTGGGGTGGACTGGTGGCTTACGATCAGGTGTGGGTTACGGGCGCACATTCGGCTACCAGCCTGACTACAGACAAAGACATAACCATAGGAGGGAAGCAGTTGCCTGCCGGTAAGTATGCCTTGTTTACCATACCGGGTAAAGACGAGTGGACCATCATCATCAACAAGAACTGGGAGCAGCACCTGGTAGACGATTACTCGGAGAAGGAAGACGTATTGCGCATTACCATAAAGCCTGAAATAACAGCTCAGCCACAGGAGCGCCTTCGTTACGAGATCGCAGCAGAAGCCGACGGTAAAGGTGTCATTAACATAAGCTGGGACAAGTTGAAAGTTACAGTACCGGTTGCTGTATAGGTATTACTCATCAAAATATTTTTATTTAAAAGCCACTCTGACTGTTTCCAGAGTGGCTTTTAGATTAATCACAGAACCTGAGTATAGGTGTATGGGTATAATGAACAAATGCAATATTGCTTACCTGAAGAAGTCAAGTAAGTGTACGGTTATACTTTAACAGTCAAAAAATGGAAAAAGGAAATTATAAGAAGTTTCTGTTAATGCTCGGCGTATCGTTTGTAATCATGTACGGGGTAATGTATCTGAATGCTGATAAGTTTGATCATGTGTACCTGAACCTGAACAGGCTGTACATGGCCCTTCTGATGGTGGCACCAATGGCACTTGTTATGTTAGGTTTTATGTCAGGGATGTATAAAAACAAGAAACTGAACACTATAATTGTAGTTGTAAGTATAGTTGTGTTTGCCGGCACACTATTCATGTTAAGGAATCAGGCATTAGTGGATGATGAACAGTTTTTAAAATCCATGATCCCACATCACTCCTCGGCCATATTGGTAAGCCAGGAAGCAAATATAAATGACCCTGAAGTGAAGAAGTTAACTGAGCAAATTATTGAAGCTCAGGAAAAGGAAATAGCAGAAATGAAGGCGATCCTTAAGCGAATGGAATAGAACTTAGTGGTGTACTTATTTCCCTTTTTACCAACACCAAAGCCTGACTAAGACCTAACTATATCATATTAATTTATTGTTATATTAGCTGAATGAAGCTAAAGAGCAATAACTACTATATCCGCAAATCTCACCGCTACCTGGGTATTATTCTTGGTGTGCAATTCCTGTTCTGGACCCTTGGTGGCCTATATTTCAGCTGGAATGATATAGATGAAGTACACGGTGATCATCTGCGTAAGGAGAAGCGCTATTACCCCAGCGATCTGAAACTGGTATCTCCCGGGTTGGTGATGAATGCCCTTAAAACCAGCTCTAAAGTCGATTCTGTACATTCTGTTCAGTTAATTGACATTGCAGGTATGCCTGCTTACCAGGTCCGGTATTTTTCAGGAGAGATGGACCACTCGGTACATGAGGCAGGAGCGCATATGCCTGCTCAGCCAACCAATATAAAAGTACAGCTGGCCAATGCAGAAACCGGAAAACTTATACCTGCGCTTACTGAGGCAGAAGCTGTAACTGTAGCCAAAAACCAGATGGCAGACCCTGTAAAAGTGGAGAAGGTAGAGTATTTAACAGAAGTAGGCGCACACCACGAGTACCGCGAAAAGCCTTTGCCAGCATACGCTGTTACCTTTAGCCAGCCGGATAACTGCACAGTATATGTTTCTGCGGAGTTGGGTACTTTTCAGGCGATCCGGCATAACCAGTGGCGCGTGTTCGACTTTTTATGGATGCTACACACGATGGATTATGAAGGAAGGGATAACTTTGGCAATATACTGCTAAGAGCATTTTCTATATTCGGACTATTTACTGTTCTCTCCGGCTTTGTACTTTATTACGTTTCTTCACCTTCCGTAAAAAAGGTAAAAAAGAGAATGCATCAAGTTAGCTAGAACTTGCTTCCCTTATACTTCTAAAACATTAAAATTAATTCTTGTAAGCAAAAAGCCGCTCTTGAGTATGAAGAGCGGCTTTTTGCTTGAGTATAATCAATGTTTTAATGTTTTTAGAAGTATAAACCAGAGTATGCTGTAAGGTAGAGGAGTTTACAGAAATATCATCCTAGCAGGTTTAGTTCAACTCGTCCAATGAAAGTGTATAGCCCATAAACCATGTCTGTTGCTCAACCAGTTATCATAGGCCACGTTCATTTTAAATAAAACACACGTGTTGCTATGGAAATAATCAAGTTTAAAACCAACGTAGAGAATGAGGAAGCCTTATCCAGGATAGCTCCTTTCCTGGATAATGAAGAAAGTATAAGCCGCTGGCACATTGACACAGAAAGTCAGGATAAGTTGTTAAGCGTTTCTGGTAATGATCTTGATCCCCAACAGATCGAAAATGTGGTGAAGCAAGCAGGATTTATGGCTGAACTCCTCCGGGTTATAGGAATTGACGGCGATGGCTTATAAAACTGGTGGCTGGAGATGCAGAAGTTTTTTGACACCATCTATATTAGGATGAGTAGTGAATTTGGGTTTGGTGTTATTTAAACAATATTTGTATTTATTAAAAGTTGTACTGCGTTTAAAACTATAACACTGTGCTTATAGCTTATACAGCATGATCGAAAGAGTCATTTCCTGGTCCATGCATAACAGGGTTTTTTGTTTGACTAGGTATTCTATTTATTCTGTGATGGCTTACGTAAACCTGACTGGTGCCATAATAAAGACGCTTTTGGTTCCAAAATCTGCGCTGGTGTTCTCGGAAGATACCGCTGTGTGGGTAGAGACAGCAACTGATCAGTTCGAAATGCGACTGGTAAAAACAGGGATAGAAAACAAAGACAAGGTGCAAGTGCTCAGGGGACTGAAAGAAGGGGAGGTAGTGGTTACTTCCGGGGCATACTTATTAAACAGCAAAAATATCATCGACAAGGGGGCTACCCATACCATGCCGGGCATGTGAAATAAGTATTATGATTTAGTTAGTAAATATACTAAAAGGCCTATTAATAAAATCAGACAAACCCATGCTGAATACCAGAGAACTTTAGCAGCTCTGTTAGTTATATTGGATGTGTTTTTCATCTGCGTTAAGTACATCCCACTCACATGCAGCACGGCACCTACCAGAATAATTACCACAGCATAATCACTTGCTATACTTCCCCATTTAGCACCAAGGCCAAAACCAAGTATACCTGCACCCAGTGCTGAAGCAGACTGCGCAAACTGCTGTTGATTTGTTCTGTATTCCATCACGCCTATACTACTCTGTTCTTACATCTATAAGGATACGGTAGCCCTGACCTCAAGTGTTTCTTTAAAGCTCCTTTGATCTTAATTTTTTAAATTTCACATCCTGTCCGACAGTTCAATTTAATCTTTTACAAGAGGAAAAAATAACAAATTAAACCTATTGATGTATTTCGTGTAAAACAGAATTATAACTGTGGCCGCACTCGCTTAGCTTGGTCAAAGACCCATTTAGCATTGCGAGTAACAGGCAAACTAGGAACGTTTTTATTTTGTAGCAGCTTAAAATGTATAAACTTTTGATACTAGTATTATTGCTCGGCACAGGGCAATATACTTTCGCGCAGCACGAAAACCACAAGCCGGCCCAGCAACAACAGACCGAAATTTATATTTGCCCCATGCACCCCGAAGTGCAAAGCAACAAGCCCGGAAAGTGCCCCAAGTGCGGCATGACGCTGGTAAAGCAAAAAGCAAAGGCTCCGGCTAAACAACAGCAGGCTTCGCCGAAAAAAGCCAAAGCCAAACCTGCCGCACCGGCTAAGAAACCTGTGCAGCAGAAACACGCAAAACCTGCTCAAAAGAAAACTCAGCCTGCACATCAACATGCGCAACCAACGCAGGAAAAACCCGCCACACCTGTACAGAACCCGGAAGAAAAAGATAAGCCCATACATAAAGCTGGACATAAACCGGAGAGCCCCGGGCAGACCTATAAGCCGCGTACTGTGCGTTATGACCTTTATGTGCGGGATACCCTTGTGAATTTTACCGGAAAAACCAGGAGAGCGGTGGCCATAAACGGCAGCATTCCGGCACCTTCCTTAACCTTTACCCAGGGCGATACAGCCGAGATCTATGTGCATAATGAGATGGACGTGGAAACCTCTATACACTGGCACGGGGTGTTCTTGCCTAACCGCTTTGACGGCGTACCCTGGCTTACCCAGAAACCGATCGCGCCTCACTCTACCTACCTGTACAAATTCCCGATCATCCAGAACGGCACCTACTGGTACCACAGCCACAGCGCCTTCCAGGAGCAAAGCGGGATGTACGGCGCCCTGATCTTTAATAAAGTAAATGAACCCGATTTGCCTGCTATACCGATCGTGCTTAGCGACTGGACCGATATGAACCCGAAGGAAGTTTACCGTTCGCTGCGTAGTGCCAACGATTGGTTTGCTATTGAGAAAGGGGCGACGCAGGGCTATGCGGAGGCCATCCGGAAAGGCCACTTCGGTACCAAGCTTAAAAATGAGTGGAAGCGGATGGCAGCCATGGATGTGAGCGACGTGGCGTATGAGAAGTTCCTGACAAACGGGCAGGACGTTGCCGAGCAAACACACTTTACAGCCGGAGATGTTGTAAAGCTGCGGGTTGTAAATGGCGGGGCCTCTACCTACTTCTGGCTAACCTACTCTGGCAGTAAGATTACGGTAGTGGGCAACGACGGCAACGATGTAGAGCCGGTGGAGGTGGACCGCCTGATGATAGCACCCGCCGAAACCTACGACCTGCTGGTAACTATACCTGAGAACATGCAATATGAATTTCTGGCAACTGCCGAAGACCGTACCAACTCAACCTCGCTGTGGCTGGGCAGGGGCATGAAAATGAAAGCGCAGCGTTTGGGAAAGCTGAACTACTTTGAAGGCATGAAGATGATGAACGACATGATGAAAATGAACGGGGACATGGAGCCAATGGACATGGTCATGAGCAACCAGCAAATGGACATGAACAGCGTGATGTACCCAGAAGCCTCAGGTCAGGACCATAGCATGCACGAAGGCGAGACAGCGAAACCAGCCTCCGAAAAACCGATGGAAATGAAGCAGAAAGTAGACACCACCGCACACCAGGGCCATAACATGGATGGGCACGATATGCAGAACATGGGCACGAGTGGCAGCAATGGAGAGATGGTAACCCTGAACTATGGCATGCTGCGTGCAACTGAGAAAACAACCCTTAAACCCGGGCCGGAGAAAGTATTGCGCTTTGAGCTTACTGGCAACATGAACCGCTACGTCTGGACCTTAGACAATAAAACCGTGTCTGAGTCGGATAAGATCCTGATCAAAAAAGGCGAGAACGTGAAAGTGATCATGTTCAACAACTCCATGATGCGCCACCCGATGCACCTGCACGGCCACGACTTCCGGGTGCTGAACAAGCATGGCGAATATGCACCTATGAAGAACGTGGTCGATATTTTACCAATGGAGACAGACACCCTGGAGTTTGCAGCTTCGGAGAGTGGCGACTGGTTTTTCCATTGCCACATACTCTACCATATGATGGCCGGTATGGGCCGGGTGTTTGCGTACCAGAATTCTCCGCCAAATCCTGAGCTTCCGGATCCGCAGCTGGCCTGGAAAAGACTGAATATGGAAGAAAAAATGTTTTTACCCTCGGTGATGGTAGGTCTGGAGAGCAACGGCAGCGACGGCGAATTTATACTGGCTAACTCCCGTTACCAGATCTCTACAGAGTGGCGAATCGGTTTTAAGAAGGAATATGGCATTGAAAGTGAGACCTACTTTGGACGGTATTTCGGTAAAATGCAATGGCTGTTTCCGTTTATAGGTTTTGACTATCACTACAATAGTGTAGAAGATGAGGCGGAGGAAAATATGTTTGGGCAGCTGAGCAACCAGGATAATCGGAAGGTAGCCGTAGCGGGTGTGCAGTATACGTTGCCGATGCTGATCGTGTCGGAAATGAGGGTAGATACCAAGGGTAAATTGCGTTTCCAGCTGCGGCGCGAAGACGTTCCGCTTACCAACCGCCTGCGCCTGAACCTGATGGGCAACACCGATAAAGAATACATGGCCGGCCTGCGATACGTGGTCACCAAGTATGTATCCCTTTCCACGCATTACGACAGCGATATGAAGTATGGCGCCGGCCTTACCTTTGTGTATTAAAGCAGCTCCGAATAGTTATTCATAACGCTTACAGTCTGATAACTAAAAAGAAAACGACTCCTGATATGAGCCGTTTTCTTTTTAGTTTATACTTGCTTAAGTAGAGTTACTTCTAATGGTGGTGTTCTTCTAAGAACTTACCTTGTGGGCCTACACCTTCTATGTGCACCAGTTGCGCACCATAATGTCCGGCCATAGATACTGCGTAAGCTGAGCCTGTTAAAATAAGCGCAGCCACTGCTACGCTCCAGCGTTTGCCCTTGAACAGAAACTGGCTAAGAAGTTGTGCTGCTAGTCCAATCCCTCCCAGGTATACTGTCCATTCAGCATGCAGGTCGTGTTGATCCAGTACAAGCTGCGCGTGTGTAGTCAATCCGTCGGTATGCGGGTGGTTATAGTTAGCAGCCAGGTAAGCAGTTGTAAATCCTATCAGCGCAGCTATAGTTGCTACCCAGTCCAGCTCCTTACGCAGAAAAACGATGTTGGCAAGAAGTACAGCTGCTGCTACCATCAGCAGCATGATCGGGAAATGGACGATAAGCGGGTGCGTGTTCGGAAAATCACTGAGCGAGGCATGTACCTTGCTGGGAGTTTGCTCGTGAGCCTCTGTATGAACTGTAGTGGCAGGAGTTAATGCTGCCGTGTCAGGTGCAGTTTGCTGAGACGTGACAGTATCAACATTTTCTGTATTTACTGCTGTGGCTTCAGGTTTCTTCTTTTCGTGCTTTTCGCCGCCATGTGCCAGGGCCGGAGCAACTGAGAGTAAGTATAAGGTAGCTATGCCTAAAATTGGTTTCGCCAGGTAAGGTTTGATAAACATGGGTAAATAGAGGGTTTATAGTATATTATCGGATTACAATGCCATTAGGCATTCTGCCAACTGAAAGCGTGGTTACTTTAGAATAATCTGCTGTATTGATAACCGAGACCGTGTGTGCACCCTGATTTGTGACATAGGCAAGCTTCTGATCCTCACTGAAAATAATAGCGTGTGCGTCAGCTCCTGTTGCAATTTCTGTTTTGCGCTGCCAGCTGTTATTGTTGCGGGAGTAAATTACTACTTTGCCATCTGTGGCATTACTCACCCATAGCTCTCCGGTTTTTTCTTGATAAGCAGCATATCCAGGCTTAAAGCCCAGGTTAAGTGTTTCTGCAATAGTTTTAGTTGCTACGTTTAGAATGCTAATTGTTTGTGAAGTCTCGTTATCCACATACATGTTACCGTCTGCAGCAGGCCAGGCACCTACAGGATCTTCCCCAACTTGAAGTGTTGCTGAAATGGATTTTGTAACCGGATCAATGACAGAGACTGTGGCATCATCTGTATTGGCTACAAAAGCCCATGAACCGTCTGCCGAGAAAGTAATCTCTGATGGACTTTTACCTACCGGTATAACATCTTTTATAGACCAGTCTGTGGTATTGTATACTATAACTGACCCGGCACCGTCCGCTTGTTGTCCCATCCATAGCTCATCACCTGTAGCATTATAAACTGCATTGTGGGGCATTTTAGGTAAAACTATAGTTTTGATTACCAACCCTGTTTCAGCATCAAGGATAATAACTTTATAGTTAGTGGCTTCTTCTTCCATTCCACCGTGTCCTCCGCTCAGATCAGCAGATGTTATAGCTACTGCTAGCTGTTTTTTATCAGGGCTTAGCGTGATATGATGTGGTGTGGTGGCATCTTTGAGCTTGATAGTTTCAGTTACTTTCATTTCGCTAAGCTTAATAACGGAGATGGTATTATCCTTGCCATTTACAACAAAGGCTGCCGGGTAGTTTATGTTTAGTGGTATCGTCTGCTCTTCATGTACCATAAGGTCATTACAGCCCGGGAGAATGCTGGTAAGTAGTAAGACTGCAATGAAATATTTTTTTAATAGCATAAGGAGATAAATTAAATTAGAATAAATGCATCACAATACTTACATGAAAATTTAATCTCATAGGTACAGAAACATTTACATGTAGACTTCCAAATATAAAATTAATTAAATACTCATTCAATATATCACATTTGCGTGGCTGGTCGCCAAAGAATAGTTTTTCTGGGTTTAATTAGTATACTTCCTCTTCATGGTTATACATTGGTCATTGCTGGTGCTAAAGTGTTTTTTGCTAATACAAATGTTATTTTTATGCTCTCAAGATGAGGTTATATTTAAAGAATTATTGTACTAAGTAAGTTATTTAAAACTGGTTTGGGCAAGTTTTCTTTTGAATGCTACGGTTTAATATTTCATATAGAGGTCATATTTTTTTCTGCAGCTTTTCTAGTGAGTTATTTAGTAGTTTATTCCTGCGTGAACGATAAAGATTTAGATATTAGAATTTATCATATAGTGTAGAAGATGAGGCGGAGGAAAATATGTTTGGACAGTTAAGCAATCAGGACAATCGGAAGGTGGCTGTAGCCGGTGTGCAGTATACCTTGCCTATGCTGATCGTGTCGGAAATGAGGGTAGACACCAAAGGTAAAATACGTTTGCAGTTGCGGCGCGAAGATATACCACTGACCAACCGCTTGCGCCTGAACCTGATGGGTAACACTGATAGAGAATATATGGCCGGTCTGCGATATGTGGTCACCAAGTATGTATCGCTTTCCACGCATTACGACAGCGACATGAAGTATGGCGCTGGACTCACGTTTGTTTATTGAAGTAGGTCAATATTATTACTTCTAAAGCTTAAAGTCTTCTACCTATAAATTAAAAGCGGCTTCTGGTAAATTGATAAGAAGCCTCTTTACTGTTATATTTATACTTGCTTATATGTAGTTTATCTAATGGTGGTGTTCTTCCTGAAATTTACCTTGTGGCCCCACACTTTCTATATGCACCAGTTGCGAACCATAATGTCCGGCCATAGATACTGCGTAAGCTGAGCCTATTAAAATAAGCGCGGCCACTGCTACCCTCCAGCGTTTTCCCTTAAACAGGAACTAGCTGAGAAGCTGCGCTACCAGACCAATCCCTCCCAAGTATACTGTCCATTCAGCATACAGGTCGTGCTGGTCTAGTACCAGTTGTGCATGGTCAGTAAGTCCGGTGTTGAGCGGGTGTGCTAACTCAGTGGCAAAAAAAACAGTTATAAACCCAATCAGGGTGGCAATGGTTACGATCCAATCCAGTTCTTTGCGCAAGGAAAAGATGTTGCCTAATGCTACTGTCGCTGCAACCAACAATAACACTATTGGGAAGTATACGATCATCGGATGTTTGTTAGAGAAATCTGCAGGCGTAAAGAATACTAAATAAGCTTTCTTTTTTACAAACTCTCCTTCCTTTTCACCGTTTTAAAATAGATGTTTTTGTTTAACTAAAGAAGGGAGGACAAATGTTTTATCACGTTAAGGAGTTACAATTCAATGCACGTGTGTCTAAACCGGATCCGGCTTTTGCCAGTTTGCTGCTGGAGCAGTTCGGGGGGCCAAACGGGGAGCTGAAAGCAGCCATGCAGTACTTTACACAGGCTTTTGCCATGCGACAGCCCCATCCCGACAAGTATGATTTGCTGATGGATATTGCCACGGAGGAGTTTAGTCACCTGGAAATAGTGGGTGCAACCATCCAGATGCTGCTCGGAGGCATAAACGGGGAGCTGAAAAATGCAGCCGACCAGGCCGAGATCATGCAGCTGTTGGACGGAAAGGCCAAAAAGGAAGACTTCATCCATAACGCCATGATGAACCCACAGTTCCTGGTTGTGAGCGGCGGTGGACCAACTGTTACAAATAGCCAGGGAGTGCCATGGTCAGGTTCTTATGTAAACGCCAATGGCGATCCTACAGTAGACCTTCGCTCTAACATCGCAGCTGAGTCCAGGGCCAAGATCGTTTACGAATATCTTATGAAATTCACCGACGACCCTTATGTAAAAGAGACGCTGAATTTCCTGATGACGCGCGAGGTGGCGCACTTCCAGATGTTTGAGGCGGCCTTGGAAACCATACAGCCTAACTTCCCGCCGGGTGTACTGCAGAGTGACCCGCGTTACAGCAACACCTACTTTAACATGAGCAATGGTGCCGATGTTAAAGGCCCGTGGAATGAAGGTAAGAGTCCGGGACTGGGAGAAACATGGCAGTACATTCATGAGCCCTTTGAGCATGTGGTAGAAACAAATGGTATGCTTGACCATAAACCAACAGGCACAGACCGCACCACGAAATCTGTGGAGGCCCAAGACAAAGCCCTTAGCCAGGAACGCAGCAAAAAAGTGAAAGCTGCCGTACCAACTGGGGAGAATCAATGGTGCGAGTACCCGCATAATAATTTGTAAGCCGGGATATAATTAGCTTATGACCAAAAAAGAAAGCAAACTAAACCTAAAAACAGAGGCGGGGTCGGTGGAGATAGTATACTACACCGACCCTCTTTGTTGCTGGAGCTGGGCAATGGAGCCACAGTGGCGCAGGCTGCGCTTCGAGTACAGAGGTAAGATAAAGTGGCGCTACTGCATGGGTGGGCTAATTGCCAACTGGAACAGCTTTAACGACCCTATGAACTCGATAAGCCGGCCATTACAGATGGGGCCCCTCTGGATGGAGGCCAAGTATATTTCAGGCATGCCAATCCAGGATAGGGTGTGGTATGATAATCCACCTGCTTCTTCTTATCCGGCCTGCATTGCCGTAAAGGCCGCAGAACTGCAGTCGCCGATAGCGTCAGAGAATTACTTGCGCCGGGTGCGTGAGGCGGTGATGCTGCATGGCAAGAACATTTCGGAGCGGGATGTGCTGTTACAGGTCGCAGGAGAACTGGCCGAAGAATTACCAGATCTTCTGGATGTGTCAGCCTTTGAGCGGGAGCTTGGCGGCGAGGAAGCACGGCAGGCCTTTAAGCAGGACCTAATGCAGGTGAGGCTCCATGCTATCAGCCGTTTCCCGACACTTACCATAAAAAGGGTAGGAGAAGAACAGGGTGTAATGGTGGTTGGGTATCGTACTTACGAGGCATTGCAGCAGGCTTTGTTGCAGGTAGTACCAGACTTGCAGCCCATTCAGCATACGACTGATGAGATGGAATACAGGAGGTTCTGGGGAAATACTACGGAACGTGAGATGAAAGAGGCTTTGAGACATGAAGGAGCAGATTCCCGTACGCATGCGTAAGAAACAAATTAAATCATCATTAAAATTAGTTTATGAAAACAGTGGAACTCACCAAGTCGAATGCTACTCTAAGGTTGGAGGGAAGTGAATCAACCAGAAGTATGGACATTAAGCAAGTTAACGTTAAAAAGTGGCCGGCATCAGGAGAGAGTTTGAAACTAATTGTGCTGGACGAGAAGGACATTCCCATCTATAGTCAGTTGCTGGAACCGCCACAGGCCCTGGAAGACAATATCATCACAATTGACAAGCGATTCGTTTTTTATGACCATCTAAGCGTGCAGTTAGAGGCAAGTACAAGCCCATTTTCGGTTATAATCCATTTCGAGTGACCAGGGTTGTAGCAAAAGTCAACAAGTATACTACTATCTGATAATCCAAAATCCTATACCTATGAAAAAGAACTTTATTCTCTTCGCCATATCTGGCTTGTTCCTATGCGTATCCTGCACCACTACGTCAACCCCCGAAGAAGCAGCTGATACAACTACCACTGCTGGTACCACACAAACAGAAAACACCAATTTAGATTCGGTGGGGCTGCAACTGGTCGCCTCCGGTCTGGTCTCACCTGTTTTTCTGACGCAGCCCCTGGACGACGACAGGCTTTTCATCTTGGACCAGATAGGAGAGGTGCGTGTGGTGAAGGAAGGTAAACTGCAGCCGGAGCCGTACCTCAACCTGGAAAGTAAGATCGTAAAGCTAAAGCCCGAACATGAAGAGCGCGGTCTATTAGGGCTGGCTTTCCACCCGGAGTTCAAAAGCAACGGGAGGTTCTTTATATACTACAGTGCACCGCTGCGGAAAGGAGCTCCTAATAATTTTGACCATACCAGCGTAATAGCGCAATATACCGCCTCAGGCAGCAATCGTGAAAAAGTTGACCTAAACTCCGAAAAGGTGATCATGTACGTGGACCAACCGCAGGATAACCACAACGCCGGCACCCTGATGTTCGGGCCGGATGGCTACCTGTACATCAGTCTGGGAGATGGGGGCAACAAAAACGATATTGCCACGGGCCATGTGGCAGACTGGTATAAGGAGAACGAAGGTGGCAACGGGCAGGACGTGAAGCAGAACCTGCTGGGAAGCATTTTGCGCATTGATGTAAACAGTGGTGTCTCTTATGGTATTCCCTCCGATAACCCGTTTGCTGATGGCAATAACGGTATGAAAGAAATCTACGCCTACGGCCTGCGTAATCCTTACCGATTTTCAATAGACAAAGAAACAGGTATGATCATAGCCGGCGATGCGGGGCAGGTGCTGCGCGAGGAGATGAACGTGATCAAAAAGGGCGCTAACTATGGCTGGAACGTGAAGGAGGGCACCACTTGCTTTAACGCAGCCGATAACAAGAACCCGCTGCCTGACTGCCCGGAGGAGGACCGCCTCGGCAACAAATTCACCGATCCCGTGATAGAGTTCAAGAACAGCATGAGCTACCCGCAGGAAGGCCTGGGTATTGTGGGTGTGGGCGGTTATGTGTACCGTGGCGAGATGCGTGCAGGATTAAATGGCAACTACCTATTCGGTGTCTGGACCCAACACCACGGCAAACCAGACGGAGCCATTTTCGCAGCAGAAGTATCCGGTGACACTGGTCCGTGGCAGTACAGAAAACTGCACTTCAATAACAGGCCTAACAATGCTTTCGGGCATTACCTTTTAAGCTTTGGCCAGGATAATAACGGGGAGGTATATCTGCTTGGTAATGATAACGAAGGGCCTACCGGAAAGACTGGGAAAGTATACCGGATGGAGTAGCCATGAGTTGCTTTTCAGTTTTGTAACGTATGAACAAATCAAACATAATACATATGTGATAAGTATACCCTTACATATCGTGCTATAGGTGCAAAATACATGTACCTAAGCGAATGAAAGGTAGATACTGAACTGTGTAAACGATAAAATCTACCATAATGAAAATGTTTCAGGTTTATGGTTTAAAGTATCTTAAGTATGGCTGAGGAAAAACAAACCCACGCACATGAGAAGGCAAAAGAAATTGAAATTTCTCCTTCTGCCAAGGCTATACATGATGCCCTCAGGAAAGAGGGAGAGTCACAGCTTGAGCGCCCTACGTTTAACCTGTTTTGGTCTGGCCTAGCAGCAGGCTTGGCCATGAGTTTATCCATGATCGTGGAGGGAGTTTTAGAGGCTTACCTGCCGGATGCGGAATGGACGGTGCTGGTGTCGAGCTTTGGGTATACAATGGGATTTGTCATTGTTATACTTGGCAAGCAACAACTTTTTACGGAACATACCCTCAGGCCTATTCTGCCGCTGCTGCAACATAAAACGCTTGAAAAATTCTGGAACGTCACGCGCCTGTGGGGCGTAGTGCTGCTGGCCAACCTGCTGGGTACCTTACTTGTCGCACTTGTGGTGGCACATACGGCAGCTTTCGATCCGCATGTGCTCGAAACGTTTGCTAAATTAGGTCACGAGGCCCTGAAGCCGGGGTTTGGAACGGTGCTGCTGCGAGGAATATTTGCCGGCTGGCTCATTGCGCTGATGGTCTGGCTGTTGCCTGATGCCGGAACAGCGCGTTTGTGGATCATTATACTTGTGACCTACGTGGTTGCCATCGGGCATTTCAGCCATGTTATCGCGGGTTCTATGGAAACTTTTACGATTGCTGCCATGGGTGAAACCTCCTGGGGGAACGTACTCTTGAACTATACTTTACCTTCCCTGATCGGGAATATACTGGGTGGGGTGGTTTTGGTAGCAGCTATTAACCATGCGCAGATCATGGCAGGTAAGAAAAAAGAAATCTACACACAGGACTAATCGCCTTATACCAGCACTCTATTTCTGATGTGGTAGTCTTTTATATCGATTTCAATGGCTGCATACTGCGCTTAAGTATATCGAACGGAATTGCATTTCTTGTACTGTTTCTGCGGATACAGCAGAAAACGGCAAAAGTGATGATCGCAACCATGGTCCAGAAGATCCACCACTACCAATACATCATCCAAAAAACGTCAATCATGTGCCTCATGCTTACATCTTTGAGCTTTATAGTTGATCTTACTTGTTTTTTAGTTTATGGGATGTAAGGCGTTGTCAATAAAGAAATTATGTTTATTGTTGGTTAATACGACGGGTCATACACTTCTTTCCACGACCAGCCATCTTTCTCCAGTAGTGAAGTCAGCAGTTGACGATGTTCGTGCAGTTCTTGCTCAAACACTTGTTTTACCTGATCCGTGTCTTTTACTGGTATGCCTGCTTTATGCAATTGTGCCAGGTCTGGTGTAGGTGCCTCTCTATGAGCTTTGGTGTTTTTAAGAAAGCTCTCCTTCATCGTTTCTTTGTAGGTCTTCAGTGTAATCTGGAGCATCTCCATTTTTAGCTCATCTTTTGCTCCGGCAAGCTCTAGAAGGTGATAGGCTTCGTCTAACAGTACAATGGCTGGTGCAATGGCCAGCTTCACCTGGTTGTTGTGGAAGTAATGGATAACAGGATAGGAGTGGTGGTTCATGGTGTGCTGCATCAGCATCTGACAAAGGTCAGATGTGGTATCGAAAAAGGAGGAAAAGTCTTTGCCGTCCCAGCTATTCACCAGGATCAGTTGCGGAGTTTTGCCCATGCTGCTGATGTAGAGGCTCAGTTTGCTTTGCAGCCCTACCGCAGAGAGCACGGGTACAAAATAGGTTATGGATGCGGTAATGAATGCAAGGCCGGAGAAGGCCGCAAGACTGGTAATAATACGCCAGGCGTTGGTAGTGGCTATGTAATCTCCCACACCCAGCGTAGAGAGCGTGAAGCCGGCGTAGTATAGTTTCTCCAGAGGACTTGCGATAACCAGGGTGCTGCTGTTCACTATGGAGTCTTTATCAGAAAGCAGTAATAGAAACAGGGCACCCCAAAGACCGATGATCCACACCAAGAGTATGGAGATTAGCACAGCAGGGCCTGTATAACTGAGTGCACTGGACTTGCCGTCTTTACCTGCCAAAGCAAAGAAGATTTTCCAAACCGCTTTTGATACAGTGTTTGTGATCATACCTCCTCCATTTGAGGAAAAGGTGGTCTTAATTAGGTCCATCACCGTTACAATAAAAAGTAAAAGTCCTAAAATCAGGTATAAAGTGTTCATACAGTCGAATTTGCTCTTTTCAGGTTAACGGGAGCTAAGTGTTTGAGTTAAAAAGGTTTTATAAGCTTGTGTTCAGGATCTGCAGAAGCAATTCTGTTAAAGTATCTCCGGTCAATTTAAAACATGGGTTTGTTGTGATAAGTATAACAGAAGCAGCACGCTTAGATTCATCCAAGAATTGAAAGCATATAATATCAGACTATGCAAAAAGCCAATCGCCTCGTTGAGTCTACAGCAGGCATAACAGATGTACTTAATGATTATTGGGAACGGTTTCTGTTCCTGCTGCCTAACATTCTGCTCGCTCTGTTAATTTTCTTTGTTGCGTTATGGGTAGCAAGTAAAGTGAAGACCCTACTGGATGCAAAGCTATCACGCAAAGCGCACGACCGCATAACGGGTCAGTACATTGCGCTGGTATCTAAATGGGCTGTGGTAATAGTGGGGTTGTTGTTAGTACTTCAAACCTTAGGTTTAACTGGGGTTGCTGGTGGACTGTTGGCAGGTGCCGGCCTTTCTGCTGTTGTCATTGGATTTGCATTCAAAGACATCGCAGAGAACTTTCTGGCTGGCCTAATCCTTGCTTTTAACCGGCCATTTGAGATTAATGATACTATTGAGGTAGAGGATGTTTTAGGAAAGGTGAAAGCCTTACAGCTCAGGGTGACGCATGTGCTAACATTTGAAAGTAAGGATGTATTTATTCCCAATAGTACGATTCTCAAGTCAAAGGTAACTAACCTTACAAAGAATGGCTTGATAAGGATGGATTTTGTTGTAGGCATTGACTACAATGACAACATACAAGCTGCCATCGATTTAATAGAAAAAACTGCTCTCCAAGTAGAAGGAGTATTACAAAATGATCCACCCTATGCAATCGTTGATGAACTGAGCACAAACACCTTGAATTTAAGGGTGTTCTTCTGGACTGAAACTAACGACTACAAAAAAGGGGTAATGCTGCTTAAGGGGAGCATTATGCAAGTAGTAACAAAGGCACTGCTAGAAGAAGGATTTGGTATGCCAGCCAACATACAGGAGATCAAATTGTACGACTATCAAAAAGATATTCCCTTTCGCAACGTAAATAATGAGCCGCAGGGAGAGTAACTATAGCCTGTAGCCTTTAACAGGACAGCTGCTATTAAAAGTATTAATAGCAGCTGCCCTGTTAAATTCACTGATCAAATATTATTATAAAAACAGCATTATCAATTTCAATACTGCCTAAAAAGCTGGTACTCTGGATAAGTTAATCTTTATTTCTCTGAGAATTATCCGGAAGTGTTTTTTTATTATCAGTCAGCAAAAAAGCTTAAGTTATATTTCTAACCGGGATAGTTATTGCTGACCTGTGGCTACAACTATAGCTACTCGTCTGTTAAGCTGCCTTCCCTTAGCTGTTTCATTGGTAGCCCTTGGCTCTGACTCACCCATTGCTTCGATCGAAAGGCGATCAGGAGATATTCCACCCTTGTTTTGTAGCCAGTCCTTCACAGCGTTTGCGCGTTGCGCGGAAAGCTCTTTATTATATTCATTCCCGGCGCGTGCATCTGCATGTCCAAAAATGCGTACCTGGCTATTGGGCTGCAGGTTCTTTATCTTTTCCACTATAGTTTGCAGCTTGGTTTCACCCTCAGGGCGGATTTCGGCCTTGTCTGTGTCAAAAAGCACCCGGTCGTCCATAGTATAGACGCTATATGCAGCGCTTGTTCGGACTTCTATTCCTTCTCTTGTTAGGTTAGGATCATCACTCACTGGGGCTTCCCAGTCTATGCTGGCCCAAAAGTCTTCTCCAAGGTCTACGATCTCTGCTCCATCCGCTTCTATTTGAGCGCCTTCGTCATCGTATACAACCGCAGTATCTTTTGTGGCATCTGCCAAAGAATCGTTTTCTACACTGCCCTCCGGGTTATTACAGGCAGCCAATAGTCCAAGGCCAAGTAGAAGTGATGTTATAGTAATTTTCATAGGTTAAGTAGGTGTGGTTGTATAAATTTCTACGAAGACCATCCTATACGGTTCATAATAACTCTGTTATGAGGCTTGATACAGTGCTTACTAGCTGGCAATTATAACTTTGAAATTTAATTGATAGCTACTCTGCAAAGGCCTCGATGAACCCAACCTAATCAACTTCAGACGTGTTAAACTGTTTAATAAAGAAATACTATTCCATAGTTTATTTCTCTTTTCAAGGCAGGTAGTTTTTATAAGACAAGAAAATCTTCTTAATAAAAAAAATATAGGCGTCAAAAACTCTGTAACGGCTTAAGAAATTACACCATCCATCTCCCAACACTGATTTTAACTGCTTATTCCTTGTTTATTAATTAATGATAAGAGCTTTCTATTTTTGGTGACGAATTAGGCGCAATCAAAAAGCACTTACCGGTAATATATACCCAATAAGTGCTTTCTTCAATAAACTACTTTCTCAAAATAGCCTGTACTATTCTACGTATATTGCTGGCTTTATTGTATTCTTTTTTCTCATTAACGAATAATACAGCAGTATTTTGTTCGTGGAGTTAAATAGCTAATTCATTGGTTTTACTTCTGGCAAGAATGTTTAAAGTTTAAACCAATCCACTTTATATCGTTTTAAGTTGCATTAAATCAGTAGAAGCGTTTTTTGTTGCTGAATAAACAGATTATACTATATTTGATCACATTGTTGCTAACTGGCTCACTTTAGGTGTTTATATTTATATAATATTGTACTTTACACTTATTTTACATAAGTCTATAAAAAGGGCTTAGTTGGCCTTTTACAACAAGACGACAATTATCTGAATTTAGCAGACGTAGGAAACAATCAATAAACAAGGCGTGACCGAAAAGCCATACGAGTAGGACAATCATAAAAAAGCAAACATGAAAGTATTTAGATTCTTAATGACAACAGTGGTAGCAGGCCTGTTTATGGCCGGAATGAGCAGCTGCGATAAGTGTGATGATGAGAACCCGCGTGCAAAGGTCATCAACGAAGGAACTTTGGAAGCCAGTGTGCAGATTAAAACCTCAAACGGTAATACAGAAAACATCAACAACGTGATGCCTAACAGTACTTCAGCCGCAAGCAGTTATGCAAAAGGAACTGTTACCTTTACGATTACACTGGATAAGACTGAATTGGTGGAAACAGTACAGATGGATACGTGCCACGAGTATGACATTGTAATAGATGCCAACAACAATATCAGTACCGTTTCACGCGACCGAAATGATTAATGCAGTGATTTTTTAATAGGTGTTAAATGTAAAACAAGCCCAACCCAATACAGGTTGGGTTTGTTTTTTTGCCATGTATACGTTCACAATCTAATACGGCCACCGGCATACGTGCTGTACAGCTATTCTGCATCAGCAGCGACCTTTTAGGTCTTCTTTTTTCCTCTCTTTCTCTACAGCGAATAATCCGGCTGTATAGCGTTCGTATAGTTCAAACAAGTTATTCCTGCGTTTTGCTTCTTCAGTGAACGCCTGTGGCCTGTAAAAGGCATCTACGGCCTTGTCCAGTTCTTAATGGGCTCTTCAATAAGTTTAATATTGTTGCTGTAGCAGGGAAGCGAAAATTCTTTTCAGAAAAGTATACCTTTCAAAAAAATAATAAAATTGTACGTGGCACTTACTTCTTACTTTTAAACGGATAAGGGTAAACCTAATTTCTGACCTACCCCCCCTTGAACTTATACATTTTATAGGCACCAACCTTATCATCCAACACACTTCCTTTCCAGTTATCAATATTAAACCATCTTTATATTTTAATTTTTAAATACAAATACCTTGTAATGAGTTGCTTGTGTGACTTAAAAAAATAACACAAGGTAAAAAACAGGCTTTACGACATGTGTAACAATTTTATTTTAAAATTATACTTTTTAATGAAACAATTAAAAAAGTCATATTGTATAAGCCTGATAGTTATATAAATAAACCATTTAACACATTAAAACCTTCTACAATTATGAGAAAAGCAAAACTTTTCGGTCTGCTGGTAATGCCGGCACTGTTCGCTGTTGGATGTTCTGACGAACAAGATGTAATGCCATCTGCCACTTTAGGCGCAAGTTCTACTTCGCTGGCAACAGGCAGCGGAGCCCCATCGGGTGCCCACTATAACCTGAACATTATTGGTGTGCCGAAAGACAAAACAGCGGATATGACGGGCAATAACGGCGGTCGTATTTTTGTTAAAGAGTATGGTAAAACACGCATTGGACTGACACCGGCCCCAGCTGGCGAAGGCTTTATGGTTCTGGATGCCAACGGAACAGACAGTGACGGTGCTACGTTCCAGCTGCCGAAAGACGTATCTTCTGAATGGAAAGTTTACGCCCGAATTCCCGGCAACCGCGGTGGTTCTGTAACAATAACTACCTGCGCTGATATGGTCAATACAGGCGACGGGGTGTACGTGGAAGCCGAGATTACCTGCGAAAGCATTACCATGGACCGTGCCCGTTATGGCAAATTCACCGATGTAAGCGGTTCCCTGCTTTTCGTAACCGTGTTAGCGGATGTATTGGTAGATGGAGAAGTGGTTTTGGAAGCGGGCACTTATCCGCTGTTTGACGAAGCCATGGAAGATTACTTCTGGGAGTATGATAACAATGGCCTGAAACTGTTACAACTGCGTTTCTATCCAAACTAAGCAAACTTGCTTATATTCCTGTTCATAAATAGTAGATGGGGCCACTACCGGAAGGGGGTGGCCCCTTTTTTATGTTCCAACTGTTTAAGAGAGAAATTTAACCATCCATGGTTTTTGATAACAGTCGGATAAGGAATATAGGCCTGTTTGAAAAAATAATGAAATTCTGCGCGGCACTTACGTCTTACTTTTAATTCGGTAAGGGGATACCAAATTTTGGACCTACCTTATAGGCTGTCGTAAAAAATGCGACAGATTCTTTTTTGAAGTCATATCAATTCGCCTACTTTTGCCTTAACTTGCAATGAATTACGTTTTCTTATGCCTGAATTAACCAAGTTTCTCACTACACTAACGAAAGCAGACCTGCTGATACTGACATGCAGTGCTGACCGTACCTATTGCCGCTTTTTCAATGGCGGGATGTACCTTGACCGTATGTATGTGACCAATCCTGCGTTGCTGGCAGAACTGCACCCGCTGATGGGGGAAGGAGATGAAATAAATATAGAAGGTATTGCGAAATTAAAGCAACTATTTTTGAATTGAGTTGCACACCTGCCGTTGATACTCTATAAAGACCATATTATTGAGCTGGACTACCAGCCAGCACAAGACCTGCTAATAACCTGCCAGCCATCTATTCGTCCCTACGATGCAAGAGAAGTTCGGAGTGCCTTTATCTCTATCATCACGTTCGTAAAAGAATACAACATCACCCGCTTGCTACTGGACTTTACCCGTAACACGCAAGACCTGTCCGAAACGGAATACAAAACCAATATGGCCCAACTGACCGTTGGCTTATTGCAAACGTCCCTTCAGAAAGTAGCCCGCCTGACCACTTCAGATGCTATCCGTGAACAAAAGATTGCTTCCATGCTGGATACCATTCAGGGAGCGGTGCCCATGGTAGTAGAGGTAGGAATGTTTACCAGCAAGGAAGAAGCCGTCCGGTGGCTGCTGCATAAGGAAGGCTAACCTTTACATCATATTATCTTTATTTGCGTAACGACATGAAATGTTACGTTTTATCGTGTGATACTATTCCATAACGGGTACATGGTGCTGGATTACGATGCAGCAACTGATATTTTATATGCGACCTGCCCTGACATGAAGCAGGAAGAAATGCTGCATATTTATGCCGCCTTCGCCGTCATGGTCAAGACCCTGAAAGAAAAAAATATCCCATATTTAATACTCGATACCAGCAGTAGCCAGCTGGACATGCACCAAGAAGATTACAACACCATCTTGGCCCTGTTGTCGACTGATTTAGCTGTTACCGGCCTACAAAAGCTGGCAAGGCTTGTGTCCCCAGATGAGAAGCGGGAAGGCATTGTCAGGCAATTTCTAAAGGAATTAGATGCCCACCAATCCCTGCCATATGTGGTTGAAAGCTTTACCAGCAAGGAAGCTGCTGTTACTTGGCTAAAAGAAATTAAATAATTTTTCTCATGTAAACTTGCCAATCCTTTCCGCGTATAAGCAGGTACTTTCATAAAATTGTTTTGATGTTGGAACGGGAAGGGCAATTACTCCTCTACGGTTATAGCAAGCCCTTCTTGTTTTTTTCTTTCCTGAATAAGGCTTCACTTATTCAAGTGTGCTACACGGTTAAATATTCAATAACTATAATATTAAACCTGCGTAAAACGTAATTCCTAATAGTTTTATAGATTAGTTGTTTTTCGAAAGTAAGAAGGGCTGGGGTTTAGTAGCATTTGGCCTAAGTCCTTCTTGCTTTACTTCCTTTTAGTAGTGTTATAACACCTTCTTTATAAAAACTTTCTACAATCACTCCTGCCTGCTATTCATTAATTTCCAGCTCATTTTTTGTGATAAGTTTAATAGGTTACACCCGAATTGGCTAAGGTGCTGTTCTAGCTACTAATTACTAAATGTAAATCATCCAGGCCTTCAGTTATCTGGTACCAAAAATCAACTACAATATCGATATTATTGTTGACTAGGTGCGTAGCTTTGTGTGAAGAGCATGTTGCTGGATGCCCGCCAAACTGTTATTTCTATCGATGTTGCAGCAAGCTGCAAAGTAGCTGTTTATCTAGCCAGCCCGTTAACTAAACGGGTTGAGAATAAGAATAAGATAGGTAAAAGACGACATATATAAAAGCATTACTACCTGCTAGTTACGCACCCGGCGACCCTTTATCCGTAAACTACTCGTAAAGTTCCGATTATAACCGTAAGTATTCGGATAATACAAGTATAGTCAGATACTTACGGTGAAGCAGTCAGGAGCATGGAAATAGTACGTAATATAGCTAACAAGAAAAGTTATCGTAGCTGTGGTCAATGCGGCACGGTGATGACAGGAGAAGTTCTGCTCAGACCAGTGCCGGGCTACAGCCGGCAACCGTAGGAAATACTAGGATAGGGGAGAACAGCTGATGAAAGAGATCAATTACAGCCTGCGTCGTAACCGCTCCCTGCTGCACAGGCTAAGCTCCGAAGGCAAGACTACGCTCCAAATAGAAATGCTCGAACAGGCGGGTTTTGACTTTTGCTACTTTACCCACCTGTACCGCACCCCAAAAGGCATCACCTAATATTTCTGTTATGGTTATGGGTACTTGTTGCTTGAAGACGAGAAGGTATTGATCTTCCACTGGCAGTCCTATATGGAGTGGTCATAATGTATAAAACAGCAGTCATAACCTAAGGTGCCAAGGTCGGAATAATAAAGAAAGTGCTAATCAGGAAAGAAATAAATCAAGCGCAGAAAAGGGGAGTAACATCGTAGAAAATCTTTTTTGTTTCTTTTCTGTTACTCTGGAAACAAAAAAACCGCTTATTTTCTGAAATAAGCGGGTTAGTATGGATTGTTGTGAAGTCCGTAGGGAATTGTAAGATCCTTGTTTGCTGATAATGTTGATGGCGTGGTATGCAATCATTGTGAAATCTGTTTTAATAACACTTTATCAATTCTTAACCCATCCATATCAACTATTTCCATTTCATAGCCATTGTGGGTAAACTTTTCGCCTGTAGCCGGAAGCTTTCCAAACGTATAGGAGATAAAGCCGGCCAGGGTGGCATAGTTATCCGGATCGCGCCCTATGAGCTCTTGTCTTAGCTCCCTGTTCAGCTCTCGTACCTCGATAGAACCACTCACTAAGAACGAACCATCATCTCTTCTAACTAATTCGGGCTCATCTACTTCATC